>NZ_JBHVWT010000023.1:0-13778 GCF_042882135.1 Streptomyces sp. NPDC058240
GGGGGGGGGGGGGGGGGGGGGGGGGGGGGGGGGGGGGGGGGGGGGGGGGGGGGGGGGGGGGGGGGGGGGGGGGGGGGGGGGGGGGGGAGGGGGGGCCCCACACCCCCCCCCCCCCCCTCCTCCGTCTCCCCGGTCGGCGGGGTATCCGGCACCCCTTTACCTGCTGTTTAATTGCGATAGTTTCGCAATAACATCTGATCTTCAATAAGGGATGTGCAGAGTATGACGGCCCGATCGATACGGGGAGCGGCCGCCGCGACACTGGCGACCGTGCTGTCGTTGAACGCGGCGGCCTGTTCACAACCGGGTGGCCCGGACGGCGGCAACTCCGGGTCGGGTGCGGGGGACTCGGCGGTGGTCGGCATCGCCTACGAGCCCGACAGCCTCAGCCCGCTGCTCGGCTACGGCAAGGACGGCAACTCCAAGATCTTCGACGGGCTGCTCGCCCTCGACGCCGGCATGAAGCTGCGACCCGCGCTCGCCACCGCCCTCCCCGAGGTGAGCGACGACGGGCTGACGTACACCTACCGGCTCCGCAAGGGCGTGAAGTTCAGCGACGGCGAGCCCTTCGGCGCGAAGGACGTGGTCTTCACCTACCGGACCATCCTCGACAAGAAGACCAACAACGCCTCCCGCACCGAACTCGACGCGGTGAAGAGCGTCGAGGCGAACGGCGACGGCACCGTCGTCTTCAGGCTCAAGTACCCCTACGCGCCCTTCGCCCAGCGCACCGTCCTGCCCATCGCACCCGAACACATCGCGGGCAAGCAGGACGTCAACACCGGTGCCTTCACCACCCGCCCCGTCGGCACCGGACCGTACCTGCTCACCAAGTGGTCCAAGGGCGAGAAGATCGGCTTCAGGGCCAACCCCGGCTACTGGGGCGGCGCGCCGAAGGTGAAGAAGTTCACCATGGCGATCATCAAGGACGACGACATACGCGCCACCCGGCTGCGCTCCGGGGAGCTCGACGGCGCGATCCTGCCGCCCAACCTGGCCAAGGGATTCGCCCGTGGCAGCGGCACCCGCACGTACGCCGCCACCACGTACGACTACCGCACCGTGACCCTGCCCACCCACAACGAGGTCACGGGCGACATCGCCGTCCGGCGCGCCCTCGATGTCGCCGTCGACCGGAAGGCCATGGTCGACTCCATCCTCAACGGCGAGGGCCGGGCCGCGTACGGGCCCGTCCCCACCGACAGCGAGTGGTTCACCAAGGGCACCGAACGCTCCCACGACCTCGCCGCCGCGAAGAAGATCCTCGACGACGCCGGGTGGAAGCCCGGCAAGGACGGCATCCGCACCAGGGACGGCGTACGCGCCGCCTTCCCGCTCTGGTACCTCACCGGCGACAAGCTGCGCCAGGACCACGCGCTCGCCTACGCCTCCGACGCCAAGAAGGCCGGCATCGACATCACCACCGAGGCCGGCACCTGGGAGGTCATCGAGCCCCGGATGAAGCAGGACGCGGTCCTCGCGGGCGGCGGATCGCCCGCCGATCCCGACTTCGACCAGTACACACTGCTGAAGTCCTCGCTCGCGGGCGACGGCTTCAACAACATGGCCTGGTACGACAACAAGGCCGTCGACCGGGCCCTCGATGCGGGCCGCAGGAGCGGTGACGACGCCGAACGCAAGGCCGCCTACGACACCGTCCAGCGCGAGCTGGTGAAGAACCCCGGCTACACCTTCCTCACCCACATCGACCACCTCTACGTCGTGAAGGACCGCTTCGGCCCCCTCACCACTCAGGTCGAACCGCACGACCACGGACTGGCATCCGGCCCGTGGTGGAACGTCGAGGACTGGACGCCGAAGAAGTGAACCACCGTCTCCCCTGGGGGCCGATGGGCAGAATGGCGGGACGGCGGGCGCTGCTCGCCGTCCCCGTCCTGGCCGCCGTGACGTTCGGCGTCTTCGCCGTCGCCGCCGCTTCCCCCTTCGACCCGGTCAAGGCGTACGCGGGCACCGCCGGGCTCACCGCATCGCAGGAGAACCTCGACCAGTTGCGGGCCAACCTCGGTGTCGACCAACCGCTCGTGAGCCGCTGGTGGAACTGGCTGAGCTCGGCGCTCGGCGGCGACTTCGGCGACTCCGCCGTGATGCGTCAGCCGGTCGCCGATGTCATCGGCGAACGCCTCGGATGGTCCGTGCTGCTCGCCGCGACCGCCTTCGCCGTCGCCGTGCTCCTCGGCACGGGCCTCGGCGTACTGGCCGCCCGCAGGCCCGGTCGCCTGCTCGACCGGTGCGTCAGCTCCGCCGCGTACACGCTCGAAGCCGCCCCGGCCTTCTGGCTCGGGCTGCTCGCCATCTGGTTCTTCGCCCTGGAACTCGACGTGCTCCCGGCCGGCGGTCTCACCGACGCGGCCAGCGACACCGTCACCTTCGGGCAGGTCGCCGGCCATCTGGTGCTCCCCGCGGCCGTGCTCGGGATCTCCCAGCTGCCGTGGTTCTTCCTCTACGTGCGCCAGGGTGTCGCGGACGCGCTCGGCGAGGACCCGGTGCGCGGCGCCCGCGCCCGCGGACTGAGCGAGCGGACCGTACTGCTCGGCCACGCGCTGCGCTCCGGCATGCTGCCGATGCTCACCCTCATCGGCTCCCGCGTCCCCGAACTCATCACCGGCGCCCTCCTCGTCGAGACGGTCTTCAGCTGGCCCGGCATCGCCGCCGCCACCGTGCAGGCCGCCACCTCCGTCGACTTCCCGCTGCTGGCCGCGCTCACGGTGCTGGCCACCGTGGCGGTCGTCCTCGGCAACCTCCTCTCCGATCTGCTGTACGCGCTCGCCGACCCGAGAGTGGGCTTCGATGGCTGAACCCGAACCCGAACCCGACCTCGGACCCGCCGGCCGCACGACCCGCCGTGTCCGCGTGGTCAGCTCCGCCGGGATCGTCGCCGCGGTGCTGCTCGCGGTCCTGCTCGTGCCGCCGCTGGTCCAGCTCGACCAGCAGGCCGTCGACCTGGCGGCCAAGCTCCGGCCACCGTCCTGGCAGCACCCGTTCGGCACCGACGACGTCGGGCGCGATCTGCTCCTGCGCTGCGTCTACGGGCTCCGCGTCTCGCTGCTCGTCGGCGTCGTCGCCGGGCTCACCGCGACCGTCATCGGGACCGCGGTCGGCGCACTGGCCGCGGCGTTCGGAGGCTGGACGGACCGCGTCGTCATGCGGCTGGTGGACACCTTCTCGTCCGTACCTCATCTGCTGCTCGGCATCTTCATCGTCGCCATGTTCCGGCCCGGCGTCGGCCCGGTGATCGTCTCCGTCGCGCTCACCCACTGGCTCTCGACGGCCAGGATCGTCCGCTCCGAAGTGCTCTCGCTCCGCTCGCGTCCGTTCATCGACGCGGCGATCTCCGGCGGGGCCTCGCGCGGGCGGGTCGTCGTCCGGCATCTGCTGCCCGCCGTGCTTCCGCAGGCGGGCCTGGCGGCCGTGCTGATGGTGCCGCACGCCATGTGGCACGAGTCCGCGCTCTCCTTCCTGGGGCTCGGGCTGCCCACCCATCAGGCGAGCCTGGGCAATCTCGTGCAGACGGCGCGCGGTTCGCTCCTCGCCGGGGACTGGTGGCCGACGCTCTTCCCCGGCCTGTTCCTGGTGATACCGACCCTCGCGCTGGCGGGCCTCGCCGGCGCCTGGCGGGAGCGGATCAACCCGCGCCGCCGATCGGAGCTGATGCTGTGAAGAACGCCCCCGGCCCGAAGGAGCCGGTCCTCTCCGTCCGTGGCCTCTCCGTACGCTTCCGGATGCGGGGCGGCCGGCACATCGCCGCCGTCGCCGACGCGCACTTCGACCTCGCGGCGGGGGAGTGCCTGGCCCTGGTCGGCGAGAGCGGCTGCGGGAAGTCCGTGCTGGCCTCGGCGCTGCTGGGACTGCTTCCCGGCAATGCGCGGACCTCGGGCTCGGCGCTGCTCGATGACGGCACCGATCTCCTGACCGCCGGTGAACGCACCCTCGCCCGTACGGTACGGGGCCGCCGCATAGGACTCGTACCGCAGAGCCCCGCCGCACACCTCACCCCGGTCCGCACCGTACGCGCCCAGCTGGAGGAGACCCTCCGCGAACTGACCGGCGCCCGCAGGCCCGCCCTGCGCCCCGCGGCCGAACAGGCCGCCGCACGCGCCTCGTTCCCGTCCGGGCACCTCGACCGGTATCCGCACGAACTCTCCGGCGGTCTCGCCCAGCGGGCCGCGACCGCGCTCGCCCTGATCGGCGACGCACCCCTGCTCCTCGCCGACGAGCCCACCACCGGGCTCGACCGCGAGCTGGTCGAGCGGACCGTCGACGAACTGCGCCGCCACACCGACGGGGGCCGGGCGCTGCTGATCATCACTCACGATCTCGCGGCGGCCGAGCGGATCGCCGACCGGGTCGCCGTGATGTACGCGGGCCGCATCGTCGAACTCGCCGACGCCGAGCGGTTCTTCGGGAAGCCGGGACCACGCCACCCGTACGCGCGCGGACTCCTCGACGCCCTGCCGGAGCGCGCCTTCGTACCGATCCCCGGAATGCCGCCCGAGCTCGGAGCGCTTCCCGAGGGGTGCGCGTTCGCGGCCCGCTGCGGGCGCGCCGACGACCGGTGTTCCGTACAGCCCCCGTTCGACGGCCGTCTGGCCTGCCACCACGGTGTGCGGGCGGACGGGGAGGAGCCGGTCCGTGCTTGAACTCACCCGCGTCACCGCCGGATACGACCGGCGCGATCCCGTCGTCCGCGAGGCCTCGCTGAGCCTGGCGCCGGGGGAGTCCCTCGGACTGCTGGGCCCGAGCGGCTGCGGCAAGTCCACCCTGGCCAGAGTCGCGGCCCTGTTGCACCGCCCGTACGCGGGCACGGTCGTGCTCGACGGCGAACCGGTACGCGGCTGGCGGCACCGTGCCCCGCGTGCGCAGCGCACCGCCGTCGGCGTCGTCTTCCAGCAGCCCCGGCTCTCCGCCGACCCCCGGCTCACCCTGCGCGAACTCATCGCCCAGCCGTTGCGGGCGACCGGCCGCCGCTCGGAGGTCGCGGACCGGGTGGCCGGGCTGGCACCGGCCGTCGGGCTCACGCCGGAGCTGCTGGGCCGGCGCCCGCACGAGGTGAGCGACGGCCAGTTGCAGCGCGCCTGCCTGGCGAGGGCGCTGGTTCTGCGGCCGCGCTGGCTGATCTGCGACGAGATGACCGCGATGCTCGACGCGTCGACGACCGCCGCGCTGGTGGCGGTCGTCGAGTCCTACCGGAGGGAGTCCGGGGCCGGGCTGCTGGCCGTAGGCCACGACCGGGTGCTGCTGGAACGCTGGTGCGACCGCACGGTCGGCTGGCGGGAGTGCTCCGGACCGGGCGCAGCGCGGGAGTCCATGAGCCCGAACGGATAAGTCCATACCCCTGGGCGTGGCGCACCCCCACTCTTATTGACGAGTCCATGACCAAAGGGTGGGTCGGTCGATCCGTCCGGACAAGGAGTGGGACATGCATGGAGCGCGCGCCACCGTCGTGGTGGTGATCCTCGCCGTCGCCGCCTGCCTGGGGCTGGCCGGGCCGTCCGCGGCGGCCGGCCAGACCCCGGGTTCATACAGCAACTACACGTTCCCGGCCGGGACGACCGCCCTCGACGAGGTCACCTTCGGGACGACCGTCCAGTCCGACCCCGGCCGCGCGAACGTCTTCTGGTCCCACCAGTTCGGCTTCACCAACGGGGTCGGCGGCTACATCGGAATGCAGCGCAACCGCTCCGGCGGCGGCCTGTTCCTCTTCTCGCTCTGGGACTCCACCGGAGGAAGGCCGGGAGACACGGGCACCTACTGCCAGACGTTCGCCGAGGGCGGCACCGGCTACACCTGCCGGCTCGGTGAGCGCTTCACGGCCGGACACCACTACCGCTTCCGCGTCGCTCCCGACACGACGGCCGGCTGGTACCGGGCCACCATCACCGATGTCACCGCGGACACGTCATTCGTCCTCGGCAGCCTGCAGACCGGCACCGGCGCGAAGGTCTCCACCGGCGGAATGGTCGACTGGGTCGAGTACTTCGACTGGAACAACAACGCCGCGACCTGCACCGACTCGCCGTACTCCAAGGCCCTCTTCGACCTGCCCAGCGGTACGGCGGGCAGCGGAACCGTCACCGCCGCACGCGGCTCCACCAGCGTCAGCGGCACCTGCTCCAACGGCGCCTCGGTGCGCGGCCAGGGCGGCGGCAGCGTGCACGAGGACGGCATCGGCAACTCGTCGTCCGGCTCCCTCACCGGCATCGGCGGCGCCTGCGTCGACATCCCCGGCGGCACCACCGGAACGCAGCTCGACCTCTGGAGCTGCAACGGCGGCAACAACCAGAACTGGGTACGGGCCGCCGACGGCACGCTCCGCGCGCAGTTCCACTGCATGGCCGTGAGCGGCACCACCGTACGGACCGCGGTCTGCGACGGCTCGGCCGCCCAGCAGTGGCGGATCGACGGCGCGGCCCTGGTGAACCCCGCCACCGGGCAGTGCCTGGACGCCTACGGGGGCGGCAGCGCCAACGGCACCCCGCTCGGCGTCTACACCTGCACCGGCGGCGTCAACCAGCGCTGGACGGTCCCGGCCTGACCGGGCGAACGGCAGTCGACGGGCGGGCGACGACCGGATCAACTCTTGTGCGGAGTCTGCCCGTTGCGGCGATCACCATCGCATACTCGGTCGCGTCCGCCCGTCCGGTCCACCACTCGCTCCCCGGGAGAATCCATGGCGTTCCCGACCCGCCGAAGCGTCGTCACCACCGCGCTCGCCACCGCGGCCGCAGGCGCGTTCCTGTCCCCGCACACGGCCGCCGCGTCCGAGGCCGCCTCGGCGTCCCCGGCCGTACGACGCCACCGCCTGCGCGCGCTGCGCAGGGCCCACGCGCACAACGACTACCTGCACACGCGCCCCCTGCACGACGCGCTCGGGCACGGCTTCACCAGCGTCGAGGCCGACATCTTCCTGGTGGACGGCGAACTGCTGGTCGCCCACGAGGCCACCGACCTCGACCCCGCACGCACCCTCGCCTCGCTCTACCTCGACCCGCTGCTGGCGAGGGTCCGGGCCAACCACGGCACGGTCCACCCCGGCTACCACGAACCCGTGCAGCTGCTGATCGACATCAAGACGGACGGAGCCGCGGCCTACCTCGAACTCGACCGGCAGCTCCGGCACTACCGGCGGATGCTGACGTCGTACCACCACGGCCGGGTGCGGCCCGGTGCCATCACCCCCGTCATCTCCGGCGACCGCGCCGCCCGCGTCCCGATGGAGGCGCAGGCGACGCGCTACGCCTTCTACGACGGCCGCCCCGAAGACCTCGGAACCTCGGCCACCGCCTCGTTCATCCCGCTCATCAGCAGCAGCTGGACCGACGACTTCAGCTGGCTGGGCGCGGGTCCCTTCCCCGCGGCCGAGCGGGACAAACTGCGCGCGCTCGTCGCCCAGGCCCACCGCAGCGGCCGGCGCGTCCGCTTCTGGGCCACGCCGGACGCGCCGGGGCCGGAGCGGGACGCGGTCTGGACGGAGCTGCTGGCCGCCGGGGTCGACCACCTCAACACCGATGATCTGGCGGGGCTCGAACGCTTCCTCCGCACCCACGACCGGGACAACCGGACCGGTGCCGAGCAACCCCGCGGCTGACCGGACGCGCGCCCCGAGCGTGACAGCCAGTCAACACCCGGATGGCGGACACGCCAGTGCGCCGGATGGCTCCTCCGCTACGCCACACTGGCGGCCGAATGCCGCATTCCGGCGCGGCGGAGGAGGTTGGCCATGGCCATTTCGATCTCACTGGTGCTGCTTCTGCTGATCCTCGCGGTGATCTTCCTCCGCAACGGGGGCCTGAAGATCTCGCATGCGCTGGTCTGCGCCATGCTCGGGTTCTTCCTCGCGGGTACGAGCATGGCGCCGACCATCCAGGACGGCCTGGCCGCCACGGCCAACGTAGTCAGCAGCCTCACGCCCTGAACCCGGCGTCCTGCCGGGCGACCGTGAGCGGCGGGTCAGTCCCCGTCCGGGCCGGCCAGCCGCGAACGGATCAGGAACCGCACCCCTTCCGGCGCCTCCAGCGAGAATCCGCTGCCCCGCCCCTCCACCACGTCGACGATCAGCCGGGTGTGCGACCACACCTCGAACTGGCTCCTCGACATCCAGAACGGGATGCGCTCCGCCACCCCGTCGACGTCGAGCGAGGCCACCAGCACATCGGAGCCACCGGTACGGAACTCGCCGTCCTGGTAGCACATGGGCGCGCTGCCGTCGCAGCAGCCGCCCGACTGGTGGAACATCAGCGGTCCGTGAACCTCCCGCAGCCGTCGCAGCAGTTCCGCGGCGGCGGGGGTGAGCTCCACCGGCGGCGCTCCCGATGGGCTCATCGCAGCGGCTCCGGACGGAGGTCCGCCCACGCGTAACGGTGTTCGGGACGGCCCGTGTCGCCGTACTTGAGGCTGAGACTGATCCGGCCCGCGCCCTCCAGATACTTGAGGTACCGCTGGGCGGTGGAGCGGCTGAGGCCCGCCCGGGAGGCGACCTCGTGCGCGGACAGCGGGCCCTCGGCGCCCGACAGAACATGGCGGATGACATCCGCGGTGGGTGCCGAGTGCCCCTTGGGCAGCCCGGCCGCGGGGCCGGACTCCGTGGTGCGAAGGGCACCGAAGATCTGGTCGACCTGCTCCTGCCCGGCCTCGCCCCGGCCGCCGCCCACACCTTCGAGGGTCCGGCGCAGGGCCGCGTAGCTCTCCAGCTTGGACCGCAGACCGCTGAAGCTGAACGGCTTGACCAGGTACTGCAGCGCCCCGTACCGCATGGCGGTCCGAACGGTCGACACGTCGCGGGCCGCGGTCACCATGATCACATCGGCCGGGTGGCCGAGTTGGCGCAGCCGCCGCACCAGCGTCAGGCCCGTCTCGTCCGGCAGATAGTGATCGAGGAGGACGAGGTCGACATGGTCGCGCTCCAGGAAGGACAGTGCCTGAGCGGCGGTGTGCGCACGGGAGATGACCCGGAAGCCGGGGACCCTGGCCACGTACGCGGCATTGATCTCGGCGACCCGGAAATCGTCGTCCACCACCAGGACATCGATCATCGCGACTCTCCCACTTCTGTCAGCTGCCGTACGGTGAGTGCCTCGGGCAGGACGACGGTGAAGACCGCGCCGCCGCCGGCCCGTGCCGTGACGCGGGCCGCGCCACCGTAGCGCTCGGCCAGCCGGCGCACCAGCGCCAGACCCAGACCGCGCCCGCGGTGCGCGGGGGACTCCTTGGTGGACCAGCCCTCGGTGAAGATCTGTTCGCGCATCGCGGGAGGCACGCCGGGACCGTTGTCGCTGACCCGCAGGACCGCCGTGCCGCCCTCCGCGAGCAGCTCCACCTCGACGAGGGTGGCGACGTCCAGCGCGTTGTCGATGAGGTTGCCGAGGACGGTCACCAGATCACGCGGGTCCACCACCACGTCCGGGAGCCGGGTGCCCGGCGAGATGCGCAGGGACGCGCCCCGCTCCGCCGCGATGGCCGACTTGCCCACCAACAACGCCGACAGCAACGGATCGTTGACGCGCTCCGCGACCTGTTCCGCCGAAGCCCGGTGCCCGTTGGTCACCTCCTCGACGAACTCCACCGCGGCATCGTGCCTGCCCAGCTCCAGCAGCCCGAGCAGGGTGTGCAGCCGGTTGGCGTGTTCGTGGTCCTGGGCGCGCAGCGCGTCCAGCAGGCCATGGGTGGAGTCCAGTTCACGGCCCAGCAGTTCCAGCTCGGTGCGGTCGCGCAAGGTGACCACGGCCCCGCCGTCACCGGTGGGCATGCGGTTGGCGATCAGCACCCGGCCCCGGCAGACGGTGATCAGGTTGGCGCCGTCGACCCGCCCCGCCAGCACCTCGGCCGTACGGCCCGGCGGCAGCACCTCGCCCAGCGGACGTCCGACGGCGTCCTGGTCCAGCTCCAGCAGACGCTGGGCCTCGTCGTTGAGCAATCGGATCCGGCCCCGTGCGTCGAGGGCGAGCACGGCCTCGCGGATGCTGTGCAGCATGGCCTCGCGCTCGTCCAGCAACGCGGAGATGTCGGCGAAGGCGAGTCCGTGCGTGCCGCGCTGGAGCCGCCGTGAGACGGCCAGGGCGGCCAGCACGCCCACGGCAAGCGCCGCTCCGGAGTAGAGCAGCAGACCGGGAATGGTCCCGAGCAGCCGGTCATGGACGCTGTCGTAGGCGATGCCCACCGACACGGCGCCCACGATGTCCTGGTGCCGGTCGCGGAGCGGGACCTTCGCACGTGCCGACCGGCCCAGGGTTCCGTCGTCGATCTGCATGATCTCCCGGCCGCCCAGAGCCGTGCTGGGGTCGGTCGAGACATGCCGGCCGATCTGCGTGATGTCAGTGTGCGACCAGCGCACCCCGCGGGTGTCCATGACGACGATGTACAGGGCTCCGGTGGCCCGCCGGATCCGTTCCGCCTCGGCCTGCACCGGTCCGCCGGGGCTGGGGTCGGTGCTCCTCAGATCGCGCACCAGGCCTGGTTCGGCTGCGGTGGTCTGGGCGATGGACAGGGCCTGGTGCATCGCCTGGTTGTCGAGCTGGTGGCTGAGCGGGGCGAGGAAGAGCCCCGTGATGAGCATGATCACTCCGGTGGTGATGGCCACCTGGGTGAGGAGCACCTGGGCGAAGACACGGCGGGGCCAGTGAATGCGCATGTGCTCGCCCTCTGCCTTCCTCCGGCCAGGAACATGATGCTCCGTTTCGTCCTTGTGTGAACGCAACGTAAACGTCGCGGTCGCCGATGACCAGTCCTCGTGGCGCATTCGTTGCCGGAGCGCGAGCAGAACGAGCAGAACCACGCGTTATGAGCAGAACCCCGAGTTGTGAGCGCAAGGGTGCCCGCGTCCTCGGGGCGCCTTTAACGTCCCGCTCCATGAACAGCGAAACGAGCCCCGCCATCGAGTTGCGGGGGGCGAGCAAAGCGTTCCGGACTCCGTCGGGGGCGCTCCACACCGCCGTACGGGATCTGGACCTCACGATCGGGCGCGGCGAGTTCGTCGCCGTGGTGGGCCCCACCGGATGCGGCAAGTCGACCACGCTGACCCTGGTCAGCGGACTGGAGGAGCCCACCGAGGGGGAGGTGCTGGTGGCCGGGGAGCCGGTGCGCGGGATCGGCGACAAGGTCGGCTTCGTCTTCCAGCAGGACGCGGTCTTCCCGTGGCGGACCGTACTGTCCAATGTGATGGCGGGTCCCCGCTTCCGCGGCGTGCCCAAGCCCGAGGCGAAGGAGCGGGCCCGGGAGTGGCTCGCCAGGGTCGGCCTCTCCTCCTTCGAGGACCGCTACCCCCACCAGCTGTCCGGCGGTCAGCGCAAGCGCGTCGCCCTCGCGGCCACGTTCGTCAACGACCCCGAGATCCTGCTCATGGACGAGCCCTTCTCCGCGCTCGATGTGCAGACCAGGGCCCTGATGTCGGACGAGCTGCTGGAGCTGTGGGCCGGCACCGGCGCCTCCGTCGTCTTCGTCACCCATGACCTGGAGGAGTCCATCGCGCTGGCCGACAAGGTCGTGGTCATGACCGCCGGACCGGCCACGGTCAAGGAGGTCTTCGAGATCGACCTGCCCCGCCCCCGCAAGGTCGAACAGGTGCGGCTGGAGCCCCGGTTCGTCGAGATCTACCGGGAGATCTGGTCCTCGCTCGGCGAAGAGGTCCGCATCACCCGCGAGAGGGGTGCCCTCGATGTCGCCTGACACCATCACCGCGAGCGCCGCCGTCGGTAGGACCGAGCGGACCCGGGCCAGGGCGCGGGCCGCCAGGAACCGCAAGTACCTGGTGACGGGAAGCCGGATCGCGGTGCTTCTCGCGGTCATCGGGCTGTGGGAATGGCTGGCCCGTACGGCCGTCATCGACCCGTTCAACTTCTCGATGCCGTCGAAGATCTGGGACCAGATCCGTACCTGGGTCGTCGACGGAACCGCCCAGGGCTCCCTCTGGGAGCAGATCTGGTACACGCTCTACGAAGCGCTGCTCGGCTGGGTCATCGGTGTGATCGCCGGTGTGCTGCTGGGGATCGCGCTGGGCCGGGTCCGGTTCGCCGCCGATGTCCTCGGGCCGTACATCAAGGTGCTCAACGCCCTGCCCCGCATCGTGCTCGCGCCGATCTTCCTCATCTGGTTCGGCCTCGGCCCGGCGTCGAAGGTCGCCTCCGCGGTCGTCCTGGTGTTCTTCCCCGTCTTCTTCAACGCCTTCCAGGGCGCACGGGAGGTCGACCGCAATCTCGTCGCCAACTCCCGCATCCTGGGCGCCGGCAACCGTCAGGTCACCCTTCAGGTGGTCATCCCCTCCGCCACGTCGTGGATCTTCACCAGCCTGCATGTGAGCTTCGGCTTCGCACTCATCGGCGCGATCGTCGGTGAGTACATCGGGGCCACCAAGGGACTCGGACTGCTGGTCGCCGCCTCCCAGGGCACGTTCAACGCTGCCGGTGTCTATGCCGCGATGGTCATCCTCGCGATCGTCGCGCTGCTGGCCGAAGGGCTGTTGACCTTCCTGGAGAAGCGGCTCTTCCGCTGGAAGCCGGCCGACGCCGACACCGGCCGCTGACGCCCCGTCGCCTTCCGTGCCCCCGACCCTCTCTCGACATGTTTCTTCACAAGGACGTGAATCAGATGCGTACATCCACCCGGATCCCGGCCGTCGCCGTCGCCGGCGTACTCGCCCTGACCAGCCTCACCGCCTGTGGCGGCGGCGACTCCACCTCGGCCTCCGGTGGCAGGAACGACAAGGTCAAGATCATGGTCGGGGGCCTAGACAAGGTCATCTACCTGCCCGCGATGCTGACCGAGCGGCTCGGCTACTTCGAGGAGGAGGGCGTGTCGGTCCAGCTCCTGACCGAGCCCGCCGGAGTCCAGGCGGAGACGGCACTCGTCTCCGGCGATGTCCAGGGCACCGTGGGCTTCTACGACCACACCCTCGACCTCCAGGTGAAGGGCAAGCAGGTCGAGTCCGTCGTCCAGTTCTCCCACGCCCCCGGCGAGGTCGAGATCGTGTCCAACCAGGCGGCGGGCGACATCAAGTCGGCGAAGGACTTCAAGGGCAAGAAGCTCGGTGTGACGGGCATCGGTTCCTCCACCGACTTCCTCACGAAGTACCTCGCCGTCAACAGCGACGTGCAGACCAGCGAGTTCACGCCCGTCGCGGTGGGAGCCGGGCAGACCTTCATCTCCGCCCTCCAGCAGGGGTCCATCCAGGGCGGTATGACCACCGACCCGACGGTCGCCACCATCCTGGACAAGAAGCTCGGCAAGATCCTCATCGACATGCGGACGCCGGAGGGCTCCAAGCGGGCGCTCGGCGGGCTCTACCCGTCATCCAGTCTCTACATGCAGACCGAGTGGGTCGACAGCCACAAGGAGACCGTCCAGAAGCTGGCCAACGCCTTCGTTAAGACGCTGAAGTGGATGTCCACGCACAGCGCGGACGAGATCGCCGCGAAGATGCCCGCCGACTACGCCCAGGGCGGCGGCAAGGCCCTCTACGCGCAGGCCATCAAGAGCACGCTGCCCATGTTCACCAAGGACGGCGTCATGCCCGCGGACGGACCCGCCACCGTCGAACGGGTCCTGAAGGCCTTCAACCCCAACCTGAAGGACGCGAAGGTGGACCTCGCCAAGACGTACACCACGGAGTTCGTCGAGAAGGCGAACTGACCGCGGGCGCCGACGGCACCCGCACGGAACACGGGCGGCGCGGCTCCCGGCAACCAAACAGTTTGTCTACAGGGAAGAAAGGGTCCGTCTGGGCCGTGCCGCCCGAGTCCGCCTCCCCCTGCTTTCAGCTCGGTGGGTGG
>NZ_JBHVWT010000023.1:13788-101092 GCF_042882135.1 Streptomyces sp. NPDC058240
ACCCAAGGGAAACAGGGTGCGTTCCCTCCCAACAAACAGGCTCCTCCCGCACGGAAGCCGTCCCTCTCTTCCCCCCCCCCCCCCCCCCGATTCCGCCGCCTACTGCTTCCAGCTCGGTGGCTGGGCGGGGTCGAGCGTCCGCCACTGCGCGAGGACCTTCGGGTCCTGCGCGTCGAGCCAGTCGGTCAGCTCGCGGAAGGACACACAGCGGACCTCCTTGCGGGGGCAGACCTCGCGCATCGTGTCCTCGGCGGCGTCCATGTAGATCCCGCCGTTCCAGTCCTCGAAGTGGTTCCCGATGAACAGCGGCGCGCGGCTGCCGTGGAAGACCCGCTCGAAGCCCGCGACGTACGCGTTCCGGGCCTCCTTGCGCCATGTTTCGTACTTCGTGGGGTCGCCCTCGGTGCTGCCCTCGGACTGGTTGTAGAGGAAGTTGAAGTCCATGGACAGCACCTGGAAGTCCTTGCCGGGGAACGGCAGCATCTGCAACGGGAGGTCCCAGACGCCGTTCTTCTTGGACGGCCAGATCTGGAAGTCGCCCGGGGAGCTCGCGTCGTAGCGCCAGCCGAACGGCTTGGTGGCCGGCAGCAGGGTCTTCTGGCCCTCCAGACAGGGCGCACGCCCGCCGACGACCTCACGGGTGGGGTCGAAGGGGAGCGGATCGAGGTCCTTGAAGCCGGTGTTCGTCTTCCAGTTCTGCACGAAGGAGTAGAACTGGCCGATCTCGCTGATCCACTCGTCCTTGCTCCAGTCCCCGCCGCCCTTCTTTTCGCAGAAGTGGCCGTTGAAATGGGACCCGATCTCGTTGCCCTCCCGCCAGGCCTCGCCGAGCTGCTCCAGCGTCATCCGGATGTGCTCGCGCGTCGGGTAGGAGATCGCGGCGGCTCCGGCCTTGTGCTGGGGCGGCTGGTAGAGGTCCCGCTTCTCCTTCGGGAGGAGGTAGATGCCGGTGAGGAAGAACGTCATGTGGGCATTGCTCTCCTTCGCCGCACGACGGAAGCGCGAGAACATGTGGTCGTCGCCCTCCAGCGCGCCGTCCCAGGAGAACACCACGAACTGGGGCGGCCGCTCACCGGGCTTGAGCCGCTCGGCCTTCAACTGCTCCGGCTGCGGCCCGGTGTAGGACGTGGAGCCGTCTCCGAGGATCTTGACCTTTCCGTCCCAGCCCTTCTCCGCGCTCCCTCCGCCCTTGGGGTGCTCCCGGGCGGTCGGCTTCGGCGCGGCGACGGTGCGCGTGCCCTGCTGCGGGGTCCGGTCGTCCGAGGCGTTGTCGGACAGCAGCGGGACGAGCGCCGCGGAACCCGACACCACAAGACATACCGCGAGCCCCAGGACGATGCGGGGCGTGAGGCGGGCCCGTATTCGGCGGACGGTGGACTTGGCTCTGGTATCTGTCACTTCGTCATGGCTTCCGTGTATGTGTTCCAGATCTGGGCCGGGAGCTTTCCGTCGTCGGCCGGGCCCCCGGCCAGCCCCTTGAGCGGCAGTGGCGCGAGGCTCTTCGTCAGGTCCATGCGGTAGACGACGACGGCGGTGGACGCTGCCGGGCCGTATCCGACGAACCAGCGCGCGGTGTCGTCCTCGGTGGTTCCGGTCTTGACGGCGACCGGAGTGGGGGGCACGACACCGTTCCTGCCGCCCGGCCGGTTGAGCGATGCGGTGACCTCGTCGGCGACATCGGTCCGTACGGCGCGCCTCGGCCGCGGCAGGTCGAGCCGGACCGGCTCGCCGTTGCGGGTGACCTTGCGGACCGAGTACGGATCCATGTGCACGCCGTGGGCCGCGAACGTTCCGTACGCGTCGGCCATCCGGATGGCGCTGGGCGTGGAGTTGCCCATCGCGAACGCCGGAACGGGCGGGCCGAAGCTGGAAGGGAGCAGTCCCGACGCCTCGGCCGTACTGCGGACCTGCTGCAGGCCCGCGTCCATGCCGAGTTGGAGGAAGGGGGAGTTCACGGACTTCGCCATGGCGTCGTGCAGGCTGATGCGGCCGTGGGAGATGTCGCCGTCGTTGTTGCCCTTGACCATCTTCCCGCTGCGGTCCCAGTAGGGGCCTTCGGGTGTCATCACCGGGATGTCGTCATCGCCGTCGTACATGGTCGAGGGTACGACGGTGGAACGCGGACCGTTGCGCTGGTGCGACACACCGTGCTGCAGGCCGGCGGCGTAGACGAAGGGGGTGAACGCCGAACCGGCCGGGACGGTGCCCGCGTTGGATTCGTTGAACGCCTGCCGCTCGTAGTCCGGTCCGCCGTACACCGCGAGGATCCGGCCGTCCGGGGCGACGGACGCGGCACCGAAGCGGACGAACCGGTCGGCCTTGCGCTGCTCGGGGTCGAGCGCGCCGCGCGCGTCACGGACGGCCCGGGTGAGGGCCGTCATCCGCGGCTTCTCGAACGTCGTGTAGATCTGGTAGCCGCCGAGGTCGAAGCGCGCGTCGGAGATGTGCCCGACCCGCTTGGCGTACGACTCGGCGAGCTGGACGAGATAGCCGTCCTGCCCGCCCGCGCTGTTCGGCCGGTGCGGGGGCTTCGGGTCGGGAAAGGTGGTGTACGTGGCTCGTTCGGCCGGGCTCAGTTTGCCGATCTCCACCATGCGGTCCAGCGTCCACCGCCACCGTGCGACGGCTCGCTTCCGGTTCTGGGGGTTGACGGCCGGGTCGTACAGCGAGGCCCCCTTGAGCAGGGAGGCGAGGAACGCGCCCTCGCTGGCGTTGAGCTGGGTGACCTCCTTGCCGTAGTAGGCCTGCGAGGCACGCTGGAGACCGTAGGTGCCACGGCCGAACCAGCTGGTGTTCAGATACTCCTGGAGGATCTTGTCCTTGCTCAGGCGGCTGTCCAGCTTGACCGCCAGCAGCATCTCGGTGAACTTCCGCGAGAAGGACTGGTCCTGCGTCAGGTAGACGTTCTTGACGTACTGCTGGGTGATGGTGGACCCGCCCTGGGTGTCCCCGTCGCCGACCGTACGCCACAGCGCGCGGGTGATCCCTTGCGTCGATATGCCGTGGTCGGAGTAGAAGTTGGCGTTCTCCGCCGCCAGTACGGCCCATCGGACGTGGTCGGGGATCTTCGACAGGGGCATCTCCTGGCGGCTCACCCAGCCGGTCCGGGCCATCGGTGTGCCATCGGCCCAGTAGTAGACGGTGTCCTGCTGGGTGGCGAAGGCGTTGAGGTCCTCGGGTATGTCCGTGCGGGCGTAGGCGACCCCCACCACGGTCGCCAGTGTCGCGGTGAACATCAGGACCGAGCCGAGGACCAGCCGCCAGGAGGGCACCCATCTTCGCCAGCCGCGCCGGCCCGCGCGTGGATAGTCCGGTCTGCGTGGCAGGCGGGCGAATGGGCGCTTCGTCTGTTTCCGGCGCCCCGTTCCCGGGACCAGCACCGTCCGTGCGGCCCGCGCCGTCCTGCTGAAAATGTTGTGCTGTGTCATTCCGTCCAGCCATGACAGGCCGGGCCGGCCGCAGATCGCGACCGCGCCCGTGCAGTGGTCATTGAGCGTCCGCCGCCACACGCCGGCACGTCGACTCTCCGCAGCAAAGGCCAAAGCATGACCGAGAGTTCTGTTGCGAAGTCACGTAAAGATAACAGGCCGTCGGGAGAGGTCGTGCCGGTCGGCTCTCCTCGTCATCGAGCCCGCCCGGCGACCGCCGGGCAGTACGGGCGGACCGGCATCGAACCGGCCAATTCGTTTCTCCCTATTCGCCCGAGCCCACCGGAACACCGGACTGTTTCCGCACCTTCACCGGGTCCGGCAGCGGCCGGCGGACGGGCAGGAGGAAGCGTCAAGCGTTGTTCCGGCCAACACCGACCCGCGCCGTACGACAGGGACATGGTGGCACCGGGGCCCATTTGCCTAAGGTCTGAGGGCGCGCAGCTGGGCCGGCCGGTCGATCCATCGCCATGGTCAAACGACGCATCGCACAGGGGGAAGCAGTGTCGCGTGTCAAACCCGTCCTGGCACGGGCCCTCCGTACAACTCCCTTACTCCGCCTGGACGTCGCCCACCGGGGTCGGGTGCGGCGTCTGGGACTGAAGCTCGAAGAACACGGCCCCACCGGATCGGTGAAGGACCGCAGCGCCGTCGGACTGCTGCGGGCGCTGCACGACGAACGGCCGCTCACCCCGGGAACGGTGGTGGTGGAATCCACCTCGGGCAACCTGGGCCTCGCCCTGGCCCGGCTGCTGCCGACGGTCGGCTGCGACTTCCTCGCCGTGGTCGACCTCAAGACCCCGCACGCCACCCGCCGCAGGCTCGCCGACAGCGGAGCCCGGGTGATCGTCGTCGATGAACCCGACGGTCTGGGCGGCTACCTGCTGAGCCGGCTGCGCCGGGTGCGCGAGCTGTGCGCGGACAACCCCGGATACCGCTGGCCCGACCAGTACGAGAACTGGGCCGCGCCCGACATCCACCGGCGCATCACCGGTCCCGAACTCACCGAGCAGGCGGGACCGGATCTCGCCGCGGTGTACGTACCGGTCTCCACCGGCGGCACCCTCGCGGGCATCGGCGCCCATCTGCGCGAGCACCGGCCCGACGTCGCCGCGGTCGCCGTGGACGTACGCGGCTCACTGGCCGTCTCGGGCAGCGCCGGACGACGTCTGGTCCCGGGCATCGGAGCAAGTCGGCCGTCCGTCTTCCTGAGGGCACCGCACAGCTACGACCGCGCGGTGCACGTCGACGACATCGAGGCGATAGCCGTCTGCCGGATCATCGCCGAGGACGTCGGGCTCGCACTCGGCGGCTCCAGCGGTTGCGCCGTGCGAGCGATGCTGAGCGACCAGGAAGAGGCCGGGCCGGACGGCCGCCTCGTGGTCTGCCTGGCCGCGGACGGCGGCGCCAAGTACCGCGACACCCTCTACTCCGACGACTGGGCGACCGAACAGGGTGTAGCCAAGGAGATCACCTCCGCCGTGGCACGACTGCGCAGCGAAGGACTCTTCTTCGACCGGAAGCACCAGGAGCACTGAACATGGGCACCAGCACCACCCTTGACCGGCAGCGGACGCGCCCCGGCCCCCGGCAGTTCCTGCCGCTGGTGCAGGGCGCCACGCTGATCGAATGGACCGGAACGGGCCTCTTCCTCGCCGTCTCGACCATCTACTTCGTCAAGGTCGCCCATCTCAGCACCTCGTCCGTCGGTACCGGCCTGACCATCGGCGGGGCCGTCGCCATCGCCACCGCCGTGCCCATCGCCCGGCTGGCCGGACGGTTCGGGCCGAAGCCGGTGCTGATCGGTGTGATGCTGCTGCGCGCACTGGCCACCGTCGGCTACCTCTGGGTGGACGGCTGGTGGAGCTTTCTCCTCGTGGTCGCCGTCATCGCCGTCACCGAGCAGTCCTCACCCCCACTGGTCCAGTCGTACGTCGGGGCACGCGCCCCGGAGAGCCTGCGCGCGAAGGTCATGGCCGTGCAGCGCACCGTCGTCAACCTCGGCATCAGCCTGGGCGGGCTGATCGCCGGAGTCGCCCTGGGTTCCGGCGCGCCGGGAGCCTTCCGGCCGCTGCTGATCGGTGGCGCACTCGCCTATGTGGCGGTGGCCGCGGTGTACGCCACCGCGCGGCGGGAGGAAGCCGTGACGGCGGTGGGGAGCGCCCGGGTGGCGGATCTGCTCAAGGACCGCCGACTGCTGGGCTTCACCGCGTACAACGCGCTGGTGTCGCTCTGGATGCCGGTGCTCAACGTGGCCTTCCCGCTCTGGCTCGTCACCGAGACGGACGTACCGGAGCGCTATGTCGGCATCCTGTACGCAGTCAACACCGTGCTGTGCATCGCCCTCCAGTACCCGCTCAACCGCTGCTACAGCACCACGCGCCGGGCATGGTTCTCGTACGCGGCCGCGGCACTGCTGCTGAGCGGGGGCGCCCTGGCCTTCGCCGCCGCGCCCGGCTTCGGGGCCCGGGAGGCGCTGCTGGTGCTCGGCGCGGCCGTCGTCCTTCTGACGTTCGCCGAACTGCTCCAGGTCGGTGCCTCGTGGACCCTCTCCTTCGACCTGGCACCGGAAGAGGCGCGCAGCGCCTATCTGGTGCTGTTCAACACCAGCCGCACGGTGGCCAACCGGGTCGCGGGCCCGGTGCTGATGACCGGCGTCGTCCTCGCCCTCGGCACGGCCGGCTGGATCGCGCTCGCCTGCGTACTGCTGCTCGGCGCGCTCGTCCCCTTCGCGATGCTCCGCGCAGCGCACGCCACCGGCGACTGAACCCGCCCCCGCACCGTCCCCACCGCAACCGACCCACTCTCCAAGGAGCCCCGCCCGTCATGGACTTCGAGCAATACCCCGACAGCCACTTCCGCTATCTGACCCGCGCGGACGTCATCGAGGCAGCCCGCGACGTGGACATCGTGGCGGCGGTGGCCGAGGCGCTCAGGCTGCACTCCGCCGGACAGTCCGTCCTTCCCGAGGAGGCCTATCTCGGCTGGACCACCCCGCAGGGCGACTCGGCCAGGCTGCTGGCCATGCCCGGCGCCCTCGCCCAGGAGGGGCGGCCGCCGGTCGTCGGCATGAAGACCATCAACGCCTCGATCGGCAACCCGGGGCGCGGCATACCCCGCTCCCAGGGCTTCACCCTGCTCCTCGACCCGGAGACCGCCCGACCCCTCGCCCTGATGGAGGCCGCCTACATCAGCGCGATGCGCACCGCTGCGGTGACCGCGCTCGCGGTGCGCCATCTGGCGGTGGCAGAACCGCGCGGGCTGGCACTCCTCGGCTGCGGCGCCCTCGCGCAGGCACACATCGCGCTGCTGCTGCGCACCGTCCCCACCCTGCGCCGCATCACGCTGTACGACGTGGCGCCCGACCGCGCGAAGTCCGTCGCCCACCACATCGCCTCGCTGCCCGGTGCGGCGGACATCGAGACGGTGGTCGCCGACGCGCCGCGCGAGGCGGTGCGGGACGCCGAACTCGTCGTGCCCGTCACCACGGTGACCCAGGGGTACATCGAACCGGACTGGCTGCGGCCCGGCGCGCTCGTCTGCCATGTCTCGCTGGACGACCTCACCGAGGCGGCCGTGCTCTCGGCCGGCACGGTGATCGTCGACGACTGGAGCCTGGTCCGTGACGATCCGCGACGGCTGCTCGGCCGGATGCACCGGGCGGGCACCCTGCTCGGCCCCGACGGCACCCCGCGGCAAGGAGTGACCGCCCGGCCCGGGGCCCGCCGCGTCGACGGCACGCTCGGCGATGTGCTCGCCGGGCGGCACCCGGGCCGCCGCGACCAGGACGAGATCGTGATCAGCAACCCGTTCGGGATGTCGATCCTCGACGTCGCCGTGGCGGACCGCATCCACGCCCGCGCCGAAGCCGCCGGTCTCGGCGCCCGGCTCACGCTCTGAGGGGGATCCGCATGACGATCGATCAGAACATCCAGGAGATCAACCGCACCATGTGGTCGTACGGCGAGTACCGGCACGTCGCCGATCTGCTGCGACCGGGCGCCGTCGAGCTGGTCGACCGGCTCGCCCCCGCGTCGGACACCGCCCATCTCGACGTCGCCACCGGCAACGGCAACGTCGCGCTGCTGTCCGCCCTGCGCGGCTGCCTCGTCACCGGACTCGACCTGACCGACGAGTTCTTCCCCGACGCACGCGAACGGTTCGCACAGGCCGGTGTCGAGGTGGAACTGCGCCGCGGCGACGCCCAGGAACTCCCCTTCGCCGACGCCTCGTTCGACCTGGTGACCTCCACCTACGGAATCCAGTTCGCGCCCGACCACGCCGCGTCGGGCGGGGAGATCTCCCGGGTGCTGCGGCCGGGCGGCCGGATCGGCATGTGCAACTGGACGGCACGCAGCTGGACCGCGCACTTCCAGGAGATCCTCTCCGCCTACTTCCCCTCGCCCAATGGCCATCAGGGACAGCCCATGCTGTGGGGCTCACCGGACTACCTCGCCGAACTCCTCGGCCCCGAATTCACGATCACGTCCGAACGGCGGGAACTCTTCTACCCGTTCGCCGCGGCCGAGGACCTGGTGACCTTCTTCGAGAACTGCTTCGGCCCCTGCATCGCGGCGAGAAACACCATCTCGCCGCCCTCGCGATGGAAGGAACTGCGAGCGGAAATGGTCGAGATGACCGAGGGATTCCACACCACGGACGAACGCGGCACGGGCGTGCCCGTCGAGTACCTGCTGGTCGTCGCCGAGAAGCGGACGGCCCGGTGATCGGCCTGCCCGAGCACTACCCGCGGCTCCCGCTGGCGGAAGGGGCGCGGGAGAGCGCCGTCGCCGCGGCACTCACCCGCCATGAACCGTACGAGCTGGGCGAAGCAGTCCACGCCCACGTCGAGCGGTTCGCGGCCGCACACCCCGACCGGACCGCGATCGAGGACGGCGAAGTGTCCCTCGGATACGGCCGGCTGGCCGACCTGATGCGTCGCACCGCGGCGCAGCTGGCGGCTGCCGGGATCCGGGACGGGCAGATCGTCGCGGTCGGCGGCCGGCGCGGCGCCGACGTCGTCGTGGCCTTCCTCGCCCTGGAGCTGCTCGGCGCCGTCTACCTGCCGGTCGACGCGAGCTGGCCCGCCGCACGCGTCGAATCCCTGCTCACCGACAGCGGCGCGGCACTGATGCTGACCACCGGCGCACCGGCGGACAGCGGGGAACTGGTCAAGGGCGCCCGTGCGGCCGGCGTACCCACCACGACACCGCGACCGGCGGACCCTCCGTACACCCGGACCCTGCCGCCGGCCCCCGACGAGGTGCGCTACGTCCTCTACACCTCGGGGTCGACCGGCCGCCCCAAGGCCGCGATCGTCGAGCACCGGGGGATGCTCAACCACCTCCGGGCCAAGATCGACGACCTCGGGCTGACCGCGGACGACCGGCTGGCCCAGACCGCACCGCTGAGCTTCGACATCTCCGTCTGGCAGATGCTCGCCCCGCTGCTCGTCGGCGGCCGGGTACAGATCTTCGCCGACGAGCAGGCGCAGGACGGCACCCTGCTGCTGGAGGAGCTGCGCGGACGCGGAACCACGGTGCTGGAGACCGTGCCCACACTGATCCGCTTCCTGCTCGACGCCCAGGAGACCGCGGGAATCCGGCCCGGCGCGCTGCGCTGGATGATCGCCACCGGCGAGGAACTGCCACCGGCGCTGGCCCGGCGGTGGCACGACACCCTGCCGGGGATCCGGCTGCTCAACGCGTACGGCCCCACCGAGTGCTCGGACGACGTCACCCATGCCGAACTCGGCCCTCCGGCCGCCGGAGTACGCCATCTGCCGATCGGCTCGCCCATCGGCAACGCCGAACTGTACGTACTGCGCGAGGAGAACGGGCAGTGGCACGCCTGTGCGCACGGGGAGACGGGGGAGCTGTTCGTCGGGGGACTCGTCGTGGGACGCGGGTACCTCGGTGACCCGGAGCGTACCGCGCTCGCCTTCTTCACCGACCCCTTCGGCGCCGACGGCGGACGCCTCTACCGCACCGGGGACGCCGTACGCGTACTGCCGGACGGCCAACTGGAGTACCTGGGCCGGGTGGACCGGCAGGTGAAGGTCGGCGGCGTACGCATGGAGCTCGCCGAGATCGAGGCGGTACTCGGCGGCCACCCCGGAATCGCCGCCTGCGCCGTCACCGTCCACACCCCCGACGACACCGGAGCCCTGGTCGTCCGGGAGAGCGCCCACACCCCGGCGGCCGCGCAGCCGCCCCGGCTGGTCGCCTACGTCACCGCCTCCGGCGACGAGCCGGCGGAGGCATCGCTGCGCGCCCATCTGAGCGACCGGCTTCCCGCCCCCATGGTGCCGCACACCTTCGTCGTCCTGCCCAGGCTCCCGCTCACCCGCAACGGCAAGACGGACTACAAGGCCCTGCCCGCACCACCGCGCCGCAGCCGCCCCGACACCCGCCCGTACACCCCACCGCGGGGCGAGGCGGAGACCGCCATCGCGGCGGTCGTCGCCGGGCTCCTCGGCACCGGACGGGTCGGCAGGAACGACAGGTTCCTGGAACTGGGCGGCGACTCGCTGCTCGCCATGCGGCTGGTCGCCGCCCTGCGCGAGACCGGATCGGCGGCCGGTCTGCGTGACGTGCTGCGCGACGGCAGCCCCGCCGCGCTCGCCGCCCTCGGCCACGACCAGCGGCCCGCGACCGCTGCCCGCCCGGCGACGGCACGGGACGACGCGCCCCGTACCCGGCCGCTCACCCCGCAGCAGGCCGGGGTCTACTTCCACTGGCGGCTCGACCCGCTCAGCCCCTACTACAGCTACCAGGGCTCCCTGGAACTCGACGGGCCCCTCGACGTGGCACGGCTGGCACGGGCCTGGCAGCTGCTGCTCGCCGAGAATCCGCTGCTCCTCGCCCGGTTCGCCGAGACCGACGAGGCGGACGGGCGGGAAGCGGGGCACGAGGTGGTGCACCACTACCCGCACTGGGAGGTGCCGCTGCCCGCAAGCGCCCGGGACATCACCGCGGAGGCATTCCGCACGGTGGCCGCCGAAGAGGCGGCCAGGCCCTTCGACCTCCTCACCGAACCGGCCCTGCGGACCGGGCTGTTCCGGCTGCCCGGCGGACAGCACCGACTCCTGGTCACCATGCACGAACTGCTCCTCGACGGCTGGGGAGCGACCGTGCTGTTCCAGCGGCTGGCCGAACTCTACGAACAGCGCCCCGCCGGGCCCGACCCCGAACGTGCCACCCGCTACGACCGCTATCTCGACCACTTGGCGGAGCGGCTGGCCACCGAGGAGGTGGCCGAGGCGGGGGAGTACTGGCTGCGCCGCCTCGCGGGCGACCTCCCGGCACTCCGGATCGCCCAGAAACAGCGGCCCGCCACACCCGCCTACCGGGGTGAGATCACCGAGGCGGTCCTCGACGAGCAACTGTCCCGGCGGCTGCGCGACACCGCGCTGGCCGCCTCCGCCACCGCCTTCGTACCGCTGCTGGCCGCCTACGCCCTGGCCCTGAGCTACTACAGCGACGCCGACGACGTGATCATCGGCGCCCCGATGGCGGGGCGGGAGCGGCCGGAGACCGCCGACGTGCCCGCCTTCATGCTCGCCATGCTGCCACTGCGCCTGGACATCGACCCGGCCGCCACCCTCGCGGAGTTCACCGCACAGGTGCGGGAGACGGTGTACGACGCCTACGCCGCCGCCGAGCACCCCTTCGGCTGGACGCTGCGGCGGCTTCCGGCCGCCTCGCGGAGCGCATCGGCGACCCCGGTCTTCCAGACCATGCTCAACATGCTGCCCTACCCGGCGCGCGCCACCACCGCGTCGGACGTCCGGTTCCGTTTCGTCGAACTGGACACCGGCTACACCAAGTACGACTGCGCCCTGTACGTACAGCCGCACGGCCCCGGCGGCCTGCTGCTCCAGTACGCCTACCAGCAGGAGCTGCTCGACGCGCCGGCCGCCCGCAACGTACTGGAATCCACACTGATCGCGCTGCGGGCCCTCACCGACCCGGAGCGCGCCGAGCACACCACCGTTCGTTCCCTCGATCTGCTGCCCGGAGACGATCACCGATGAACACGCCGACCCTGCTGGAACGCTTCGCCGAGCAGGTGGCGGCCCACCCCCGGGCCGTCGCCCTGCGCCACACCGGCACCACCGTCACCTACCGCGAACTCGACGAATGGAGCGGCCGGCTGGCCGCCCGGCTCACCGCCAAGGGCACCGGTCCCGGCTCGCTGGTGGCACTCGCCGCCCAGCGCGGCCCCGCCGCCGTCGCCGGAGTCCTCGCCGTACTGAAGACCGGCGCCGCCTACCTCGGGCTGGACCCCGCGATACCCGTGCGACGGCAGCGCCGGATGGTGGAGGAGACCGGACCGCACTGCGTGCTGGCCGAGCCCGGACTCGACCAGTTCCCCACCCTGGACGCGCCGCGCGTCACCCTGGCGCCCCTCGCCGAGGGCCCGCTGCACCAGGCCCCCGAGCAGGAGCCCGACGAGGACGCCCTGTTCCACATCGTCTACACCTCGGGTACGACCGGAAACCCCAAGGGCGTACGCATCAGCCGCCGTTCGGTCCGGGGCCGGCTGGAGTGGATGTGGCAGGACCACCCGTTCCCGGAGAACGCGGTGCTCGCCGTCCAGAAGTCCCTGGCGCTGGTCGCCTCGCCCTGGGAGCTGCTGGGCGGACTGCTCAAGGGTGTCCCGTCCGTCGTGCTCGCCACCGACGAACTCCTCGATCCGGCGCTCTTCGCCGCCGCCGTCGAGCAGGAACGGATCACCCATCTCTTCCTGACCCCGCAGCTCATCGCCGGGCTGCTGGAGGAGAGCGCCGATCGCCCCGGCGGGCACCGGCCGGTTCTGGTCACCAGCGGCGCCGACACCCTGCCCGTGGACACCGTCCTGCGCTTCCGCGAGGTCTGGCCCGACGCCACCCTGCTCAACCTGTACGGCATGACCGAGACCGCCTCCAACGTCGCCGCGTACGACACCGCCCGACTGCCCGCCGACGCCGAACGCGTCCCCGTCGGCAGCCCCGTGGCGGGCGCCTCGCTCTCGGTCCGCGACCGGCTCGGCCGACGGCTGCCGACCGGTGTGGGCGGCGAGGTGTGGGTCTCCGGAACGCCACTGGCCCTCGGCTATGTCGGCGGCGACGACGAGGACCGCTTCATCACCGACGACGCCGGGGTCCGGCACTACCGCACCGGTGACCGGGGCCGCCAACTCCCCGACTCCGTGATGGAGATCACCGGCCGCGCCGACAATCAGATCAAGGTGCGCGGCTATCGCGTCGAGCTGGAGGAGATCGAGGCCACCCTGCGCAAGGCACCGGACGTCACCGACGCGGGGGCCTACGCGGAGAACGAGGACGGCGAGACACGCATCGTCGCCTGCGTCACCGCAGACGAGGAGACCGGCGCCGCCGCACTGCGCGCCCATCTGCGCGACCGGCTGCCCGACTACATGCTGCCCGCCCGCATCCAGCAGGTCCCGCAGCTCCCGCGCAGCACCAACGGCAAGCTGGACCGCACCGCCCTGCGCACACTCGTGGCAGGCATCGGGCAGGAACGGGCGGCCGGATTCACCCCGTCCGACGCCACCGAGACCGCCGTCGCCGCGCTCTGGCAGGAACTGCTCGGCGCCCCGCCCGCGTCGGCGGACCAGAACTTCTTCGACGCCGGAGGCCACTCCCTGCTCGCCGTACGGCTCGCCAACCGGCTGGCGACGACGGCGGGCCGCCGGGTGCCGCTGCGCCGCATCCTCGGCGCACCCACCGTCACCGCGATCGCCGCCCTGTGCCGCGACATCCAGCAGGAGGAGCAGATATGAACGTCCCATGGCTGACCGTGCCGGGCGAGCAGCCGCAGGGCGCCGCCACCGGCACCCTCGCCGTCTGCTTCGCACCCACCGGCGCCCACGGCTCCACGTTCGCGAGCTGGCGCGGCCGGCTTCCCGAGGACACGACCCTTGCCCTCGTCGCACCGCCGGGTCGCGGCACCCGCGTCGACGAGGAGCCCGTCACCGACATGGCCGCCTACGCCGACGCGACGGCGGCCGGGATCCGTGAACTGCGGGGCGGGCGGCGGCTGGTGCTGATCGGGGTCAGCCTCGGTGCCCTGCTGGCGTACGAGACCTGCCGCAGGCTGCTCGACTCCGGGGTGCCCGTCGCACGGCTGTGCGCCGTGGCCGGACAGTGCCCCGGCGACTTCCACGGCCGCGGCGAGGAAGTGACCGTCGAGGACGCCCGTGCCTTCGTCGCCGGGACCGGACTGACCGACCCGGAGCTGCTGGCGGACCCCGAGTTCGAGGAGGTGCTGCTGCCTCCCGTCATCGCCGATCTGCGGCTGGCCGCCGGGTACGACGGCCGCCTCGGAGCCGTTCCGCAGGTCGAGCTGCGCGCGGTGTGGGCCACCGACGACCCGCACGTGCCCGAGGTCACCGTGCGCCGCTGGGCCGAGTGGACCCGGGGCGACTGCACCCTGATGTCCGTCGAGGGCGGCCACTACGCCCACCAGGAGAACCCGGCCGCGGTCATCTCCGCATGCCTCGACGGACTCCCCGGAACCCGGCCGTCACGGCGCTCCGTGCTCGGTGCCGGGGCGACAGCCGTCGCGGCCACGGTGATGGGCCTCGGCGCGGTGGCCTCGTCGGCACCCGCAGCGCGGGCCGACGCGGCGACGGCGACGGGCGGCGTCTCCTTCGACGGCGATCCCACCGATCCCGTGGGCCTCGCCGTCGCCATGATCCGCCAGAACACCAGCAACCCCGGCGATGGCGCGGTCACCCTGCCGCTCGCCCGGATGCTCCAGGGCATCTTCCGGGCCGCCGGGGTCGGCACCGAGATCGTGCCCACTCCGAAGGACGGCAACGTCCACTTCTTCGCCCGCGTCCCCGGCAGCGGACCGGGCACGAAGAAGCCCCTGGTCCTGCTCGGCCACTCCGACGTGGTGCCCGCCATCGGCGACACGTGGGAGACGGACCCCTTCGCCGGCGAGATCAGGGACGGCAAGCTGTACGGCCGCGGCTCGCTGGACATGAAGGGCGTCAACGCCGCCTTCGTCGCCGCTCTGCTGCGCCATGTCCGCGAGGGAGCGGCCTTCGACCGCGACATCGTCTTCTGGTCCGACTGCGACGAGGAACAGGGCCCCTACGGCGTGCGCTGGTTCCTCACGGAACACCCCGGCAAGGTGGCGGCGGGTGCGGTCATCACCGAGGGCGGCTGGGTACTCGACCAGCGCGACGGCACCACGCCCATGATCGCCTCGCTCACCTGCAACGACAAGCGCTCCCTGCTGCTGCGCCTGGAGACGGCCTCGTACGCCACCCACACGTCCAAGCCGTTCAGCGGACAGGCGGTGATCCGGCTGGGCGAGGTGCTCGACCAGCTCGGGCAGTGGCGTGCACACATCCGCCCGAACGCACTGTCCCGGCGGTACTTCGCCGAACTGGCCGAGGCCACCACCGACCGGCCCTTCGCCAAGGCTCTCCGGGAGATGCTCGGCGCCCGCACGGACCGGCAGCGGGACAGAGCGGGGGAAGCGGTGGTGCGGCTCAGCGAGACCCCGGAGCTGCACAACGCGATGCTGCGGACCACGCTCGCCTTCACGGCCGCCCAGTCCGGCTACTACCCGAGCATCGTGCCCGGCACGGCGACCGCGGAGTTCCGGGCCGCCTTCCTGCCGGGGGCCGAGGACCCCGGACGCATCGTCGCCGAATTGCGCTCGCTGATCGGCAACCGGGCGACGCTGAGTGTCGTCGGCAACCCCGGTGAGACCGAGCAACAGGCCCTGGACCGGCTGCGCGGCTATCTGGCCACGCCCGACTCCGACTACGACACGGACGTCTTCCGCGCCTGGCAGAGCGCCGTACGTCGGACCCATCCCGGAGTGCGGGCCACCGCCTGCCAGTTCGAGGCGGTCACCAGCGCGGTGCCGTTCCGGGAACAGAACGTACCCGTGTACGGCATGTATCCGTTCACCGTGAACCGGGACATGCTCAAGCGCATGCACGGCACCGACGAACACATCGGCGTCGAAGCACTGCGGCAGGGCACCGAGACCGTCTACCAACTCCTGGCCGGGCTGCGGACCGACGCCTGAGTCCCTGACGCACCGCGCGGGCGTGCCCAGGCATGCACGCCCGCGCGGTGCGTCGGACCGTCATCCCACGCTGACCCAGTCCAGGGTGCGTTCCACGGCCCGCTTCCAGTTCGCGTACCCCTCCGCCCGCTGGTCCTCGCTCCACTGCGGTTCCCAGCGCTTCGACTCCTGCCAGTGTTCTCGCAACTCGCCCTGGTCCTGCCAGAATCCGGTGGCCAGCCCGGCGGCGTAGGCGGCACCGAGCGCGGTCGTCTCGGCGACGACCGGGCGGCTGACGGGGACTCCGAGCACATCCGCCTGGATCTGCATGCAGAGGTCGTTGGCCGTGACCCCGCCGTCGACCTTGAGCACGTCGAGGTGGACGCCGGAGTCCTGTTCCATCGCCTCCACCACGTCCCGGCTCTGGTAGCAGATGGCCTCCAGAGTGGCCCTCGCCAGATGGCCGTTGGTGTTGTAGCGGGCCAGGCCGACGATGGCGCCCCGGGCGTCCGAGCGCCAGTACGGTGCGAAGAGACCCGAGAAGGCCGGCACGAAGTACATCCCGCCGTTGTCCTCGACGGTCCGGGCGAGGTGTTCGCTCTCGCTCGCGTTCGTGATGATCTTCATCTGGTCCCGCAGCCACTGCACCGCGGACCCGGTGACCGCGATGGAGCCCTCCAGGGCGTAGACCGGCGGACTCTGCCCGAATTGGTAGGCGACGGTGGTGAGCAGGCCGTGCTTCGACCGGATCAGTTCCGTCCCGGTGTTGAGCACGAGGAAGTTGCCGGTACCGTACGTGTTCTTCGCCTCGCCCGGCTCGAAGCACACCTGTCCCACCGTGGCCGCCTGCTGGTCGCCGAGCACCCCGGTGATCGGGATCGCGGCGCGCAGCGGCCGGGACGTGCGCGTGCGGCCGTACGCCTCCGCGTCGGAGGAGGGCCGGATGACCGGGAGCATCGCCCGGGGGATGCCGAAGATGTCCAGCAGCTCGTCGTCCCAGTCGAGCGTCTCCAGATCCATCAGCATCGTCCGGCTGGCGTTGGTCACGTCCGTGGCGTGGATACCGCCGTCGGGTCCGCCGGTGAGGTTCCACAGCACCCAGCAGTCCGTGTTCCCGAACACCGCGTGCCCCTGCTCCGCGGCGGCGCGGACCCCGTCGACATTGTCGAGGATCCACTTGATCTTCCCGCCGGAGAAGTAAGTGGCCGGAGGGAGTCCCGACTTGCGCCTGATGACCTCGCCGTGCCCCTCGTTCTCCAGGGCCTTGGCGATCGAGTCGGTGCGGGTGTCCTGCCACACGATGGCGTTGCAGTACGGACGGCCGGTGCGTGGGTCCCAGACGACGGTCGTCTCGCGTTGGTTGGTGATCCCGATGGCGGCGAGATCGGTAGCGCTCAGACCACCGGTGCGCAGAGCGGTCTGCATCACCGAGTTGGTGCGTTCCCAGATCTCCACCGGATCGTGCTCCACCCAGCCCGACCGGGGCAGGATCTGCTCGTGCTCCAACTGGTGTCTGGCCACTTCGTTTCCGCCGTGATCGAAGATCATGAAGCGGCTGCTGGTGGTGCCTTGGTCCACTGCGCCGATGAAGTCCGCCATAGCATGCTGCCTCTCCTGAGTCCGGGCCCGTTGATGGAAACCGGGCGTCACTTCTCCGGCGGTAGCGGGATGCTGCCCTCCGGCTCCGGTTCGGCCGTGGGCAGGAAGCGGCTGATGAAGATCTTGTAGGCGAATGCTCCCAGCGGGCCGCCGACGAGCGGTCCCACGATCGGCACCCAGAAGTAGAAGTTCCCGTACTGATCGCGCCACGCCCCTCCGTAGCCGGTCAGGAAGCTCGCGAGACGGGGGCCGAAGTCACGGGCCGGATTGATCGCGTACCCGGCATTGGTCCCGAACGCCATGCCGATGGCCACCACGATGAGGCCCACGATGAAAGGGCCGAGATTGGAGCCCGGCGGGGTGTTGAGGAGATCCGTGACCGCGAAGATCAGCAGTACGAGGATGGCGGTGCCGATGACCTGGTCCCGGAACGCCCCCCATTCGTGGACCGGAAGCGCGGGGTTTCCGTTGGCGGGCAGAGTGGAGAACACGAACTGCGTCTTGATCGTGTGCCCGGGGTCCGCCTTCGCCAGCGCCTCCGTGTAATTCCAGCGAACCAGCAGTGCCGCGACGAACGCCCCCGCGAGCTGCGCGAGGGAGTAGGGCGCCACCTTCTTCCAGGGGAAGTCCTTGAAAGCGGCGAGCGAGAGAGTCACCGCCGGATTGAGATGGGCTCCGCTCAGTCTGGCCGCCACATAGACGCCCAGAGTGACTCCGAGACCCCACGCCCAGGCGATGCTGTCGTGATTTCCGAGGCCGCCCGCCGGATCGGTGAGCGCACCGCCGGCCACGACCTGGGCCACGACACCGCAGCCGAAGAGGATCAGAATCATCGTGCCGAGAAACTCCGCCGAGAGTTCCCCGACGATTCCGGACTTCTTGAGCCGCTCCATAGGGGTCTCGCTTCCTGTCGATCAACGACTCCTGGCGGCATAGATCCACATCTGAGCGTAAATGGCGGAAATTGGTTCCGCACTCGGTGGCGGACGCGCCGTTTCCGCACGCGCCGGAGCCGGAGCCCTGCGCGGTCTCAGTCCACGTCGACGTTGTCGAAGAGGTCCAGCATCCTGCCGAGCACCCGTACGCAGGCCGTCACATCGGCGTCGGTCAGATCCCCGTCCACCTGGCGCAGCAGGGACTGCTCGCGGGTGAGGGCCGCGGTGATCGCCGCCCTGCCGCCCTCGGTCAGCCGGACCAGGGACGACCGCTGATGGGCCGGGTTGGGAACGATCTCGACCAGTTGCCGGGCCGCGGCGTCGTTGACCATGCGCTGCACGAACTGTCGGCTCAGCGCCTGTGCCCGGCCCATCTGCGGGACCGTCATGGGTCCGTTTTCACGCAGCAGATCCAGTACGGCACGCACGCCGACGGACAGGCCCTCGATCGGTGCGGCCTGTTCCACCTTGCGTTGCACACGCCGGTAGAGCGGGCCGACCAGGGCGAAGACCTCCGTGAGCCGGTGGGCCAGTTCCTCGGGTGCCAGGGGCGGATCGGTGTCGGTCATGCGGCCATCATGACACCTTGGTTGTCAATATGGGGAGCAGATGGCACCTTGGTTGTCATGAATGCTGCCTCCGAGCTGGAATTCTTCGAAACCGACGACGGCCGCCTCGTCCACCGCGACACCGGGGAGGGCCCGCCATGGTGCTGCTGCACGGCGGATTCCTGGACCACGGGATGTGGGACGACCAGGTGCCGGAGCTCGCGCGGGATCACCGAGTGATCGTGCCGGACGCCCGCGGGCACGGCGGATCGTCCAACGCGAGCAGGCCCTTCCGGCACACGGACGACCTGGCCGCCCTGCTGCGTCATCTCGACGCCGGCCCAGCGGTCCTGGTCGGAGTGTCGATGGGCGGGGCCACCGCGCTCGACACCGCGCTCGAACACCCTGATCTGGTACGTGCGCTGGTCGTCAGCGGGGCGGGGACGAGTGAGCCCGAGTTCCACGACCCCTGGTCCCGCCAGGTCCTGGCCGAGCAGGCCCGCTCCCTGGCCGCCGGTGACATCGAGGGATGGATCGACGCCTTCATGCTCTTCGCGGCGGGGCCGCACCGCACGCTCGACGACGTCGACGGCGCTGTGGTGCGACGCCTGCGCGCGATGACCGAGCGGACTCTGGCCAAGCACACCGCGGACGAACCCGACCGGCTCGTGCCCGTCTCCGACACCTGGGCGCGGGCGGCGAAGATCGACGTCCCGGTGCTGGCCATCGCGGGTGGCATCGATTCGGACGATCACCTCGCCATGACCCGGCGCCTCGCACGGACGGTCGCCGACGGGCGCGAGGCAATCGTCGAGGGGACGGCGCACTATCCCCACATGGAACGGCCGGATGCCTTCGGCGAGATCCTCGGGGAATTCCTGACGGCCGTGTCCGCCCGGGAGGGCGGCGCCGTCTGACGGGTGGTCCCGGGGTTCAGCGCAGGGCGGCCACCGTGTCATCGGCCCCCGCGACTCCCTCCGCCGGGGCGTCGTGGAGGCCGAGCCGCAGGTGCTCGACGTGGAAGAGGGCCTGGTCGAGGAGTTCGGCCACGTGGTTGTCGTACAGCGCGTAGATCACCGAGCGGCCCCGGCGCTCGCCGGTGACGAGGCCGAGGTTGCGCAGCAGCCTCAACTGGTGGGAGCAGGCGGACTGCTCCATGCCGACCGCCTCGGCGAGTTCCGTCGCGGGACAGGGGCCCTCCTGGAGGCGGGCGAGAATGCGCAGCCGGGACGGGGTGGCGAGGGCCTGCAGGGTGGACGCCACCTCGGTGGCCCCCACCGCGTCGAGGCGCTCGCGCGCGGTGGCAGCGGTCTTCGCGTCAACTCCGTGGCCCATGTCCTCATCCTACGGAGATGCATACATGAATGCGTGTTCATGTGATCCTGTATGGTGTGGGGGTCGAACCACTCCGCCTTCTCGCGTGAAGGACCACCACCCCATGTCTTCCACCGTCACCCGCCCGGCCCCGTCCGCCGGTCCGGTCCGGGGCGCGGTCGCGGCCGAGCGGCGCACCCGGATCCTGGCTCTCCCGGAGGCCCGCTGGGCCGCGGCCGCGCTGGTGCTGTTCCTGGCTGCGCTGCCCCTGCACCTGCTCGGCGCCCCGTGGTGGACGTGGGGCCCGCTGTACGCGCTCACGTACCTCACGGGCGGCTGGGAGCCGGGCCGGGAAGGCCTGAAGGCGCTCGGGGCGAAGACGCTGGACGTCGACCTGCTGATGGTCGTCGCGGCCCTCGGCGCTGCGGCGATCGGGCAGGTGCTGGACGGCGCGCTGCTGATCGTCATCTTCGCCACCTCGGGCGCTCTGGAGGCCTTCGCCACCGCGCGGACGGCCGACTCGGTACGCGGACTGCTCGACCTCGCACCCGCCACGGCCACCCGCCTCGGCCACGCAGGCGCCGAAGAGGCCGTGCCCACCGAGGAGCTGAAGGTCGAGGACGTGATCCTGGTACGTCCCGGCGAGCGTGTCGGGGCCGACGGCCGGGTCCTCGACGGGGCGAGCGAGGTGGACCAGGCAACCATCACCGGCGAGCCGCTGCCGGTGCCCAAGGAGCCCGGCGACGAGGTCTTCGCGGGAACCCTGAACGGCACCGGGGCGCTACGGGTGGCGGTGGAGCGCGACCCGTCCGATTCGGTGATCGCCCGCATCGTCGCCATGGTCGAGGAGGCCTCCGGGACGAAGGCCCCCACCCAGCTGTTCATCGAGAAGGTCGAACAGCGGTACTCGATCGGCATGGTGGCCGCCACCGTCGCCCTGTTCGCCCTGCCCCTGGCCTTCGGCGCGGCACTTCAGCCCACACTGCTCCGGGCTATGACCTTCATGATCGTGGCATCGCCGTGCGCCGTGGTCCTGGCCACGATGCCGCCGCTGCTGTCCGCGATCGCCAACGCCGGACGGCACGGGGTGCTCATCAAGTCCGCCGTGGTGATGGAGCGCCTCGGCCGGATCGACGCCGTGGCACTCGACAAGACCGGCACCCTGACCGAGGGCACCCCGCGTGTCACCGACATCCGTCCGCTCGCCTCCTCGGACCTGACCGAGGACGCCCTGCTCACCCTGGCGGCGGCGGTCGAGCACCCCAGCGAACACCCCCTCGCACGCGCCGTCACCGAAGCCGCCCGGACACGCGGTCTCGCCCTGCCCCCGGCGGAGGACTTCAGTTCCGCCCCGGGCACCGGCGTCACCGCCACCGTGGACGGCCAGGTGGTCGCCGTCGGCAGCCCGGCCCGCCTGCCGGCCGCCCGGACCGGCGCCGACGGAGCGGCCGCCGAGCTCGCCGCTCGGCTGGAGGAGGCCGGCCGTACCGTCGCGCTGGTCGTACGCGAGGGCATGCCCGTCGGCGTCCTGGGCATCGCCGACCGGCTGCGCACCGATGCCCGGACCACCGTCGCCCGCCTCACCGAACTCACCGGCAGCACGCCGGTGCTGATCACCGGGGACAACCCGCGCGCCGCCGCCCGCCTGGGCGCCGACGCCGGGATCGGCGCCATCCGGGCCGGACTGCTGCCGCAGGACAAGGTGGACGCGGTCAAGGAGATGGAGAGCGCCGGGCGGAGGGTGCTCGTGGTCGGGGACGGCGTGAACGACGCCCCGGCACTGGCCGCGGCCCACACGGGCATCGCCATGGGCGGGGCCGGCTCCGACCTCGCCCTGGAGACCGCCGACGCCGTCGTCGTCCGCGACGAACTCGCCACCATCCCCACCGCCGTGGCGCTCTCGCGCCGGTGCCGCCGACTCGTCGTGCAGAACCTGGTGATCGCGGCCGTCTTCATCACCGGCCTCGTCGTCTGGGACCTGGTCGGCACGCTGCCGCTCCCGCTGGGCGTCGCCGGGCACGAGGGCTCCACCGTCATCGTCGGCCTCAACGGCCTGCGCCTGCTGCGGGAAGCCGCCTGGACGCGCGCCGCAGGCCACCGCTGCCCCCCCGGCGGGCGACCGGCGCTCAGCCCTCGTGGTCCCCTTCGGGCGGCAGGGTGCCGGCCCGCAGGAACCGCTCGCCGAGAACGCGGGCGGCTTCCCGCAGTTCGGGCGGCCCGACGATGCGGAACGCCGCCCTGACCGCCATGAGCTGTTCGGCGTACCAGTCCGGTTCGTCCGTGGTGGCGACGAGGCGGGTGCGGTCCGGGTCCGCTTCCTCCAAGCGCCCCAGGCTGCGCGGCAGCCATTGAGCGACCTCGGCCACGGGGGCGTCGATGACGACCTCCACCTCGTACTTCCAGCCTTCGGAGAGGTGCTCCTCCAGCGTCCGTACCGGGTCGAGACCGGCCGGAGGCGCGCACGTCTCCCCGAGCACGTCGACGGTGGCGACGCGGTCCACCCGGAGGACGCGTCTGGCGTTCTTCGGGTGCGACCAGCACAGCAGATACCAGCGGGAACGACGTACGACGACGGCCCACGGATCGACCTCCATCGTCCGTTCCGCCCCCGGACCCGACCGGTATCCGAGCCGCAGTCGGCGGCCCGCGGCGCAGGACTGGACGAGCAGGGCCGTGGTCTCGGGGCTGGGGCTCGTGGCGCCGGAGTCCGGAACCGGTGCGCTCACTCTCCGGACGGCCTGGGCCGGCTCGGCGACCGGCTCCGGCAGCACACGGATGATCTTGCCGAGCGCGCTCTCCACCGGGTTCTCGGCGGTGCCGGCCGCGTCCCGATGCCGCTCCAGCACGGCCATCACGAGCCCGAGGGCCTCGGGGGTGGTGAACATCAGGGGCGGAACCCGAAGACCCCGGCCGACGCGGTAGCCCCCGTAAGGGCCCCGCACGGACTCGACCGGGACACCGGCCTCCCGCAGGATGCCGACGTACCGGCGGGCCGCCCGTGCGGAGACGCCGAGCCGGTCCGCCAGCCGGTCGGCAGTGATTCCTGGGCCGTCCTGGATCAGCTCAAGAGCCAGGAGCGCCCGCGCGGTCGGGCTCGCGTCGTGCACCATCGGCAGATCGGTCCCCATTCCGGAAGTAGAACGTCCGCAATGGACTGTACTCTCCTCGCCATGAGTGAGAACAACGAGTCGGTCTCTCCGGAACCTCCGCTCGCGGGCGACGAAACCGCCACCCTCCTCGGTTCGCTGGAGCGCCAGCGCGCGACCCTGGCGTGGAAGTGCGGGGGATTGGACGCAGCCGGTCTGCGAGCGACGCTCGGCACGTCGACGGTCTCCCTGGGCGGGCTGCTCAAGCACCTGGCCTGTGTCGAGGACACGCATTTCGCCCGGTTGCTGCTCGCGCGGAAGCCGGGGGCTCCGTGGGACGCGGTGGACTGGGACTCCGATCCCGACTGGGAGTGGCGAACGGCCGCCGAGGACACCCCCGAGCAACTGATGGTGCTCTGGCGGGGTGCCGTGGAGCGCTCCCGCGCCATGGTCGCCGAGGCGCTGGCGGACGGCGGCCCGGGGCACATCGGCCGGTACACCACATCCAGCGGCGAGTCCCCGAGTCTGCGGCGCGTCCTGATCGACATGATCGAGGAGTACGCCCGTCACATCGGCCACGCCGACCTCATCCGGGAGTCGGTGGACGGTCTCGTAGGAGAGGACCCGCCGCGGTGACACCGCGTCCGCCGGACGGCCGCCACCGGTGACATGCCCGGGATGGACCACGGCTCGGACGGTTCGGGAATGCCCGGAATGATGTCCGGCAAGGACATGGGCGACCTGGCGGCCGCCAAGGGCAGGGACTTCGACAAGAAGTTCGCCCAGCTCATGATCGGCCACCACCGGGGCGCGGTCACCATGGCCGAGGACGAGCAGAAGAACGGCGACAACGCCGACGCGAAGAAGCTCGCCGGCGTTGTCGTCACGGCTCAGACCGCAGAGATCGAGCAGATGAACAAGATCATCGACAGGCTCTGATCCCGGCAGGGGTGCGGGCCTCCCTCGCATGGCGGTCCGGATGACGTCATGCGAAGGCCCGCACCCCCTCGGGCCTCTCGTCCGGATCAGGCCGGGCTCGCGTGCTCCGGCGTCGCCAGCAGATCGCCCACCTCCTGTGCGGTGGTCTCCCGGAGCTCCTCCGCGACCAGCAGCCACCGGGTGATGCCGACCGATTCGAGGAACGGCAGATCGTGACTGGCGATCAGCAGTGCGCCCTCGTAGGACTCCAGCGCACCGGTCAGCTGCCGCGCGCTGGCGATGTCGAGGTTGTTGGTCGGTTCGTCCATCATCAGCAGCTGCGGGGCCGGTGCGGCGAGCATCGTCGCCGCGAGGGCGGCGCGGAAGCGTTCGCCGCCCGACAGCGTGCCCGCCGGCTGCTCCGCGCGCTTCCCCCGGAACAGGAAGCGCGCGAGCTGGGCACGGATGTGGTTGTCGGTGACCCCGGGCGCCATGCGGGCCACGTTCGCCGCGACGCTCAGCTCCTCGTCCAGCACGTCGAGCCGCTGCGGAAGGAACCGCGTCGGCACGAAGGTCCTGGCCTCGCCGGACAAGGGGGCCAGCTCACCGGTGATCGTGCGCAGCAGGGTCGTCTTCCCGGCGCCGTTGCGACCGACGAGCGCGATCCGCTCGGGTCCCTGCACCCGGAGACTGCCCTCGCGCAGCCTGCCGAACCGGGGGCGCAACTCGTGCAGGTTCAACACGCTGCGTCCGGCGGGCACCGCCGTGTGGGGAAGGCTCACGCGGATCTCGGCATCGTCGCGGATCGCGTCCGCGGCCTCCTCCCGGCGCTCGCGTGCCTCGCCGAGCCGCGCCTCGTGGACGCCTCGAAGTTTGCCCGCCGACTCCTGCGCGGACCGCTTGCGGCGGCCGGCCAGGATCTTCGGGAGGCTCCCCTCGGCCTCGATCTTCCTGCCGGTCCTCTGGCGCCGGGCCAGTTTCACCTGGGTCTCCTCCAACTCGCGTTTCTGGCGGCGCACATCGGCCTCCGCGGCCCGCAACATCCGTCCGGCGGCCTCCTGTTCGGTGGCCACGGCCTCCTGGTACGCGGACCAGCCACCGCCGTACCAGTTCACGGACCCGGCGCGCAGTTCGGCGATGCGGTCCACGCGCTCCAGCAGTTCGCGGTCATGGCTGACCACGACCAGTACGCCCGAGCGCCAGGAGTCGACGGCCTCGTAGAGCCTCCGGCGCGCGAACATGTCGAGGTTGTTGGTGGGCTCGTCCAGGAGGAGGACATCGGGACGCTCCAGCAGCAGCGCTGCCAGGCGCAGCAGGACGGTCTCCCCGCCGGACAACTGGCCGACGGTGCGGTCCAGTTCGACGCCGCCGAGTCCGAGTGAGCCCAGTGTCGCCAGGGCCCTTTCCTCCACGTCCCAGTCGTTGCCGATCGTCTCGAAGTGCTTCTCGTCGACATCGCCGGCCTCGATGGCACGCAGCGCGTCGCGCCGTTCGGCGATGCCCAGGGCCTGGTCCACCCGCAGTGTCGTGTCGAGGGTGATGTTCTGTGGAAGGTGGGCGAGGCTGCCGCCCACGGTCACCGAACCCTGGGACGGGCGCAGTCGACCGGCGAGCAGCCGCAGCAGTGTGGACTTGCCCGCGCCGTTGGTGCCGACGAGACCGATGCGGCCCCGGCCGATGCTGAACGAGAGTCCGTCGAAGACCGTCGTGCCGTCCGGCCACCGGAAGGACAGGGCCGAGCAGGTGAGGGAGGCGTGGGGGGTGGTGGGTGTCGCCATGGTGTTCCTCGCATTCGCAAGCGTGGTGATGGGGGCTTCGTATGCGAGCACCACGCGGCGACCGAGCAGCAGAGAAAGGTGCGGCGTCCGGAAGACAGAGGGACGGCTCATGCACCGAGGTCGCATCCACGCGGGGTCACGGGCAGCGCGGAGCACTGCTACAGCGTGACGGGCGTACGGGCTGTGCCGTACGGCGCGATGTTCGCGAACCTCAGATGCGCAACGTCCACCTCTATCGGAGACAACAGGACATCAAAACCATAACCACGGGGAGGAGCGATGGCAATGCCTCCCGGTTTCGGGTGGGGGCCCGGGCGTGGGCCTCGGACGACGACGCGTACGTCCTGTATGAGCGATCCAAGGCGGTTGACCTTTTGGCCGATAAAGGGTCATTTGGCGCAATTGTGACTTTCGAGCGTGGGGCGATATGCCCCTTTTGGTATTTCGTGGCGCGAGTCACGTTCGAGCCCTCGGGTGTCGCACCGTGCAATTCGGTTCCCTTTCCGCGCAAGGAAAGCGGACCGTTCGATGTGAGGTGGATTACCCCGATTCTGATGACTCGATCTTGTAAGTGAATTGCATTCGGAAATTAGGGGCTTGTCCCTTTCGGTCCTTCTCGCCTACGGTCACCGTCAATCCGGACGGAACGCCGAATCCTGCCGCCGTCCGGCAATCCCACCCACTCGTGTACGGCAGGAGCGGGGAACCCAGGTAAGCCGCCGATCCGGTATCCGGAACGGCTCGGGGTGAAGTCGCATTCGTGTGCGGCCAGGCATCTCCAGCCCGAACCCGACAGCTCACCTCGCAGGCGACGGAGAGGAATCCATCATGACCTCAACGGGTACGTACCGTCGTCGCAGGCCCACCTCGCTGACCAGGGGCTTCATCGCCCTGGGCACGGGTGCCGCCGCACTCATGCTTCCGCTGATCGGTGCCCACGCCGCCTCGGCGGCGCCGGCGCAGACCGTCAGTGCCGCCGCGCCGACCGCGGCGTACACGGACGATCTGGACGGCTGGATCAAGGAGTCGCTGGCCGTCATGGCCCAGCACGGCATTCCCGGCAGCTACAACGGTATCCATCGCAACGTCATGCGCGAGTCCTCCGGTAATCGCCTCGCCATCAACAAATGGGACTCGAACGCCGCCGCCGGAACGCCGTCCAAGGGCCTCCTCCAGATCATCGATCCGACGTTCCGGGCCTACCACGTGCCCGGCACGGCGATGGACAGCTACGACCCCGTCGCCAACATCACGGCAGCGTGCAACTACGCGGCCGCCAAGTACGGCTCCATCGACAACGTCTCCGGGGCCTACTGACATACGGAACGAACGGTCTCCGGGCCGTCGCCCCCGCGGTCACCCCGGCCGCGGGGGCGTCCAGTCGGCGTGGCGCAGGATCGTGCGGACGGTGACGCGGGACGGTGCGAGGCGCAGTGCCGTGTTGCGCAGCGCGACGGCCGCCGGCCGGGACAGCCGCTGACCCATCCGGCCGGCCTGGCGGGCGGCTCGGGCGACCGACTGGCTGCGGGGCCGGCGTTCGGCGTCGTAGCGGCCGAGCGCCGACTCGACAGTGGGCTCGGTGCGGAGCGCGGCGGCCAGTGTCGCCGCGTCCTCCAAGGCCTGGCACGCCCCCTGGCCGAGGTTCGGTGTCATGGCATGGGCCGCATCGCCGAGCAGGGCGACCCGGCCCACCGCGTAGGAAGGGAGCGGGACGACCAGTTCGTCGACGTCATGGTGCAGGACGGCGTCGGGCCGGGTCGCCGCCAGCAGCGCGGGAATGGGGTCGTGCCAGCCGCCGAACCTGCGGCGGACCTCGGCGAGGGGATCCGAATGGCGCACACCGGCAGGGGCGTTGAGCACCGCGTGCCACTCGGCCCGGCCGTCCGTGAAGGCGATGTGGCCGAACTCGGCCCCCGGCCCCCAGGTGAGCTCGAAGTCGGCACTCAGGTCGACCGGGGACTCGATGATGGCGCGCAGCACGGTCGAGCCGCTGTAGGCCGGACCGGGGTGCCCCGGGAAGAGCTGGGAGCGCAATCGGCTGCCGATGCCGTAGGCGGCCACGACCAGATCCGCGTCGAGGCGGGTGTCACCGGCGGTGAGGCGCACCCGCGAGGAGTCGGAGCGGTCGACGGACGTCACATCGAATCCGACGAGCAGGGACTGGCCGAGGCGGGGATGCGCGGCCTGACCCACCGGGCCGTGGACCGGGCGGCGGACCTGCCGCCGGGCACCACCTCGGCGTACTTCCGTACCCGGTAGGCGCTGCTCACCGGGCTCGTGCGGCGGCTCGTCGCCCTCGACCAGGCGGAGCTGCAGGCGGCCGGCGAGCAGGCGGGGATGCCGCGCGACGCCGACGAACTGACGGACGGGCTCGCCGGCTTCGTCGAGTGGCGGCTGGCCGGTCGGGGTCGGCAGAGGTCGCTCGCCCGCTACGCGTGCGCGGTCGAGAGTGTGCGTCACCCGGAGCTGCGGGAGATCCTCGTGCCGCGCGAGAACGCGGCACGCGAGGCCGTGCGGGTCTTCCTGGACGCGCAGGGCGTGGCCGACGCCGAGGGCCGGACGCTCACGCTGCTGGCCTGCGTGGACGGGCTGGTGTTCGACCGGCTGGTGGGCGGCGGGGGAGTGCCGAGGGACGAGATCGCGGGGCTGGTCGCCGCCGCGCTCCGCGACGCGTGATCGTCGACGCGCCGGCGTCACTCCTGGGCGGGCTCCGCCGCCTGCTCCCGGGCGGGGCGGGGCGGCACGGGAACGGTGGCCGCCTCACCCTTCCGGACCGCCTGCACCACCGCATCGTGCAGACGACGGCTGTCCTCCTCCGAACAACACGGCACGGGACTGCCCGACATGGTGAACCAGTCGATCGCACCCGTGTACTGCACGGTCACCTGGGCCAAGTCATCCGCCCAGGTCGTGTGAACGGTCAGGTCCCCGGACAGGACACCGACCTCCTCCGTGAGCACGCCGCCGTGCCCGGAGAACACACCGCAAGTCGTCCACGACGCCCAAGCCATGACTCCAGGCTGGCACCAAGACCGCGGATGCGCGACCCGCGGGCTCCGCGCACCGACCGCGCCCGCTCGTGCGGGACACCGCCCCGCCCTTCCGGATGCTGGATATGGGGGAAACTTTCCATCGGGCCGGGCTGCGGTTCCCGCACCCGCCGATCCCCGGACTATGACGCGTTGTTAACGCCAAATCGTCGGATCGGCCCATCGGAACAACGAATTCCGAAGGTGAACACCTCTTGACCTGCGGAACACGTCAGGATTGCATGTCGCGCTGGGAGCGACGAAACCACTCACCACGTCCTCGTCTGGAGGCGATACCGCTCCCGTGCTCAGACACCGCACCTGTTGATCGGAACCGCACGATGACCGAAACGCTCAGCGCTCCCCAGGCGCTCGCCCCAGCGACCGGCCCCACTCCACAGAAGCTCAAGCGTTCCATCGGCGTGGTGGGCGGAACTCTGCTCACGCTCTCCTGCGTGACGCCCGCCTCGACCCTCTTCGTGGTCGTCCCGGACCTGTTCTCCAGCCTCGGCACGTACACCGCCCTCACGATCGCCATCGGCTCGCTGCTCTGCATCGCGGTCGCCTTCTGCTACTCGGAGCTGGGCACGCTCATTCCGAGTGCCGGAGGCGAGTACGCCATGGTGTCGACCATGGCGGGGCGGCTCGCCGGGTGGCTCGTCTTCGTGCTCTCGCTGCTGGTCGTGATGATCGTGCCTCCGGTCATCGCCATGGGAACGGCCGACTACCTCGCACCCATCGTGCACATTCCGGCTCCCGTCGCGGGTGCCGGCGTCATGGTGCTCGCCACCCTCGCCGGCCTCCTCGACCTGCGCGCCAACGCGTGGATCACCGGAATCTTCCTTGTCCTCGAAGTGATCGCGGCAGGTGTCGTCGCCGTTCTCGGCTTCGCCCACTCCGAGCGCGGTGCGTCGGCGCTGGTGCACGGGTCGGTCGCCTCGCCGGGCGGCACGAGCTCGACCGTCACCGCGATGATGGTGGTCTCCGGTCTCGCGATCGCGCTCTTCATCACCCAGGGCTTCTCCACGGCGGTCTACCTCTCGGAGGAGCTGGAGAACCCGCGGCGCAACGTGGCCCGCACCGTGCTCGCCACCCTCGCCATCTCCACGGCGGTCATCCTCGTCCCGGTCATCGCCATCACGCTGGGCGCCCCGGACCTGGAGGCCCTGACCTCGGGCGACCTCAACACCATGGTCGCCGCCTGGTCCAACTCGGCCGTCGGTACCTTCGTCAGCCTCTGCGTGGCCCTCGCGATCATCAACGCGGGCATCGTGATGGTCATCCAGAACTCACGGGTGCTGTTCGCCTCCGCCCGTGACAAGGCATGGCCCGCGCCGATCAACCACGCCCTGTCCCGACTCGGCCGGTTCGGGTCCCCGTGGGTCGCGACCCTGGTCGTCGGCGTTCCCGGAGCGGCGCTCTGCTTCGTCAACCTCGACACCCTGTACGGCGTCACCGGCGTATCCGTCACCGCCATGTACCTGCTGGTCGCCGTCGCGGCCCTGCTCTGCCGCCGTGGCACGCACCGCGAGGCGCCGGCCTGGCGCATGCCGCTGTGGCCCGCGATCCCCGTGCTGCTGATCGCCGTGCTGGCGTACATCCTGACCCAGCAGGAGACCGAGTACCTGCTGTGGACCGGCGGGATCACCGCGGTCGCCACGCTCTACTGGGCGCTCTACCTGCGACCCCGCCGGGAGACCCGCTGGCTGGTCAGCATTCCGGAGGACGCGCAGTCCTGACCCGGACATGTTCCGTGCGGTGCCCGGCCCGTCGGTGGAGATCATCCGCCGGCGGGCCGCTCCCGTGCCGTCCGCCACGTCCCGGTGCGGGGAGCCCGGATCCGGCCACCCGGGGCCCGTCACCGGACCCGATCGCCCGACCGGGCGCCGTGTCGGCCCGGCGACGGGCGGACACACCCCTGATTCCCTCACAGTGGGGTGAGGTCGTCGTCGGAACACGGGGAGTCGTGGCGGGATGAGTGTCGAGCGGGTCGGAGTCGTCGTTCACCAGGGCCATCCCGAGGCCGTCGTCGCGGCGGGCGTCGTACGCGGTTGGTGTGCCCGCGAAGGCATTCCGTGCACGGACATCGACGTGTGGCGCGACGACGAACGCAGGCGCGGCGGGCGCGAGGAGGCCGATGTCGCGGGCAATCCCGATCTCATCGTGACGCTCGGCGGCGACGGGACATTCCTGCGCGGCGCCAGGATCGCCGCCAAGAACGACGGCGCCGTCCTCGGGATCGACCTGGGCCGCGTCGGTTTCCTCACCGAGGTGCCGGCCGGGGACGTGGTCCGGGCCCTCGACGCCGTCCACCGGGGCCGGGCGGAGGTCGAGGAGCGCATGACCCTGACCATGAGGGCCTCCCGCGTACTCGAAGTGCCCCAGGACATCGATGCCCTGATGGGTTACGGGCGGCGCCCCATGCTGCCGCCTCCCCAGGTCGCCCTGGACGAGGAGGCCGCGGCGGAGGGCTGGGGTGTGGCGCTGGACGTCACCGCGCTCAACGACGTCGTCGTGGAGAAGCTCGCCCGCGACCGGCAGGTGAGTCTCGGCGTCTACATCGCTGGCCGCCTCCTCGCCTCGTACTCGGCCGACGCGGTCATCATGGCCACGCCCACCGGCTCGACCGCCTACAGCTTCGCCGCAGGCGGTCCGGTGGTCTCACCGCGCATGGACGCCGTCCTCTTCACGCCCGTAGCGGCGCACATGACCTTCGACCGCACCGTGATCGCCGCGGCCGACGAACCGATCGCCGTACGGGTCCTGCCGCACTCGGGCCAGGGCGCGGTGACCATCGACGGGCAGCTGCGCGGTGTGCTGGACGCCGGGGACTGGCTCGGGGTGTACGCGGCACCGCGCCGTCTGCGGGTCATCAGGCTCGGCCCGCACGACTTCTACGGGCGGCTGCGCACGCGCCTGCGCCTCACGGACGCGCCGGCCACGGCGGCCGACGGGGAGAGCGCGCCGCTCTTCCGACCGGACGGACCGGTCCCGCACGACCTGGCCCATCTCCATCTCTCCCCGGCGGACAGGGACGGGGCGGCCGGTGTCTGACCGCGCCGGGTTCCACCCGCCTCCCGCCGGGGAACCGGGGCCACGAGGCCGAAGTGCCGTACGACAAAGGAGTTCCCATGCCCAGCAGTGCCGATCTCCCCGCCTTCACCACCGTGACGGTTCCCGACACCGAACTGGCCTCGGCCGCGACCCAGTTGGTGCGTGACACGACCGACGACCTGATCTACCACCACTCCCGCCGCGTCTACTTCTTCGGCGGGCTCCAGGGACACAACGGCGGGCTGAGCTTCGACCCGGAGCTGCTCTACGTCGCAGCCATGTTCCACGATCTCGGGCTCAACGAGGAATTCCGCGGCAGCGGGCGCCGGTTCGAGGTGGACAGCGCCGACGAGGCACGGCGATTCCTGCAGAGCCGCGGTGTGCCCGAGGACAGCATCCGTCGCGTCTGGACGGCCATCGCACTCCACACGACGCCGGGAATCCCATCGTTCATGGAGCCCGAGGTCGCACTGGTGACGGCCGGTGTGGAGTACGACGTACTGGGCATCGGGTACGACGACATCAGTGAAGCGGACCGTGCGGCGATCGTCGCCCTCCACCCCCGCCCCGACTTCAAGCGGCGCATCCTCAGGGCCTTCACCGAAGGCATCGAACCCAAGCCGGACACCACGTTCGGCAATGTGAAAGCCGATGTCCTGGAGCGTTACGCACCCGGGTTCGAGCGTGGCAACTTCGTGGACACCATCCTGGATTCCGCCTGGCCGGAGTGACGCGGAGGAGCAGGCCCCATGACCTGGTGGAGACGGCACCCGTCGATATAGTTGGCGCCTACAGGAAAGTGACCGTGCAGAGGGGGCCGGTGCGGGATCAGCGAGCTCGGCCGCAGCGTCATCGCGCTCTTCGCACGGCTCACCGTTCCGGCCAAGTGGGCGTGTGCCCACCGACGATGGCTCCGATGGGCACCTCGGTGACGCGGGCGGTCCGGCCGTCGAACGGCTCCGCACTCTCCGCCCGCTCCTCCGCCACCCACGGAAAGGCCATGCGATGCCGGCCGTCCTCGTCCTGCTGCTCTCCGGAACCTGGCTGCTCTCCGGCGCCCTGGTCACCGGGACCGACCCGCTGATCGTCGCCGTCGGCCGAACCGCCGTGTGCTGCGCGGTGCTCACCGCCGTCGCCGCCTCCACCGCCGACGGCCGGGCCGACCTGCGCCGGGCCGCCGCCAGGCCGGGCACCGTATGGCTGCTGGGCCTGCTCGGATTCGCCGGGTACGCGGCAGGGACCCTCCTCGCCATCCCACGCATCGGAACCTCGCTCACCAACCTCGTCGTCGCGCTGATGCCGTGCGCCTCGGTGGCGGTCGGCGCGATGTTCTTCGGCGAACGGTCCGGGCCGCGCAAGGTGGCGGGGGCGGCGCTCGCCTGCGCGGCGGCCGCCGGATACGCGGCGCTCGGTGCGGACGCGGGCGATGCGGACGGGATGGGGCTGCTGCTGGTGGCGGCGGCGACCGTGGCCTTCGCCGTGTACGGGTTCCTGTACCGGGAGCGGCTGTCGGGGCTGCCACCGCTCGCCGTGCTGCCCGTGCTGCTCGCCGCCGCCACCTGTCTGCTGCTCCCGATGGCCCTGCCCGCGCTGATCGCCCATCCGCCGACACCCGCCGCGACCGGCGGCACAGTGGTGCTGGGCGCAGCCGTCTACGCGCCCGCCTACCTCGTGCAGCACCGGCTCATCCTGCTCCGCGGGCCGGTCTTCACGGCCGCCGTGCAACTGGCCGTTCCCTTCACCGTACGGCTGGGCGACTGGGCGCTGGACACCGCGCCCGCGCCCTCTCCCGCAGAGCTGCTGCTCCTCGCGGTGTGCTGCGGGGGCATCGCGCTCGTCACCGTCCAGCCGCAGGCCCGACTCGCCGCCGCCGAATGACCGCGGGACAGTCGGGGCCGGACCGGCTCAGGCCCCGGCCTGCTCCCCGACCGTCGTCGCGCCGACCACCAGCGTGCACGGGTGGGCGTGCATCCCGGGGGAGTCGCGCCCGTCGGCCACCTGGGCCGCTGCGGCGGCGCCCAGCGCGGCCAACCCCATGTCGACGGTGGTGAGATGGCGGGTGCGCTGGCCACTGATCACGTACTCCCAGTTGTCCACGCCGACCAGTGCGACATCGTCCGGGACCCGCCTTCCCGACTCCAACAGGACCGACTCCGCGCCGAGCGCGATCTGGTCGTTGCCGCAGAAGACGGCGTCGAACCGGGTGCCGGAATCGATCAGCCGGCGACAGGCGGTGACCCCCCAGGCCCGGCTCCAGTCGCCCCGGAGCGTGCCGGTCGCGGGGGAGAGCCCGGCTTCGGCGAGCGAAGACAGCAGCCCCTGCTCACGTCCCGTCGTGGCGGTGTCGGCCGCCTCGCCGGTGATGTGCGCGATGCGTCGCCTGCCCAGCGACAGCAGGTGCTCGCCCGCCAGCCGGCCGGCCATCCGGCTGTCGGGGACGTAGCAGGAGTCGCCCTCCCGGTCGGTGAGCCCGAACGCGTAGGCAACCGGGACGGAGAACTCGGCCGTGACGGACCGCATTTCGGCCCGGAGGTCGTCGCCGAGCACCAGCAGTCCGTCGACGCGCCGGGCCTGCAGCCTGCGGACGCTGTCGGCCATCGAGTCCGGGTCGAAACTCGTGTCGTAGAGGAGGCAGGCCTGTTCCCGGCCGCCGAGGTGGGTGAACGCCCCGACCAGTACCGGCTCGGTGAAGGCTCCCCGGGCATTCTGGGCGAGAATGCCGATCGTCCGGCTCCGCCCCAACGCGAAGGACTGGGCCAGAGCGTTGGGACGGAAGTCCAGCCTGCGCGCCGCCTCGGCTATGCGTGATCGCGTCGCCGTCGAGACCCGGCCGCCGCCGTTCAACGCCCTCGACGCCGTGGAGAGCGAAACCCCGGCGACCGCCGCGACATCGCTCAGTGTGACCCTGCCTCGTTCCGACATGGCATCAGCCTATCCATGGTGCGCAACTGCTTGTGCGATTACGTCGGTTACTGTGCGAACCCTTGACAGGGTCTATTTGCGGGACCAGTCTGTGCCGCGTTTGAGCAAGCGGTTGCGCAACGGCCCGGAGCCGCATCGGGCTCAGTCCGTCCACGTTCTCCGCAGAGATCCCGCGCAGCACCCCCGCGCCCGATGATCAGGGAGTTTCACGCCATGCGACATCGACCACGCAGACGCCTGTCCCGCGCGGCGGTGGCCTTCTCCACACTGCTGGGCCTGCTGGCCTTCGGCCCGGCCGCCGCCTCCGCAGAGAGAGCCGGATCCACCGCCACGGGCACCGAAGACTCGGCAACCGCCGTGTTCGGGAAGACACTTGAGGCCCAAGGCGCGACCATCGACGCGTCTCCCGGCAGCGACGAGGCGAGCGCCAACGTCAAGACGTACGGCGACCGCGACTGCTGGGAGATCGGCCCCGGCCGCCCCAGCCAGTACCTGTACGTCACCGTGGACGCCCGCCTCAAGCACGAGGGGGCGAACCACGCGGCCGTCGACATCGACTACTTCGACGCACCCGGAGCCAAGTTCGCGCTGGTCTACGACGCGGGCGCGAACCCGTGGAGCACCTCACGGATCGTGAAGACCACCGGCACCAACACCTGGAAGACCGCGCACTTCTACATCCCCGACGGGGCGTTCGCCGGCGGGCAGTACGGCCGGGACATGCGCATCGCCTCCTGGGCACAGGACATGGGATCCAGTGAGAAACCGGTCTGCTTCGCCCGCTACGCCTTCGCCCCGTCCCCGGTCGACACCGATGACGTACAGATCGACGTGACCACCCCGGGCAACCTCTTCGACCCGGGCGCGCGGGCGACCTTCGGAGTCCTCTCCGCCCGCGACCGCACCGTGCCCTGGAACGTCCGCGACTACCGGGGCCGCACCGTGCGGCAGGGCGCCGCAGCCATCGACCCGGCCACCCGCGAGGGCGCCATCGATGCCGGTGAACTCCCGGTCGGCTACTACACATTGACGCTTCGGGGGACCGCCGCGGACGGCGCCCCGGTCGCCCGTACGGCCGGCTTCGCGGTGCAGCACCCCGGCCCCGACCCGAAGCGCACCACCGACTCCTTCTTCGGCATCAACCACCACCACCGCTCCGCCCCCGGCGATGCCTGGGGCGACAGCACCAGGCTCGCCGCCCGTGCCGGTGCCGACGCACTGCGCGTCGACTCCGTCTACTGGAGCAGCATCGAGCACCCCAAGGGCGAGTACCAATGGCCCGAGGCCAGCGAACGCGTCACCGCGGACTTCGGCGCACGCGGCCAGAACGGCCTGATGCTGCTGGGCTTCGGCAACTCCGACTACGGCAACATCCCGAGCACCGACGAGGCGTACCAGGCATTCGGGAAGTACGCCGGACAGGTCGCGGAGAAGGCCGGCGGCCGGATCGAGTCGCTGGAGGTCTGGAACGAGTACTACGGCGGCTTCTCCAACGGCGTGTGCTCGCAGAGCGCGAAGTGCTACGCCAAGATGCTGGCCGCCGCGTACTCGGGGGTCAAGGCCGCCGACCCGAAGGTCACCGTGGTCGGCGCCTCGTCGTTCAAGGTGCCCCTGGACTGGTTCGAGGAGCTTTTCAAGCTCGGCGGGCTCAAGCACATGGACGCGATCTCCATCCACCCCTACCGCGCCCCGGGCGACCCCGAGGGCGTCGAGCTCGACATCGCGGGCCTCAAGCGGCTGATGCGTCAGTACAACGACGGCAGGGAACTCCCGATCTGGATCACCGAGCAGGGCTGGACCTCCGCCGACCGGGACGGCATCGGCGTCAGCGAGCAGACCCAGGCACAGGCCACCGCACGAGCCCTGCTGGAGGCCAAGGCCGCAGGCATCGCCCGCTACTACTGGTACGACCTGATCAACGACGGCAACGGGCCCAGCAACGGGGAACACAACTTCGGGCTGCTGCGCAAGACCGGCCCGGAGGCCAATGGGCTCAACCCGAAGCCCGCCTACCTCGCCTACTCCACCGTCGCCCGCGAACTGACCGAAGCGCAGTTCACCGGCCGGCTGCGCACCGGCGACCGCGACCTGTACGCGTACAGCTTCCGGTCCGCCTCCGGCTCACCCGGCGGCGGTGCGGTGACCACGGCCCTGTGGAGCGGCGACCGCTCCGGCAAGCCGGTCCGGGTGCGGACCGGGAAGCCGGTCACCGTGGTGGACATGCTCGGAGCGGAACGGGTGCTGGAGCCGGTGGACGGCTGGGTGCATCTGACAGCCACCGGCGCCCCGGTCTATCTGCGGGCCGCGGTGGACAAGGTCGAGGCGTCACCGCTGCTCTCGCTGTCCGCGCCGAAGGACATCGCGGCGGGCGCCGACGTACCGGTGACCGCCACACTCGACAACCGTGCCACGGGCCACGGCGACGGGGTGCCGACGCGCAGGCGCACCGCTGTCTTCGAGACCGAGGGCGAGCGGGTCACCGTCTCGGCGGCCCCCGGCCGGCGGGCGAGCGCCGTGCTGAAGGTCCCGGCCGGGGACACGCCCGGCAGCCGCGGTCTGGCGGCGGCGGTCACTCTCGACGGGAAGCGGGCCGGCGCGGTCGCGACCGGCACGCGGGTGACGGCCGAGCCGGTGACGGTCGACGTGTCCCCGGAGATGTCGGTGAAGGGCGCCACCCGCACCGACCGGCTCGCGGTGACCGTCACCAACCACTCGCCGGACGCATCGGTCGGGGTGGCCGGGATCGACTGGTCCTTCGGCGACCGCACCGGAACGATCGCAGGCAGCGGCAGCCGGGATACGGTCCCGCCGCTGACCACGCGCACTTTCCGCGCCACCGTCGACGGAGCCTCCGCCTACGCCGTCCGGCCCGTCGAGGTGACCGCGAGACTCACTGACGGACGCACCGCACACGACAGCGACTCCTTCGGCTTCAGCCCGATCGCCAGGGCCACTCCGCACCTGGTGGACGGCAGGCTCACCGGACTGGAGAACGTCCCGAAGGTGGATCTTTCCGAAGTCGGCTCGTACAACGGCATCGAACCCTCCGCCGCCGACGGCGACATGTGGGCGACCTGGGACGACAAGAACCTCTACGTGTCCGCGGTCGTCCGGGAGAAGGACCACCGAAAGGCGCAGAAGATCGCCTGGCTGCCCGCCGGTGACAGCATCGGGATCGGCGTCCAGCCGGGCAAACCCGGTGAGGGGCTTGGCAGTTGGGGCGCGGACTGGTACATGCTCTACGCCGGTGACACCGTGACGGAGGGGCCGGGGGTATTCGTCGAATCCCTGCCGAAGGACTATCCGGTGGGGTCCGTGGAGGGCGCCGATGTCCGGGTCGCCCGCGACGACGGGGCCGGGACGACGACCTACCTGGTCGCCGTGCCATGGAAGCGGATCGCCCCGCTGTCGCCCAGGGCCCCCTCGTTCTCGCTGACTCTGACGGTCAACAAGAACGACGGTGTGCAGCGGGAGAACAACTACCGCTCGCTCGGTCTGGACGGATGGCAGACCTGGGGCGACGGGCTCAACAACTGGAAGCTGGTGCGCTATCAGCAGGTGCAGCTGACCCGCTGACCCGAACCCGGCCGGTGGGCGCCGCCACACGCCGCGCCCACCGGCCGTCGTTCCCGACACCCGTGACGTCCACCATCAGCAGCGAGAGGCGGAACCACCATGACCCACACCTCCAGCACCGACGACATGTCCGGCCCCCGACGCCGCGACCGGCCAGGTCCATGGCGGCGCCCACGCTTCGCCCGCATCCCGGCCCTCGCACTCGCGCCGGCCCTCGCGCTCTCCCTGCTCGTGGCCCTTCCTCCGTCCGCCCCCGCCGCGACGCACACCCTGTCGGTCACCTCCCCGAGCCTGATCTTCCAACAGGGCCAGGGATCGGTGGAGTTCGGCTCATCGGCGGCCTCGGTCTCCTGGACGATCAACGATGAACAGGGAGCCCGGGTGCGCGGCGGCACCAGCTGGCTCTCCGGCGGGAAGGCCACGATTCCCGTCGCCGACCTCGCCCCCGGATACTTCGAACTCTCCCTGCACGCGGGCTCCTCCACCGACCCGACCGACCTGCGCACTTCGTTCGCCGTCATCGAGCCGGTGCCGGACGACGTGGTCGGCCCCACCTCCCCGTTCGGCGCCGCCGTGCACATCGGACGCGCCGGCTGGGGCCTGAACGTACTGGACGAGGCGCGCAAGACAGGCATCGCGCACATCCGTGAGGACGCCAGTTGGAACCGGTTCGAGACCACGAAGGGCAGCTACACCTTCCCGGCCGCCTTCTCCACCGAGATGGCGCGCGCCCGCGCGCTGGGCATCACCCCGATGATCATCGCGAACGGCGCCAACCCCCTGTACGACAAAGGCCATACGCCGAGTAGCCCCGAAGGCATCGCCGCCTTCGGGAAGTTCGCCGCGGCGGTCCTGAAGCAGTACGGCCGGAGCGACGTCGAGGTGCTGAACGAGTACAACGCGGACAAGTTCAACAACAGCGCCTGCGGGAAGAGCGCCGCCTGCTACCTGGACGTACTCGAAGGGGTGTACCAGGCCGTGAAGGCCGCGGCCCCGGGCGCCTCGGTCGTCGGCCCGGCCACCATCGGCATCGGCAACTGCGTGGCCGCCGACGGCACCAAGTGCTTCGCGCCGGACCTGATCGACCGCGGCGGACTGAAGTCGATGGACGCCTACAGTGTCCACCCCTACCACTACCCGGGCGGACCGGAGTGGCTGGGCGGCTCCGGCGACACCATCGCAGGCCTGCGGCAGCGGATCCGCGCAGCCAATGGTGGCAAGGACAAGCCGATCGTCCTGAGCGAGATGGGCTGGCCCACCGACACTGCTCACGGCACCACCGAACGTCAGCAGGCCGACAACCTGATCCGGCTCTACGCGATCGGCCTGGCCAACGGTGTGACCCGGGTCTACTGGTACGACCTGGTCGACGACGGCAGCGACCCCGCCGAAAAGGAACAGAACTTCGGCATGCTCCGGCAGCCCGTGACCGCCACCACCGCGAACCCCGTCTCGGTCACCGCCAACGCCCCCAAACCGGCCGCGGTCGCCCAGGCCGTGGTGGCCCGGATGCTCGGCGGCAGGACCTACGCGGGCACGGACGGCCTCTCCGCACCGGCCTACTCCCTCCGCTTCACCGGCAGCGGCACGACCCGCGTGGTCTGGGCCACCACCGTCCGTGACCTCACGGTGTCAGCGACCGGTCCGGTCACCCTGGTCGACTCCTGGGGCCGACGCACCGTCAGGCAGCCGGCGGACGGCCGCTTCACCCTGGAGGCGGGCCCGTCCCCGGTGTTCGTCGAGGGCCCTGTCACCGGCGTCGGCGCCGCGGCACCGCAGTGAGACCGGCCGGGAAAGCGGGTCGACAGGCGAGTGCCGGGCACGCTGTGACGACCGGCACCGCCCGCCGCGCGGAGCGGGCCGGAGGCAGGAGCCGTCCTTGACCGCCGAGCGAACGGTGGACATCCACCCCGCGATCGGCACCGCACTCGTCCGGCGTCCGGTCGACACACAGTTCCCCCGGTGGGCGGGGCTGCCGCTGAAACTGCTCGACCGGGCCGGCTCGGACCATGTGATCCACCGGCTCGGTGAGCGGCTCTCCGTCCGGCTGCCCCGGCACGCCGGGGCGACCGGGCAGGCCCGCAAGGAGTCCAAGTGGCTGCCCCGCCTCGCCCCGGGCCTGCCGCTGGCCGTCCCGATGCCGATGGGGGTGGGGGAGCCGGACTTCGGCTACCCGTGGCCCTGGGCGGTGTCCCGCTGGCTGGACGGCGAGGTGGCGACCGTCGAGGGCCTGGCGGACTCGGCGGACGCCGCCGTCGAGCTGGCGGGGTTCCTGGCCGCCCTTCAGCGCGCCGTGCCCGCTGAGGACCACGAGGGCCTGACCGTACGGTCACTGGCCGACCGGGACCGTGCGACGCGGGCCGCCATCGCGGAGGTCGACGGCACGTTCGACGCGGGGGCCATGACCGGGCTGTGGGACGCGGCGCTCGGGGCGCCCGGATGGGCCCGCCCCCCGGTCTGGTTCCACGGCGACCTGCACACCGGCAATCTGCTGACCACCGCAGGCCGCCTCAGCGCGGTCATCGACTTCGGCGAACTCGGCATCGGCGACCCGGCCTGCGATCTGACCATCGCGTTCACCCTGATGTCCGCCGACAGCCGGGCGGTCTTCCGCGACGCGCTGGGCGTGGACGAGGCCACCTGGACCAGGGGGCGGGGCTGGGCGCTGACCACCGGCCTGAACGCCCACACCTCGTACGCCGCAGGCAACCCCCGGGTCGCCGCGCAGACCACCCGTCAGATCACCGAGGCCCTTATCGGACAGGACGCCGCCGGACGTCCTCCGCCACCCGGGGTGGTGGGCCCACCACCCCGGGTGGCGGAAGTCGTGCGGGATGCGGACCCGACTCAGAAGGTGACGTCCGAGCAGGCGTAGAACGCGTTGCCGGTGTCGGCGATCGTCCAGACGCCGAGGATCAGGTGCTTGCCCGACTTCTGCGGCAGGACCCCGGCATGGGTCACGGTGGATGCCGGCAGGCGGCCGCCGAAGGGCACGGTCAGGAACGGCTGCGGCTCCAGGTCGGCCCGGGTGAGGGGCTTGGCGGGGTCGTAGCCGTCCTTGGTGATGTAGTAGCGGAAGTCGGTCGTGGCGTGCCGGGCCGTGATGCGCCAGCGGAAGGTGTAGCTCTGCCCGCCGGTGACCTGCGTCGCGGGCCAGGCGCCGCCGCGCGGGTCGTCGAGCTCGGAGAACCGGTCGTTGCCGCCGGCGCAGATCGTGCCGTCGACCGGGCCGCGGGCGGGGAAGCCCTTCGGGCCTTCGACGCTCGGCGGCTCCCACTGGATCTGGCCGCAATTGCGCACGGTGCCGTCGCCGCAGAGCTGCTGGCGGCTGACGGGAGCGTCCGTGTAGCCGTGGCTCTGGGCGCTGCCGGTGGTGACGAGGAGGGAGGCTCCGGCGATTCCGAGGCCGAGAACGAACGAGGTGATCCTTCTGCGCATGCTTCGCTCCTGAGCGAGGTGTGGGGGCGCTGCGAGACGAGTGGGGAGGGCGCGCTCCACCCCGTTAGGTCTAGACCAACTTCGAGACTAGCCAGGGCAATTGGTCATGTCCATACCAGCAATGCGCCGCCGGGTGACCTGCCGGTAACCCTTCCGATCGGACCGAAGGGGCGTCATCGGCATGGTGGCCGGTGGACAAAGCAGGCGTAGGCTGGCAAAAACGCCTGTACACCGCGAATGAGCGATCGAGGCGGCCCATGACCGACCCGCACGGCTTCCTCAAATTCCCCCGCCGACCCGTCCAGGCACGCCCCGTCGAGGAACGTCTGAGCGACTGGAACGAGGTCTACGCGGGACAGGCGCGGCTCCCCCTCGTATCCGAGCAGGCCGGGCGCTGCATGGACTGCGGCATCCCGTTCTGCCACAGCGGCTGCCCGCTGGGAAACCTCATCCCCGAGTGGAACACCTACGCGAGGCGGTCGGACTGGCGGGCCGCGGCCGAGCGGCTGCACGCGACGAACAACTTCCCGGAATTCACCGGGCGACTGTGCCCGGCCCCGTGTGAGGACGCCTGCGTACTGACCATCAACGCCGACCCGGTGACCATAAAGAACGTCGAGCAGACCATCGCCGACCAGATCTGGGAACGCGGGTACGCGTCACCGCGGCCGCCGGAGCGCCTCAGCGGGAAGACCGTCGCCGTCGTCGGCTCCGGTCCGGCGGGTCTGGCCGCGGCGCAGCAGCTCACGAGAATCGGCCACACCGTCGCCGTCTACGAGCGTGCCGACCGGATCGGCGGACTGCTGCGCTACGGCATCCCCGAGTTCAAGATGGAGAAACGCCACCTGGACCGCCGCATCGAGCAGATGCGGGCGGAGGGCACCAAATTCCGCACGGGGGTGGACATCGGCGGTGACCTCGACGCCGCCGAGCTCGCAGAGCGACACGACGCGGTCGTCATCGCCGTCGGTGCGCGAGGCCAACGGGAGCTGCCCGTCCCCGGCCGCGAGCTGTCCGGCATCCATCAGGCCATGGACTATCTGACCCTGGCCAACCAGGTCACCGAGGGCGACTGTGACGCGCCTGCTGTCACCGCCGAGGGCAAGCACGTGGTGATCATCGGGGGAGGGGACACCGGCTCGGACTGCATGGGGACTGCACTGCGCCAGGGGGCCGCCTCAGTGGTGCAGCTGGACATCAATCCGGAGCCCGGCGACACCCGGCGGGACAACGAGCCCTGGCCCACGTATCCGAAGGTCTACCGGATATCCCACGCCCATGAGGAGGCGCGGGGGCGGAAGGGTGCCGATCCGAGGGTCTTCTCCTCGGCCACCCTCCGCTTCGAGGGCGACCGGTCCGGGCGGGTGCACGCGTTGCGCCTCGCAGAAGTGGAACCCGAGGCCAGAAGGCCGCGCCCGGAGACCGAGCGGGGGATCCCGGCGGATCTGGTGCTGCTCGCCCTTGGCTTCTACGGCCCCGAACACGGCACGGGCCTGATGAGCCAGCTCGGGCTCACGCTGGACGACCGGGGCAACTTCGCCCGGAACGCCGGCTTCGGGGCCGAGGTGACGGAGCCGTCCGGGCGGGCGGTCCGTACCCGCACGGACGGGATCTTCATCGCCGGTGACGCGGGGCGCGGCCAGTCCCTCGTGGTGTGGGCCATCGCGGAGGGGCGGTCCGCCGCCGCCGCGACGGACCGCTACCTGACCGGCTCGACAGTGCTCCCGGCCCCGATCGCACCACAGGACCGGCCTCTGATGGCTTGAGCGCCCGGCTGCGATCGCACCGCAGGACCGGCGCTGGTGGCTTGTGCCCGGCCGCGTGAATCCGTCGACGTGCGGACCGGCCGCCGTCAACGCCCTTTGCTCGCCACGTACTTCAGACCCCTCGCTTGTCCGGCGGGCCGGTGGACGCTCCGCAGACGGACTTCAAGGAGCCGGCCAGCGCGGCCGCGTGCAGTTCGTCGAGGCGCCTCTCGTGACTCACGCGTTCCGCCGAGACGGCCAGCGCGACGCGGCACAGCGGAGCGGAGCGGCGGTACGGTGCCGAGTCGGCGACGGCCCGGACGAGCGCCTTGTTGAGGCGGTCGACCTCCTTGCGCACCTCGTCGAGGCCGGGACGTTCGGTGGGTGCCTCGGACGGCCGGTCCCGCCACAGGCGGTGCAACCCGCGCTGCACCGCCTTGTTCGCCTCGATCTGGTCCCGGAAGACCAGCCTCGTCAGCCGTGGGTCCGCTCCGAGCCTCCTGGCCTGCTCGGCCACGGAGTCCAGTACCCGCTGTTCCCTGGCGGGGTCGTCGATCGGGCTTCCGGTGCCCCACTTGGCCGCGGCGACCAGGTCACCGGTGGCGATGCGCCGGGCGGAGAGCTCGGCGACGGACAACAGGGGAGGCCGCCGGGCCGAACCGCCGGGACCCGTCGCGGCCGTGGAGAGCGGGGCGGCCGCCACTCCGACGAGCAGCGCCGCTGTGATCGCCGTGCTGGTCAGCAAATGGCGTGAGGTCGAGGTCCGTTGCACAGGTGTTCCTGTCGATCCGGGAGTAAACGCTCGAAAAATCGAAAAAGCTTATTGGTGTTACTAATAATTCATATTCATGACGGCCCGAATGGTCCGGGTGTCACCCGTGATTCTCGCCGTGCTCGCCGCAGAGTATCGCCACGAGGCTTGAATTCGACGGTTGAGGTCGCTGATGGGGGAAAAATAAGTAGGGCGGCCCCCGGTGGCGACACTCGGGTCCGCGGGGCCCATGAGGCGGCTCGCATCACACTTCAGCCCATCTTCCTCGCGCGTGACAGGTGACGTCCGGTGTGCCGGTCACGCGTGTCCGCGGTTAGTATTGAGTTTCTCTTTCACGGTCTGTGCACCCTTCTGTGCACTGCTCCGTGCTGGTTCCTTTCGTAAGGGTGCTGTGGGTGGAAAGTTGTGAACCGTTGCCCGGCGGTGATCCGGAGGTGAATTCCGGTCGGGTCCGGGGAAAAGTGGTGCCGGTACCGTCCGTGCGCGCTGTCCTGCGTGTGTCGGCGTACCCATTTCTGCTGGCGAGCACGGTTTCGGTGGCCGCTGCGGCGTTGTGTCTCGATTGGGATCCCGACCGTGTGAGCCCGCTCTTCCTGCTTGGCGTCATCGCTTATCTCACCGTGCTCGAACGTCTGATTCCGCACCGGTGGGCCTGGCACCCGAACGCCGGTGAGTGGCGTTGGTACGGGGTCTATTTCCTGTTGACGATGGTGGCCAGCGCCTTTGCGCAGTATCTGGTTTCCACGGTCGTCTCCGTGGTGTCTCCGAGCGAGCCGACGCTCAATCTCTGGACGGAAATACCCGCGGCGTTGCTGACCGGTTCACTGGCCAGTTATCTGGTGCACCGGCTCGGTCATACCAATGCGATACTGTGGCGACTGCACGGTGTGCACCATGTGCCGGAAAAGGTCAACGTCGCCAATAATGGTGTCAACCACGTCCTCGATATCGTTCTCGCGCAGGGAACCGTTCAGCTGGCTCTGGCGCTGGTCGGATTCTCCCGTGACTCGGTGTTAGTGGTGGGCCTTTTCGTGGCTGCCCAGGGCTATTTCGTTCACGCCAACATCGACGTGCGCATCGGGCGGCTCAATCATGTGCTCGCCAGCCCCGAACAGCACCGCCTGCATCACAGCACCGATCTGTCCGAGGCGGGCCACTACGGCTCGGACTTGTCGATCTGGGACCACTTCTTCGGCAGTTACACCTGGCGGCCCGGCCGCGAACCGGTCGCGGTCGGCCTGGGCGATCCCGCGTCCTTCCCCCGTACGGGGGAGATCGTTTCCAGCCTTCTCCACCCCTTGCGCCGTGCGAAGGGGCCCGGGACCGGTTCTGCCTGAACTGCCCTTCCATGCCGTGCCGCGGCGCCACGATCTAGGAGTACAGCCTTGCCCGACGTGAACAGTGCCTCTGTGAGCGACAAAGTAGCGATCATCGGCATGGGGTGCCGACTGCCCGGCGGTGCGTCGGACCATCGCGCTTACTGGCAGAATCTCATGGAGGGCAAGGACTGCATCACACCGACACCGGCCGATCGCTACGACGTCGGCAGCCTCGGCAGCAGACACAAGGAGAAACCCGGACGCCTGATCGGCGGTCGCGGGGGATACATCGACGGTTTCGACGAGTTCGACCCGGCCTTCTTCGGGATCAGCCCGCGCGAGGCCGACCACATGGACCCTCAGCAGCGCAAACTGCTGGAGGTCGCCTGGGAGGCACTGGAGGACGGCGGCCAGCGGCCCGCGGAGCTCGCCGGCAGCAACACCGCCGTGTTCGTCGGCGCGTTCACGCTGGACTACAAGATCCTTCAATTCTCCGACCTGGGCTTCTCGTCACTCGCCGCCCACACCGCGACCGGCACCATGATGACGATGGTCTCGAACCGTCTCTCGTACTGCTTCGACTTCCGCGGACCGAGCCTGTCGATCGACACCGCGTGCAGCTCCTCCCTGGTGGCGGTGCACCTCGCCTGCCAGAGTCTCAACAACCGGGAGACCGATCTCGCGCTGGCCGGTGGCGTCCTGCTGCACATGGCGCCGCAGTACACCATCGCCGAGACGAAGGGCGGATTCCTTTCTCCCGACGGCCGTTCACGCGCGTTCGACGCCGCGGCCAACGGCTACGTACGGGCCGAGGGCGTCGGTCTGGTCGCGCTCAAGCGACTGGACGACGCCCTGCGCGACGGCGACCCCATCCACGCGGTGATCCTCGGCGCGGGGGTCAACCAGGACGGCCGGACCAATGGCATCACCGTGCCCAACGCGGATGCCCAGGTCTCCCTCATCCGGCGCGTCTGCGGTGAAGCCGGCATCACGCCCGGCGACCTTCAGTACGTGGAGGCGCACGGCACCTCCACGCCCGTCGGCGACCCGATCGAGGCGAACGCACTCAGCCGGGCGCTGGCCGTGGGCCGCCGACCGGACGCGCCCTGCTACGTGGGCTCGGTCAAGACGAACATCGGGCACACCGAAGCGGCGGCGGGCATCGCCGGCCTGATCAAGACCGTGCTCTGCCTCAAGCACCGCCTCATCCCGCCCCACATCAACCTGGAGCAGCTCAACACCGCCATCGACCAGAGCTCCGCCCCGTACCGCATCCCGACCGAGCCGACCGCATGGCCCGAACACGAGGGACCCGCACGGGCAGGGGTGAACTCGTTCGGATTCGGTGGCACCAACGCGCACATCGTGCTGGAACAGGCACCGGACAGGGACGCACCACCGGCCGCGCCCGGCGAACGAGCCTGGAATCTCCTCCCGTTGACCGCCCATACCCCGGAAGCCCTGCCGGAGCTGGCGGCCGGCATCCGTCGCGAGCTGGCAGGTGTCCACGGGCCCGGGGTGTCGCTGCCCGACCTCGGCCACACACTGGCCCACCGCCGCCAGCACCTGGAGTCGCGGCTCTCCGTCGTGTACTCCTCGCGGGCCGGACTGGACGAGGCACTCGCCGCCTTCCAGCGCGGTGAACCGCATCCGGGAGTCGTCCACGGCAGGCTTCTCGAAGCCGAACAGCGCGGTCTGGTCTGGGTCTTCACCGGCATGGGGCCGCAGTGGTGGGGGATGGGCCGCCAGTTGCTGGAGGGCGACGAGGCGTTCCGGGACGCGGTCACCCGCTGCGACCGGGCCATCCGCTCGATCGCGGGCTGGTCCCTGCTCGACGAGATGAGGGCCGACGAAGCCGGATCGCACATGGGCGAGACATGGCTCGCACAGCCGGCCAACTTCGCCGTCCAGGTGGGCCTCGCGGCGATGTGGCGCCAGTACGGTGTGCGGCCCGACGCCGTGGTCGGTCACAGCACCGGGGAGGTCGCCGCCTTCTACGAGGCGGGGGTCTACACCCTGGAGGACGCGGTGAGAGTCGTGGTGCACCGCAGCCGGCTCCAGCAGAAGCTGACCGGCACCGGCACCATGCTCGCCGTGAGCCTGCCCGAGGCGGAGGCGCAGTACCGGGTGGCCGCGTTCGGGGACCGGGTGTCCGTGGCCGCGGTCAACAGCCCCTCGGCGGTCACACTGGCCGGCGACCGCGAGGCGCTGGCCGAGCTGGCGGACGCGCTGCGCTCCGAGCAGATCTTCGCCAAGTTCCTCACGGTGCGGGTTCCGTACCACAGCGCGGGCATGGAGTCGATCAAGGACGAACTGCTGGCCTCGCTGGACGGTCTCGATCCCCGGGCGGCGAAGGTTCCGGTGTACCTGACCGGGCAGGAGGGCACGGCGCACGGCAGCGAGCTGGACGCGGACTACTGGTGGAAGAACGTCCGCCACCGGGTCCGGTTCCGCTCCGCCGTCGACCGGCTCGTCGGCGACGGGTACGGACTCTTCCTGGAAATCGGCCCGCACCCGGTGCTCGGCCACTCCATCCGCGAGTGCCTCGAAGGCAAGGCGACGGCCGCACGGACCCTTCCGTCGATCCGCCGCCAGGAGAACGAACCGGAGCGCTTCGCCGCCTCGCTGGCGGAGCTGCACAACCTCGGCGTCCCCATCGACTGGGACACCCTGCACCCGGCGGGCAGACCGGTGGTCCTGCCCCGCTACCCGTGGCGGCGCGACCGCTACTGGACGGAGCCCGCCCCCGTCGCCCAGGTCCGCCTCGGCCGCGCCGACCATCCTCTGCTGGGCCGTCGCACCGTGGACACCGAGCCGACCTGGCACACCACGCTGGACACCGAGCGGCTGCCCTACCTCGAGGACCACCGCATCCAGTCCACAGTGGTCTTCCCGGCAGCGGGGTACCTGGAGATGGCCACGCAGGCGGTCCGCTCCCTGACCGGCGGCACCCATGTCGTGCTGACGGACATCGAGTTCCGCAAGGCATTGTTCCTGCCCGAGGGCGAGGACCGGGCCGTTCGTCTGACCCTCTCCTCGCAGAACGCGGTGTTCACCATCGCGTCGGCGGGGCAGGAGGAGGGCGGCCGGGCGGTGCACGCCAGTGGTGTCGTGCGCTCGGGGCAGCCGCGCCCGGCCGGGCGCCCCGCCGACACCGAAGCCCTCCGGGCGCGTACCCGGCGCCGGCTGGACGGCGAGGACTGCTACGCGGCGCTCGCCGCCCTGGGCTACCACTACGGGCCCGCGTTCCGGGCCATCGAAGAGGTGTGGATCGGTTCCGGAGAGGTCCTCGCCCGACTCCGTCCGCCTGCGGCGATCGGTGACGACGCGGCCGGGCACCACATCCATCCCGTGCTGCTCGATGCCTGCTTCCAGTCGCTGTTGACGACACAGCTCCCCGAAACCGAAACCAAAACCGGCCTCTACGGCACGGGCGAACCGGAGCGGCAGACCTCCGGGATCCGCCTGCCCCTGTCGATCGACGAGCTGTGCCTCGCCCCGGTGGGAGACCGGCCGATCTGGGTGCACGCGACGGTGACCCGCGGCGACGCGGACGAGCTCGTCGGGGACATGGCCCTGTACGCGGACGGCGGTGAGCCCCTCGGCGGCATCCATGGCTTCCGCGCAGCCGACGTGGAGAAGGCGTCCACCACGGTCGGTCTCGGTACCATCGACTCCTGGCTGGCCGAGACCGTGTGGATCGACAGCTCCTTCGATTCCGCCGCGGACGAGGGAGGAGTCGGCCCCGACTCCCAAAGCCCCGTGTCCACCGGCGGCGACTGGTTGGTGTTCGCGGACCGCCAGGGCGTCGGCGACGCCCTGAGCGAACTGCTCGCCGCACGCGGCGAGCGCTGCCACCTGGTGCGTCCGGGTGACACATACCGAAACGGCGGCGAAGGCAGCGGGTTCACGGTCGAACCGGGGTCCGTCACGGACCTGGAGCGGCTCTTCGCCGACCTGGACGAGGACAGGGACGGCGGAGACGGTGGTGGGGGACCCGTCGGCCCCATCGTGCATCTGTGGAACCTCGACCTGCCCCACATCGCCGAGGCCTCACCGCAGGACCTCGCACGGCACAGCGGTACCGGGGCCTACTCGCTGATCGCCCTCGCCCGGACGCTGCTCCGCCGCGAGTCGGCCGGCCGGCTGCACATCGTGACCCGCGGCGCGCAGAACGTCGAGCCGGGCGAGACCGTCGAGCCGCTGGGAGCGCCCGCGTGGGGGGTCGGCCGGGTGCTCAGACACCAGGAGCTGCTCTCCCACCCCGGCAAGCTGATCGACCTGGACCCCGGCGCGCGGAGCGACGAGGGACGCCGGGCCGAGGCACGGGCGCTGCTGCGTGAGCTCCGGACCGACGACGAGGAGGAGATTGCGCTGCGTGGCGCGGCTCGCCTCACCTGCCGGATCCGGCAGGCCGAACAGCTGACGCACCCCCTTCCGCTGCGACTGCGCACCGATGCGAACTACCTGGTCACCGGTGCCTTCGGAGCGCTCGGCCGACTGCTCTGCCGCACGCTCGTCCGGCGTGGGGCGCGCAGCCTGATCCTGATCGGACGCACCGCACTGCCGGAGCGCTCCGCCTGGCGGGACCTGGACCCCAGCAGCGCCGAAGGCCGTGCCACCGCCTTCGTCAAGGAGCTGGAGGCGCTCGGGGCACGGGTTGTCCTGGCACCGCTCGACATCACCGACGAAGCCGCGTTCACATCCTGGCTGGATGCTCACCGGCGCACCGATCCGCTGCCCGTCCGAGGCGTGTTCCATCTCGCCGGTCAGGTCCGCGACACCCTCGTCGAGGACATGGACCGTCGGACGTTCGCCGAGGCCCACGATCCCAAGGCCGTCGGTGCCTACCTGCTGCACCGCCACCTTCGGGACGAACCGCTGGACCACTTCGTCCTGTTCGCCTCGATCGCCTCTCTGCTGACCACCGCGGGCCAGACCAACTACGCCGCGGGCAACGCGTTCCTGGACGCGCTGGCCCAGCACCGCCGGGCACACGGGCTGCCGGGACTGAGCGTGGACTGGGGCCCGTGGGCCACCGGCATGATCGAAGAGCTGGGACTCGTCGACCACTACCTGCACAACCGAGGGATGAGTTCGCTCGCACCGGACGTCGGCATGGCCGTGCTGGAACGCGTCATCGGCCAGGACCGCGCCCAGCTGCTCGTCGCCACGGTCGTCGACTGGCCGGTCTTCCTGGCCTGGTACGCATCACCTCCCTCACTGGTCACCGATCTGGCGGCGGCGGCCCCCGCCGGAACGGCCACCGGGCCGGGCGAGGGCATCCTCGACACCTTCCGCGACGCGGACCCGGCGGAACGTCTGTCCCTGGTGACCGGGCGATTCATCACGCTGACCGCCACGGTGCTGCGGACAGGCCCGGACCGGATCGATCCGCAGGCGGGACTCAACGCGCTGGGACTCGACTCGCTCCTGGCCATGGAGCTGCGCGCCCGGATCAGCTCCGAGCTCGGCGTCGCGCCACCCGTGGTGGCGCTGCTCAGCGGAACGCCCGTCGTCGAGCTGATCACCCAACTCCACGATGCTCTGGCCGAGTTGGTCGCCCACGAGGCCGGCGGTGCCGAAACGGCCGCGGTGGAGGTGTTCGAGGACGAACTCCGTCACCCGCTGACGCAGAACCAGAAGGCCCTGTGGTTCCTCAGGCAGCTCAATCCCGAGGGCTACGCGTACAACATCGGCGGCGCGGTCGAGGTCCGGGTCGCACTCGATCCCGACCTCATGTTCGAGGCCGTCCGCTGTCTGGTGGCGCGGCACCCCGCCTTGCGTACCAACTTCCTCACGGTGGACGGCGTCCCACTGCAGCAGGTGTCGCCGGTGGCGAGCGCGGACGTCGAGCTGTTCGACGTGCAGGACCAGGAGTGGGAGGACATCCACCGCACGATCGTGGCCGAATACCGCAGGCCGTACGACCTGGAGCACGACCCGCTGTTCCGGTTCCGCCTCTTCAAGCGCGCCGACGACCGCTGGGTGATCATGAAGGCGGTGCACCACATCGTCTCCGACGCGATCTCGACGTTCACCTTCATCGAGGAGCTCCTGGCGGTGTACGAGGGGCTGCGCGAGGGCCAGGCCCCCTCGCTGCCGCCCGTCACCGCCCGCTATCTGGACTTCCTCAACGCGCAGAACCGCTTCCTGGCCGGACCCGCGGCGCCGCGCATGCTCGACTACTGGCGCTCGCACCTGCCGGCCGAGGTCCCGACCCTGGAACTGCCCGTCGACAAGCCCCGTCCCGCCGTACAGACACACAACGGCGCCTCGGAGTTCTTCGTACTGGACACCGCGCTCACCGCCCGGGTGCATGCCCTGGCCCGCGAGCACGACGTGACCCCGTTCATGGTGCTGCTGAGCGCCTACTACGTGCTGCTGCAGCGTTACTCCGGCCAGGACCAGGTCATCGTGGGCAGCCCGGTGACCGGCCGCACCGAGCAGGAATTCGCTTCCGTCTACGGCTACTTCGTCAACCCGCTCCCGCTGCACGCGGATCTGTCCGGCGACCCCTCGGTCGCCCGACTGCTGCAAGAGGTCCGCACCACCGTGCTGGGCGGCCTGGACAACCAGGAGTACCCGTTCGTCCTGCTGGTCGACGAGCTGGGGCTCCAGCACGACCCCAGCCGCTCCGCGGTGTTCCAGGCCATGTTCATCCTGCTCACCCACAAGGTCGCCACCGAGAAGTACGGCTATCGGCTCGAGTACATCGAACTTCCCGAGGAGGAGGGGCAGTTCGATGTGACGCTGTCGGTGTACGAGGACGAGGCGGAGCGCCGTTTCCACTGCGTCCTGAAATACAACACCGACCTGTTCCTGCCGGAGACCATGCGGCGGATGGCATCGCACTACACCGAACTGCTCGACAGCATGACCCGGGCTCCGGTGGATCGGCCCGTCTCCCGGCTGGAGATGCTCGGCTCCCAGGAGCGCGAGCGGCTGGTCGGCGAGTGGAGCGGTGCCGGGCGCACCGCCCTGCCCGCGAGGGCGGGGGACGGTGAGGCGGACGGCTTCCGCCCGGTGCACCGGCTGATCGGTGAGACCGCCGCCCGCCGCCCGGATGCGGTGGCCGTCACGGTCCCGGCGTTCCACGGGCCGGCCCACCGGCTGACGTACGCGGAACTGGACCGCGGGTCGGATGAGTTGGCCCGGAGCCTGCGAGGGTTCGGGGTCGGTGCCGGGTCGGTGGTGGCGCTCTGCCTGGACAAGTCGCCCGACCTCGTCGTCGCACTGCTCGCGGTCCTCAAGGCCGGCGGCGCCTATCTCCCGATCCCGGCCGACCACCCGGCCGACCGCGTAGCCCACACCGTACGCGCCGCAGGTGCCACCCTCGTCGTGGCCGAGGACGACGCCTGCCGCGACCGGATGGCGGAGCTGCCGGCCCGGACGCTGACGCTGCGGGAACTGCGTGAGGCGGCGCCCGCGGCGGACGACCGGAGCGGTACCGGCTGCGGCGCCGAGGACCCGGCCGGTCCCGACGCGCCTGCGTACATCATCCACACCTCCGGTTCGACCGGCCTCCCCAAGGCCGTGCGGGTCAGCCACGGCAATCTCGCCTCGGCGTACGGAGCCTGGCTCCAGGAGTACCGGCTGGACCGCGACGTCCGGGTGCACCTCCAGATGGCCGCCCCGTCGTTCGACGTCTTCACCGGAGACGTCGTGCGCGCGCTCTGCTCGGGCGGCAACCTGGTGCTGGTCGACCGCGATCTGCTCTTCGACACCGAGCGCCTGTACACCACGATGCGCCAGGAGCGCGTCGACTGCGCGGAGTTCGTGCCCGCCGTCGTACGCGGCCTCATGGACCACTGCGAACGCCGGGGACTGCGACTGGACTTCATGCGCCTGCTGGTCGTCGGATCCGATGTGTGGAAGGTGGGGGAGTACCGGAGGCTGCAGGAACTGTGCGGCCCGGAAACCCGTCTGATCAACTCCTACGGGGTCACCGAGGCGACCATCGACAGCGCCTGCTTCGAGGGACCCGTCGACGACCTGGAACCCGGGCGGACGGTGCCGATCGGACGGCCCCTGGGCAACAGCACGCTCCATGTGCTCGACCGGCACGGCGAACCGGTGCCGCCCGGCGTGCCGGGCGAGCTGTGGATCGGCGGCGACGGCGTCGCGCTCGGCTACGCGGGCGACCCCGCACTGACGGACCGGCGCTTCGTCACCCGGACCCTGAGCCGGGAGCCGGGTGCGGGCCCCGTACGCCTCTACCGCAGCGGTGACGCGGCGCGCTGGGACGCGGACGGCCGGGTCCATCTGCTCGGCCGGGCCGACGACCAGATCAAGCTCCGGGGCCACCGGATCGAACTCGGCGAGATCGAGGCACACCTCGCCCAGTGGCCCGGACTGACCCGGACGGTCGTCACGGTGCGCCCCGACGCCCGGGGCGAGGACATCCTTTGCGCCTACTGCGTACCGGCCGAAGGGGCGGCACCGGACCGGCGCGCCCTGCGCCGGCACCTCGCGGGCCGGCTGCCCGCGTACATGGTTCCGGCGTACTTCGTCACCCTGCCGGAACTGCCGTTGACCGCCAACGGCAAGGTCGACACCGCCGCCCTGCCGGCACCCCGGTTCGACGCGGACGACGAGCCCGAGGAGAAGCCGCGCACACCGTTCGAGGTGAGCATGGCCCGGCACTGGAAGGAACTGCTCGGACTGGAGCGGGTCGGCCTGACGCACGAGTTCTTCGAGGTCGGCGGCAGCTCCATCAAACTGATCGAGCTGATCCACCGGCTGCGCAAGGAGTACGGCGTCGGCATCCCCGTCAGCCTGCTGTACCGGGTGACGACCCTGCACGGGATGGCCGCGTCGCTGGAGCGCATCGCCACCGGCTCGGACTTCGACGACCTGCCCTGCCTCAGCTTCAACAGCGATCAGGAACGGACCCTGTTCTCCTTCCCGCCGGCGGGCGGCCACGGACTCGTCTACCGGGAATTCGCTGCCAAACTGCCCGAGTACCGGCTGATCGCCTTCAACTACGTCCCCGGCGCGGACAAGGTGGCCCACTACGCCGACCTCGTCGAGTCCCACCGGCCCGAGGGCAGATGCCTGCTGCTCGGCTACTCGCTCGGCGGCAACCTCGCGTTCGAGGTGGCCAAGGAACTCGAAGGCCGGGGACATGACGTCGCCCATGTGATCGTGCTGGACTCGCACCGCATCCTCGAACCGTACGTACCCGGCCCCGAACACATCGAGTTCTTCGAGGCGGAACTGGCCGAACACCTGCGCAAGCACACCGGATCGGACGCCGTCGCCCGCGAAACCCTCGATCAAGCCGCGGAATACCTGGCCTTCTGCGGCCGCACACCGAATCTGGGAACGGTGTCCGCGACCGTCAGTGTGGTCACCGACGAGGAGAAGACGGATCTCTACGCCGCCGACGCGCGCGGCACCTGGCACGGCAGCTCGATCACGGCCACGGCCGTGCTGCGCGGCTCCGGGATCCACGCCGACATGCTCGACCCCAAGCACGCGGCCCGCAACGCCGAGCTGGTGCGCGGCATCCTCCAGGAGGGCGGCGCCGATGTCCGATGAGGCGGAGGACGAGTGGAGCACCCGTGACCGGGCGGGAGACGGCGGCACCCGGGTCATCGTGATCGGCGCCGGCGTCGCGGGAATGTCCACCGGGTGCTACGCGCAGATGAACGGGATGCGCTCCCGCATCTTCGAGAGGCACGTACTGCCCGGCGGCTGCTGCACGGCCTGGTCGCGCGACGGCTACATCTTCGACTACTGCATCGAGTGGCTGATCGGCACGGCCGCCGGCAACGAGGCCAACCAGGTGTGGCGCGAACTGGGGGCGCTCGACGGCAAGACCATCACCAACTTCGAGATGTTCAACCGGGTCGTCGACGAGACCGGCCGTTCCGTGATCTTCTACAACGACCCGGACCGGCTGGAACGCCACCTGCTCGAAGTCTCGCCCGCCGACGCCCGGCTGATCCGCTCGTTCTGCCGTGACCTGCGCCGGTTCATCGACATCGAGCTGTATCCGTTCCTGACCGCCCCCGCCCTGCGGACCGTACGCGAGAGAGCGGCGCTGCTGCGCACCGTTCTGCCCGCGTTCCGGTTGTTCTGGCGCACGGCCTCGACGCCGATGCACGAATTCGCCGACCGGTTCCAGGACCCGTTGCTGCGCCGGGCGTTCCGCAACATCTTCTTCCAGGACCCGGAGGGCTTCCCGCTCCTCCCGTACCTGTTCAACATGGCCGGTGCCCACCACCACAACGCCGGGTTCCCGCAAGGAGGTTCGCTGGGCCTGTCCCGGTCGATCGAGGAACGCTACACATCGCTGGGCGGTCGGATCAGCTATCGGGCACGCGTCGAACGGATCCTGGTCGAGGACGGGCGCGCCGTCGGGATCGAACTGCGCAACGGCAGAAGGTACTACGCCGACCACGTCGTCTCCGCCTGCGACGGCCACACCACGATCCACGGTCTTCTGCAGGGCCGGTTCACCGGACCCCGGATCGACAAGCTGTACAACGAACTGCTGCACCGCCCCGGCACCCTGTTTCCCGCGGTGGTCTCCGCCTTCGTCGGGGTCCGGGGCGAGCTGGGCCCCGGCCGGCCCCACAGCACCACGTACCTGCTCACCCCCGAGGACGCCGTACAACTGCCCGGCGCGCTCCAGAGCAGTGTGGTGGTCCAGCTGCGCTCCGACTACTCGGACGGATTCGCCCCGCCCGGCAGATCGGTCGTCCACTGCACCTACTTCAGCGACTTCGCGTACTGGAAGGCGCTGCGCGCCGCCGACCGCAAGGAATACCGCGCGAAGAAGCGCCAAGTGGCCGAGTTCGTCAGAGGATTCCTGGAACGGCGGATGCCGGGGGTGGGCGAGCGCATCGAGCTGGTCGATGTCGCGTCCCCGGCGACCACCCGGCGCTACACCGGCAACCACGACGGCTCCATCCTGGCCTGGAAGGCGTTCTCCGAGGCCGACGACATCGCGGCCGAGCTGGTCGGAAAGGACCGCATGCGCCTGCCCGGTCTGAGCGGATTCTCGATGGCCGGGCAGTGGGTCGGCATGGGCGGACTGATCCGCGCCGCGTCCACCGGGCGCTTCGTCGTCCAGTACCTCTGCGACGAGCTGGGACGCGGGTTCACGGCGTCCGAGAGCCGGGGTACCGAGCCCTGGCACCCCGGGAAGCTGGGCCGGCTGCCCCAGCTCGACAAGTGGTCCATGCGTGGTGACAGCCGCACATGAACACCGAGGAGAACAGATTCATGCCGCCTTCCGAACGACAGTCGATGATCATCATCGGCGCAGGGCTGGGCGGTCTCTCCACCGGCTGCTACGCCCGGATGAACGGCTACCGGACCCATGTCCTGGAGATGCACGAACTGCCCGGCGGCTGCTGCACGGCCTGGGACCGCGGTGACTTCAGGCTGGACCCCTGCGTCAGCTGGCTTCTGGGCAGCGGCCCCGGCAACGAGATGCACCGGATCTGGCTGGAGCTCGGCGCGTTGCAGGGCAAGGAGGTCCGGCACTTCGATGTGTTCAACGTCGTACGCGGCACCTGCGGCCGGGCGGTGTACTTCTACTCCGATCCCGACCGGCTCCAGGCCCACCTCACGGTGCTCTCACCCGCCGACGCCGCCCTGATCAGGGACTTCTGCAAGCAACTGCGCGCCTTCCGCGAATGCCTCGCCGTCTATCCGTTCCTCAGACCGGTCGGACTGATGCCGGTGATGGAGCGCTGGCGCATGCTGGCCTCCTTCATCCCGTACTTCAACGTCGTGCGCAAATCCATCGGCGTACTCATGACCGACTACTCGGCGAGGTTCAAGGACCCCCTGCTGCGCGAGGCGTTCAACTTCATCCTGTACGAGAAGCATCCGGCTTTCCCCGTACTGCCGTTCCACTTCCAGCTCGCCTCGCACGCCAACCTCTCCGCGGGCGTCCCCGAAGGAGGATCGCTCGGACTGGCCGAGTCGATCGAGCGGCGCTACCGCAGGCTCGGCGGCGAAGTGACGTACAACGTCAAGGTCGAGGAGATCGTGGTCGAGGACGACCGCGCGGTCGGCGTGCGGCTCAGCGACGGGCGTGAACTGCGCGCCGACATCATCGTGTCGGCCTGCGACGGACGTACCACGATGATGGACCTGCTGAAGGGCCGCTACCTCAACGAGGCGTACCGACGTCTCTACACCCGGACCATCGAACAGCCCGGCATGGTGTTCCCCGGATACTTCACGCTCTTCCTCGGCCTGCGCCGCGAATTCCCCGACGCCGACCCCTGCACCACCTATCTGCTCGACGAGACGGAAGCGGCCGGACTGACCGGCATCCGGCACCCCAGCATCAACGTCCAGTTCCGCAACAGGCACTACCCCGAGCTGTCCCCGCCCGGGACGAGCGTCGCGTACGTCACCTACTTCTGCGACATCGCACCCTGGCGCGCCCTGGACGAAGGCCCCGAACAGGCGACCCGGACCCGTGGCGGGCAGGAACTCCACACGCTTCCGGTACGCCACGGGCGCGGCTACTACGCGGCCAAGCGCCGGGCCCGCGAGACACTCGTCGCGTTCCTGGAACGGCAGCACCCCGGCATCGCCGACGCCATCGCCGTACGCGATGTATCCAGCCCGCTCACCCAGGTCCGCTACACGGGCAACTACGACGGCACGGTGCTCGGCTGGCAGCCCTTCGTGGAGAGCGGGGAAACGCTGGAGAAGCTCATCAAGAAGCACGGCCCCGGCCTGCCCGGACTGCGCAACTTCTACCAGTCCGGCGTCTGGGCCACCACGGGTGGCCTGATCCGCGCGGCGGCGGCCGGCCGGCACGTCGTGCAGTTCATCTGCCGTGACGACGACCGCGCATTCACCGCGTCCGTGGACGAGAGCGGTCCGCCACCGACCCATCGGGTCATCGAAGTGTCGCCCCGGCCGGTGTCACGGTCCGTCGTGGAGGGCCGCCCGGTCCTCGCAGAGAGGAAGGGAACGGGATGAGGGCCAGGAAATGGGTGGTGCGCGAGCACATCGAGGGCGTCCCCGACGTCGAAAGGGTCTACGGACAGGTCGAGGAGGACATCGACACCGAGCTGGCCCCGGACGAGATGCTCCTGAGGACGCGCTACGTATCGGTGGACCCCTATCTCCAGGGCATCGCGCTGGACACCCCGCTCGGTGCGCACATGGGGGCCGACTCGATCATGGAAGTCCTGGAAGCGGGTCCGCAGGCGGCCCACCGTCCCGGTGATCTGGTGCAGGGGTTCGGCGGCTGGCGCACCCATCTCGTGAGCAACGGCGCGCCCACCCCCTGGCAGACCGGGACGTTCCCGATGGTCTTCCCGGCCTTCCGCCGCCTGGACCCCGGCTGGTACGACGACGCGCTGCCGCTCCCCACCGCGCTCAGCGCCATGGGCGGCCCCGGCATGACCGCCTGGGGCACCCTGACCAAGTTCATGTCGATCCGCTCGGGGGACACCGTCGTGGTCAGCGGCGCCTCCGGCTCCGTCGGCTCGCTGGTCGGCCAGATGGCCAAGCGCGCGGGCGCCCGGGTCGTGGGCACCACGTCGACGACGGTGAAGGCGGACTACCTCGACGAGCTGGGATTCGACGCGGTCGTCGTCTACCGCCACGGAGACAACCGCGAGGCCGTACGGGACGCTCTCCTGTGGGCCGCGCCGGACGGCGTCGACAAGTACTTCGACAATCTGGGCGGCACCGTCACCGATGCCGTGTTCTCCATGCTCAACATCGACAGCCAGGTGGCCGTGTGCTGGCAGTGGGCCACCCAGGTGGGCCGCGACGTCACGGGACCGAGGCTGCTGCCGTACATCATGTTCCCGCGCGCGCACGTGCGGGGCATCTTCTCGCTGGAATGGTTCACCGAGGAGAACTGGCGCGCGCTCCACGACGAGCTCGGCGGCCTGATCCGGCGGGGCGAGGTGCGCTGCGGACACACCCTCCACCACGGCTTCGAGAACATCCCCGACGCCTACCGGAGCCTCTACCAGGGCACCGGAGCCGGTCGGGGCAAGGTACTGGTCGAACTCTGACGCCGGCCACGCAACACCGCTTCCCGCCCGTCCCCGCCCAGCAGTTCGCCGTACCCGCGCAAGCCAGGAGGTCCCGTGTCCTGCCCCGCCGACGCCCACACCCGCCCCAGCCCGTCCACGCCCCCGCTGCACCGTCTGGCGTTCGATCCACCCGGACCGCCCCGGCCCGTCGAGTTACCCGACGGGACCCTGGCCTGGCTGGTGAGCCGCTACGCCGATGTCCGCAAGGTCCTGAACGACAGCCGATTCGGGCGCGCACGGCTCCACACGCCGGACTCCCCGTCCCTGTCGGGCGAATCCGGCCTGGTGAGCAGCGTCGACCTGATCTTCAACCAGGACGGCGAGGACCATCTGCGCCTGCGCCGCACCATGCGGCGAGCCTTCACGCCGCGGGCCGTCGCCCGCTGGCGGCCCTGGATCGCGACGATCGTCGAACAGCGCCTGGACGAACTCGCGGACAGCGCACCCCCGGTGGACCTGGTGGCCGGCTTCACCCTCCCGCTCCCGGTCGCGGTGATCAGCAGACTGATGGGTCTCGACACCGAGGCCCGGGAACGGCTGCGCCACTGGAGCCAGTACGCCTTCTCCGACGGCTCCCACCCGGAGGAGGAAACGGCGTCCGCGCTGGCGGAGTTCGCCGCCTTCGGAGCGGAACTGCTGGCCGAGCGACGCAGCGCGCCGGGCGAGGACCTGACCAGCGTGCTGGTCGCCGCGGCCGACGCGGAGGGCGGCGTCCCGGAGGGACAACTCGTCGATCTCGTATGCGGGCTGGTCGTGGGCGGTCACGACAGCACCATGACGATGCTCGGCAATTCGCTGCTCTATCTGCTCGGTGAACGGCCGGAGGTCTGGCCCCGGCTCGGGGCGGACGAACAGGCCGCCGGGACACTGGCGGAGCGTCTGCTGCACCTGATTCCGCTCGGCGACGACCGGGGGACCGCGCGCTACGCCGCCGCCGACACGGAGGTCGGCGGCGTGACGATCCCGTCAGGTTCGGTGGTTCTCGCCGACTGCGGCATGGCCAACCGCGATCCCGATGTGTTTGCGCCCCGGCAGCTCGACGATCTCTTCGCGCCCCTGGAGGCGCCCACCCTGGCGTTCGGCGCGGGCGCGCACTACTGCCTGGGCGCCTGGCTGGCCCGGCTGGAGCTCCAGCTGGCCCTGCACCGGCTCGCCGCCCGCCTTCCCGGCCTGCGCCTGGCGGAGCCCGCCGACACCGTCGAGTGGCACCTGGGCACCACCTCCCGCAGCCCGCGGCGGATCTCCGTCACCTGGTAGGAGCGCTCGTACGCGGTGCGGGAGTCATGCGGGGGGCTTCGGCCAGTCCTGGGCGTCCGCCCACGCGGCGTAGGAGGTCCAGGGGACGGTGGGGAACTGTGTCCGCAGCGCCGCCATGTCCACCCGGTATCCGGTGTTCGCGAGGAAGCTGTACATGGCAAACATATCGGGGTTGGTGGTGCGCAGGTCCTCCAGCGACGACTGACGGAAGGCGACCGTGCCGCCCGCGGCCCGCCCGATCTCCGCAGCCATCCGGACCGGCGTGGGATCGTCGCCCGCCACCTCGATCCGCTGCCCGATCCAGCGGTCCGGATCAGCGACGACCGCGGCCACGACACGGCCCAGATCCTGCCTCGCCACCTGTTGCAGGGGAGTGTCACCGGGGACCGGCATGGTGAGGAGGCCGGCCGCCACCTCGTCCACGGCGCCCAGGGCGTTGTCGTAGAAGTAGGCCGGTGCCACCACCGTCGCCGGCAGGCCCGAGGCGGCGAGCAGTTCCTCCGTCCTGGCCTTGGTCTCGAAGTGCGGGACACCGGTGTCCTGGTCCGCGCTGGCGACGGAGGCCATCACCAGATGCGGCAGTGCGGCGTCCGCGGCCGCCCGTACGATCGCCGCGCCCTGGGCGACCTCGGCGTCGAGTCCGTCCTGGAACGGGGTGGTGACGGCGAACGCGGCCGTCGCGCCCCGGAACGCATCGGCGAGCGAAGCCGCGTCGAACAGATCCCCCGGCACGACCTCCGCCCCGGCCGTGGCCAACGCACGGGCCCGCCCGCTGCCGGGATCGCGCACCACGGCCCGCACGCCACGTCCCGCCTCCAGCAGGGCGGCAGCCACCGCGCCACCCTGGCCACCGGTCGCGCCGAGTACCGCGATGGACATGAGGTCTCCCTGTTCGAGCGACATGTGTCCATGCTGACCAGAGCCGGCCGGAGCTGCCACCCGACAGCCTCTCAGCCGCCGGAGCCGGCCGCGTTGCGCCAGACGGTGAGGTCCAGAGTCATGTACGTACTGGGCGATTCCTCGCCCGAGAGCCCCTGGACCGTCACGAGGCCCATGTGCCCCGTGCCCGTCGTGACACAGATCTGCCGCCCCTTCGAGATCGTGTTCAGGTAGATGGTCTCGGTGAACCGGGTGTCCGTGCGGCAGGCATCGAGGGATCCCTCCTGCCCGGGATCGAGCAGCACCAGGCTTCCGCCCGTGGTCTCCGCGTCGAGATATCCACCGGTGTCGTAGGAGAGTTCGTACCCACCGTCCTCGCCCTGCTGGGGCCGCACGTTGTCGTCCCCGAGCGTCAGGTGGTAGCCGGCCGTCAGATTGATGCCCTTGTACTCGGCGGGCTTCGGCTCTGGCTTGGTACTCGGCTTGGAGCCGGTCTCCTCGTTCCCGCCCTTGTTCCCGTCCTTGGCCCCGTCGCTCGTCCGACTGCCCTGCGAGGAGCTGTCTGCCTTCGTCTGCTCGCCCCTGTCCTTGAGCAGGAAATACAGCGTGCCGCCGCCCACGACACCGAAGACCAGCGCGGCGGCGATCGCGATGACCGCACGCCGCTTGCCAGAGCTCTCCGGGGGCCGGGGAGCCTGAGGCACGGGGTGACCGGGGTACGTCTGCGCCTGCGTAGGCATCTGGGTCGGGGCGTAGGCATGGGCGTGAGCCTGGGCCTGGGCCGGATGGGGCGTCTGGTAGTGGGGCTGGGGCGGGACCTGAGAGGGCTGAGCCGGCTGAGTGGGCTGGTACGCCACGGGCGGACCGTAGCCCTGTGGCGGGGTGTTCGGGGCCACCGGCGTGGTCGGCGAGTAGGCCACGGGCGGGGCGGAGGCCGGCGGCGGCGGGGTCTGGACCGGCGCCGGAGCCGCCGCGCGCACCGTGATGTCGGCGGTGACCGGGGCCGGCAGCCAGTCCTCGGGGCGGCGCAGCACCGTCTCCGCGTTCGCGGACTGGCAGAGCGCGATGACCTCGGCGATCGACGGCCTGGCCGCGGGGTCCTTGGCGAGGCAACGGCCGACCAGTTCCATCAGCCGCTCCGGGACGCCGGTGAGGTCGGGCTCCTCATGGACGATCCGGTAGAGAACGCCGTGCGAGGTCCCCTCGCCGAACGCCGGGGCCCCCGTCGCCGCGTACGCCGCCACCTGGCCGAGCGCGAAGACATCGGTGGCCGCGGTCACCTTGCGCCCGGCGGCCTGTTCCGGTGCCATGAACGAGGGGGTGCCGATGGTGACGCCGCTGCCGGTGAGCGAGGTCGCGTCGGCGGCGTGGGCGATACCGAAGTCGATGACGCGGGGACCGTCGGCGGCGAGCAGCACATTGGACGGCTTCAGGTCACGGTGGACGATGCCCGCGCCGTGGATGACGTGAAGCGCCTCGGCCATGCCGGCGATCAGCAGCACCACCGTCTCGACGGGCAGCGCCCCGTGCGCGACGACGGCGTCGGCGAGCGAGGGGCCCGGCACGTACGCGGTCGCCAGCCACGGCTGCGCAGCATCGGTGGCGGCGTCGATGACCGGTGCCGTGAACAAACCCTGCACGCGTTGCGCGGACTGCACCTCCTGGGCGAACCGGCGGCGGAATTCGGCGTCCTCGCCGAACTCGGGCCGGATCACCTTGATGGCCACGGGCCGCCCGCCGGGTGTGTACGACAGGTACACCTTGCCCATACCGCCCGCGCCGAGCTTGGCGGCGAGCCGGTATCCGGCGATGGTGGTCGGGTCGTCCTTATCGAGCGGTTGGAAGACCTGAGAGGCCCTTCCCGGGTCCGGCTGCTGACCACTCATCACTTACGTCTCCCACGCAGAACGCCGATATCGAACGGCACCTTATACAAGGACGGGCTGTCGGCGCCCGTTCCGGCCAAGTACTCAGAACCGGGAGGACGTTGTAGGCGGTGGGCCCGGTTGCAGATCCGGGTCCTGAGGCAGCCTGCGTGCGGCGTACGTGCCCGCGCCCGCCGCCAGCAGCATCACGCAGCCCGTGAAGATCAGCCCGGCCTGACGCAGTCCGAGCCAGGTGGCCATGGCGCCGACCCCGACCACCGGCACGGAGATCCCGGCGTAGGCGACGACGAAGAACGCCGAGATGGTGCCGCCGCGGTGCTGCGCCGGGGCCGCGCCGCTGATCAGGGTGAGCGCGGCACGGAAGGCCAGTCCCTGGCCGGTGCCACCGCACAGGGCGCCCAGGACGAGCAGGAGCAGGGATTCGGCGATCAGCGATGACGCCACCAGCAGCAGGCCGACGACGAGGATGCCGCAGCCGACCGGGAGCGCGCGGCGTGCGCCGATCCGTTGGGTCAGGGACTGCCCGACGGTCGAGGCGAGGAAGACGGAGAAGACCACGGCACCCGCGACAGCCAGATTGTGCACACCCAGCGTCTTCGAGGCGAAGCTCGGCGCGACCGCGGTGAACAGGCCGAGAAGAGCGAAACCGGCGAAGGCTGCCAGCGAGGCGGGCAGGAAGACACCCTTCACCTCGGGTGGAACGGACAGTCCCTGTGGCTTCAGGGGCGGACGGCGCTTCGGCGCGGCAACGGTCTCCGGCAGGAGCCAGGTGATCCCGCAGGCCAGCACCACCAGTCCCAGGTGGACCCAGAACGAAAGGGTAAGTGGCCAGGGCGTGTACTGCGCGAGGATCCCGGAGAGCAACGGCCCGCAGCCCAGACCACCCATGTTCGCCGCGGTGGCGGCGAATCCCGCACGTGCCTTGTGCCCAGGATCCGCCAGTTCGATGACGGCCGCCGTCGCCGCGCCGCTCAGCAGCCCGGCCGCGCAGCCGGACAACAGCCGCCCCGTGAAGAGCAGCGGCAGACCGCTTTCCAGCAGGAAACACCCCGCGCTCGCCGCCGACAACGCCATGGCGCACAGGAGCACAGGTCTTCGGCCGACCTCGTCGGAGTAGTTTCCCGCCACCAGCAACACCGTGATGACCGCGACGGCATAAACGGCGAAGACGACGGTCACCGTCAGCTCGGAGAAGCCGATCTTTTCCTGGTAGAGCCCGTACAACGGGGTGGGCAGGGTGGTCCCGGCCATTCCGATGGCGAAGACCAGTGCCGCGGCCACATAGCCCGGCTGCCACCCGCCACCGACGTTCCATGTGCATTCGCGAACGTTCACGCACATCACCTCGCGGCCGGCGCCCCGTCGCGGCCGGGCCCGGGACGGGTCAGTCCCAGAGCTCGTGTGTCACGACCCGCTCCGTCTGCGCCGGCCTGCCGTCGGTGTAGACGAGGTGGAGCCGGGTGAACTGCCGCAGTTCCGGATGGGTCTTCCAGGCCTCCGGGCGGTCGAGGCGCACGATGACGGGGTAGGAGTGGAACTTGCCGGCCGCGCAATAGGGCTGGCAGTCGTTCACCGCGTCAAGTGCCGTGCCCACGGCGGATGTCGGTCCCCAGTGGGACCAGTGGATATCGATGAGGCGGTTGTTGCCGTCCCCGCAGGCGAGCAGGAAGTCGCCGGGGCGTACCCGCGCACCCGAGAAGCAGTCGACAGCCACCACGTGAGCCGATGGGCGGGACTCCGGGGACGCGGATGCGGCTGCTGATGCGGAGGTGGCTGCGGAAGCGGATGCCGGTACGGGAATCGCCGCTGCGAGCGCTGTGGCGGCGCACAGCATGACCGCTGTCCTGAGGTTGCGTTTTTGCATGTCGGCTCCTCGGCTGCCTCATGTCGAGCCCACGCCGCCCGGAGCAGCCGTCGGTCGTGGCGCCTTTCTTCCAGCCGTCGTTCCTGAATCGACAATATGGCCACTCCCAGTGATACACCACCCGTACGGGTGGGAACAGTGTAAAAATGGTGCGAAAGGTATTCGATTAGTCGCCGGACGTCATTCGTTTCCGGTCGGGTGCACCTTCTGGTCACTCCTGTGCACCGTCTGGTCACTCCGTCACTCCGGACGTTCAGATGGCGTGGTCCGGATGCCCCATGGCCGACTCCCACTCCGCACGTGCGGGGCCGTCGAACGCGGGTGTGAAGTCCGGGTGTTCGTCCAGCCAGTGCGCCAGACGGGCGCGTACCTCTTCGGTGCCGTATGCCTGATCGGCGGTCAGGACGAGGTGGCGGACCTTCGCTCGTGCGCGCATGACCAGCGGGTCGTCGAAGGCGCAGGCGGCGAGGGCGGCCCTCTCGCGGCCGGCCGCGGTGGGAGGTTCGCTCGACACCCTTGTGGGATCGCTGAGTTGAGCCGCACTGGCCTGGTCCGCGGCGACCTGGACGTCGAACCACGGGCGCAGGGCTCGCGCGGCCCATCGGTGGTATTCGGCGGTGAACGACGCCGGGTCCGAGGCGGTGCCCGCATGGTGGGCCACCCACTGCCCCGCCCGCAGGGCCATGGCGACTCCCTGCCCCATCGTGGGATTGGTGTACGCGAGTGAGTCCCCGATGCCCACGAGGCCGGTGACCACGGGCCCGTCGGCGTCGGCCAGTGCGGTCCATCGATTGTGCAGGCCGCCCATCGCGAGTACTCCGGAGACCGGCTCGGGCTCCAGGTCCAGCCAGGCCGCGATGGCGGGAAAGGTCCGGGCGGCCCGCTCGAACACCACGGGGTCCCGCAGGGCCGCGCGGGTGGGATCGGCGGTGGAGACCGTCAAGGACGCCGCGAAGATGCCGTTGTCCGACGGGAACACCCCGCCGACCGCGAAGGCCGCGAACGAGCCGGGTCTGACGCGTCCGGGGTCGCGCGGTCCATCGGGCCGCAGCCGGTACCAGCGGCAGAAGTAGGCGATCGGGACGCGGTGGTTCTCCACGACCGCTTCCCGGCAGCCCGCCTCGGTGAGCCACCGGGGCACCGGGGACCGGCGCCCGCCGGCGTCGAGCACCAGCTCCGCACGGTGAGTCCGCGATGCGGACCGCACCCCCGTGACCCGCGGAATGTCGCCGTGCCGGTCGACGAGGAGGCCATCGACAGGCTCCCCGAGTCGCACGTCGACGCCCGGCTCGCGGTGCACCGCATCGTGCAGAGCGGCCTCCAGCACGATGCGCCGGGTCCGGATCGTCACCAGATCCTCGTCTCCCGCGCGGGCGGGCGGACGCTCGGTGAACCAGGCGAATTCGTTGTGTTCGCGGGCCCCCATGCGCAGCATCTCGCGGTACACGTCCGGAGCCTCCGCGCGCAGCACGGTCCGGACCGGAGCCAGGAGTCCGTGCGGCTGGACCGCGTGCGGCACACCGGGGCGGTGCCAGTCGAAGAAGTCCCTGTCGAGATCGTGGCCCGGCCGGTGGCCGTCCCGCTCGAACAAGGTCACCTGATGGCCCCGACGCCCCAGGAACAGCGCTGCGGTCAGGCCGCCCATCCCGCCGCCGACTATCGCAACCCGCGTCAATGTGGTCCCCTCCACGCCGTGTTGCCGACCCACCGTATCCCAGGGTTCCAGGGGTAGCCGCCCTGCGGGGCGTCGGAGTGCTCAGCCCCGTTCCACCAGCCGCTCGGTCGCCGACAGCGCCATGCGCAGTGCACTCGCCCGGTCCGCTCCCCGCTGACCGAGGACGACGCGGGTACTCAACCCGTCGAGCAGGGCGAGGAGTTCGGAAGCGCGTGCTGCCGTGTCGAGGTCCGCGGCGAAGCGGCCCTGTCGCACGCCCTTGGCGAGGAGCGATTCGAGGTCCTCCTGCCAGCCGCGGTCGATCTCGGCCTGGGCCTGTCGCAGCGGCTCGTTCGACGCCGTCCGCGCCCACAACTCGATCCACAGTGTCCAGCGTGGGTCGCGTGGCCCACAGGGAAGGTACAGCTCAAGGAACTGGCCGAGCTTGCGTTCGGCACCGGCCCGGCCGGTCAGCAGCGCCCGGCGCTCCTCGGCGAGCGCGCTCTCGCTCCAGCTCAGCACCTCCAGGAGCAGTCGGTCCTTGCTGCCGAAGTAGTAGAGGATGTGGCCGCCGCTGGTGCCGAGGCGCTTGGCGAGTGCAGACATGGTGAGTGCGGCCAGTCCGTCCTCGGCGATGGCCGCCATCGCCTCCTCCAGCATGCGTTCCCGGGCCAGGTGCCCGTCACGCCGTCGCGCCGTCGCTGCCACGCCACCCCTCCACCCCTCCGCTGCGATGAACCCGGTGACGACCTTAGCCGCCGATTTCGGCAGAGGTCTTGACGGCCCCCGGAAACGCATCTTGAATGCCGTTCTAACTTTTAGAACGGCATTCAAAGTGCTGCTCCGGGGCTCCCGGAGCACGCACGGATGAGGGGCAGGCCGCATGACGCAGCAGGAGACGACCGCGAGGGCGCCCGGCGGGGCCATGGCCACCGACCAGGTCTTCCAGGTCGAGACACACGGCATCGACCCGATTCCCGACGAGGACCGCCACGGCAGCGCGAAGGACCTGTTCTGGCTCTGGTTCGGCTCCAACCTGACCTTCACCTACGTCATCAATGGCGCCCTGGCCGTCGCCTTCGGGCTGTCCTTCTGGCAGGCGACCGGTGTCGTCGTCCTCGGCGGACTCGCGTTCTTCGCCATCAGCGCCGCCGGACTGAGCGGCGTGCGTACCGGCACCGCCACCCTGGTGATCTCCCGGGCCCCCTTCGGCGTACGCGGCAACTGGCCCGCCGGCATGGTCAACTGGGTGGTCAGCATCGGCTACACGATCCTCAACACGGTCGTCGGCACGCTCGCACTCGAAGCGTTCTTCGCCGATCTGGGATGGGCGTCCGGTCGCACCGGGCGGGCCCTCGCCCTGCTGATCACTCTTGCGCTGACCTTCGTCGTCGCCCTCTGGGGCCACGCCACCGTCCAGTTCGCCGAGCGCTGGATCGCGTACGTCCTCGCCGTCGGGTTCGCCGCGCTCCTCGTGTTCCTGCTGCCGGGTGCCGACACGGGCGGGGCGGCGGTCCACCCCGGCGCGTCCGGGTGGAGCCTGGCCTTCGTGGTGATGCTGGCCGGGCCGTTCTCGTACGTTCCGATGCCCGCCGACTACACGCGCTACCTTCCGAGGACGACCTCGATGCGGTCGCTCACCTGGTACGGAGCCCTCGGCGGCTTCGTCTCCTCGGTCGCTCTGGGCGTGGCCGGGGTGGCCGCCGCCACGCAGACGGACATGACCGACGCCGTGGCGGGCACGGAGAAGCTGCTGCCGGGCTGGTTCCAGCCGCTCTTCCTCGCCCTCGTGCTCGGTGGCTCGGTCACCAACTCGATCGTCACGCTCTACTCGTCGAGCCTGAACCTCCAGGTGCTCGGCGTCCCCTGGAGCCGCTCCAAGGCCATCATCATCAGCGCGGCCGTCACCGCGGCCGGCTCCCTGTGCGCGCTCTTCCTCACCGACTTCACCAGCTCGCTGCTGTCGTTCCTCTCCCTGCTCATCATCGTGTTCGCGCCCTGGGGCGGCGTGTTCCTCGCGGACATGCTGATGCGCCGCTGCCGCTACGACGCCCCGGCACTGCACGCCGGACCCGACGGTGCCTACTGGTACCGGTCCGGCTACCACTCCGCCGGCATGACCGCGCTGCTCGCCGGCATGGTCTTCGCCGCCCTCACCTGCGATTCCGAGCTGTGGACCGGCCCGCTGGTCGCACCGTTGGGCGGCGCCGACCTGACGCTGCTCGGCGCGGTCGTCTCGGGGCTCGTCTACTGGGCGCTCGCCCGGCGGACCGTCGCACCGCACACCGACCCTTCCTGACCGGCCGCCACGCGACGCCCACCGGCCCGCGTGGCAACGCCCCGCCCGAACCACCGAACCACCGGACCGACCGCACCACCGCACCACAAGGAGTCATCTCACATGGCCAGCCCCGCCCGTCCCGCCCATCTCGTCCTGCGCAACGCCCGCATCCACACCGTCGACCCGGCGTTCCCCGAGGCGCAGGCCATGGCGGTGGTCGACGGCCGCATCGCCTGGCTCGGTGCCGACGAGGACGCCAGGGGGTGGACCGGACCGGAGACACGCGTGATCGATGCCGAAGGCAGGCTCGTGCTCCCCGGGTTCATCGACGCCCACAACCATGTCCGGCTCGGCTCGGACGACGCCTGCGTCCAGCTCTCCGGTGCCCGTACCCTCGACGAGGTCCACGCCCGCATCCGCGCCTGGCACACGGCCAACCCCGACGCCGAGTGGATCGAGGCGGAGGCCTTCGACTACTCGGCCATCCCGGACGGCCGGATGCCCACCGCCGCGGACCTCGACCCGGCCACGGGCGATGTACCGGCCTTCGTGCTCAGCTACGACGTGCACACCGCCTGGGTGAACACCGCCGGCCTGCGCCGTCTCGGTATCGACCGCGACCGCACCCACCTGCCCTTCGGTGAGGCCGCCACCGACCCGGAAACGGGTGAACCCACCGGCTTCATCAAGGACTTCGCGGTCAAGGGCCTCTCCCGCGACGGCCACCGGGCCCTGCGCGAGCTGGGTCTGCCGTGGGCCTCGCCGGACCGGCAGTACGGGCGACTCGCCAAGTCCCTGGACGACGCCATCGGCTTCGGCATCACCACGGTGGTCGAACCCCAGAACTCGCTCGACGACCTCCCCCTCTTCGAGCGCGCACGCGCCGAGGGCCGGCTCAAGTCCCGCATCGTCGCCGCCCTCTTCCACCCGCGCGGCACCACGGACGCCGACCTCGACGACTTCGCCGACGCCGCCCGGCGGCACGACGACGACCGGATCCGGGTCGGACCGCTCAAGCTCTACATCGACGACGTGGTGGAGCCGCGGACCGCGGCCCTCCTGGAGCCCTACGCGGGCTGCCGCCACCACCGGGGCGACACCTTCTACCCGCCCGAGGAGTTCGCCGAGCTGCTGACGAAGCTGGACGCCCGCGGCTTCCAGTGCTTCGTCCACGCCACCGGCGACAGAGGGATCCGTACGGTCCTGGACGCCGTCGAGCGGGCGCGCGCGGTGAACGGGGCGAGGGACGCCCGCCACCAGGTCGTCCACGTCGAGTGCCTCGACCCCGACGACACCCCGCGCTTCGCCGCCCTGGGCGTGGTCGCGTGCATGCAGCCCCGACACAGCGCCCCGGAGGTCGCCGGCCCCGGCAAGGACTGGGCGGAGAACGTCGGGGCCGAGCGCTGGCACAAGGCATGGCCCATGCGCAGCCTGCACACGGCCGGGGCCGTGCTCGCGCTGTCCAGCGACTGGAACGTGGCCGAGATGGACCCGATGGTCGGCATCCATACCGCCGTCACCCGGCGTCCGCTGAGCGGTGGGGAGCCCTGGATGCCGCAGGAGACGATCAGCGTGGAGACCGCGGTCCACGGCTACACGATGGGTTCGGCCTACGCCAACTTCCTTGAGGACGAACGCGGTTCGCTCACCGTCGGTAAGGCCGCCGACTTCGTGGTCCTCTCCCGCGACATCCTGCGCGCCGCACCCGAGGACATCCCCGGCACCGTGGCGGAGACCGTCGTGGTCGGCGGCGTCGTCGAGCACACCGTGTGAACGGCCCTGACGGCCTCCCGGAGTTCCACGCGTCCGCGCAGCCGGGAGGCCGTCAGGGTTCCATCCGTTCACGAACTCGGCGGGGCGGCCCGAGTGTGCGGCCCTCGGATGCCGTACGGGCCGCCCCACCCGTCAGGCGGCCTGGATCTCGTAGACCGCGAAGTTGCCCCACTGGAGGTGGGCGTCGCGGATCGTCAGGCGCAGACGTTCGGTCGTGACCCGCTGCGGCAGGGTGATCGTGCGCTGCTCGACGGTCGACGTGTTGCCGGTCCAGGCCAGTTGCTGCCCGGCGACCTGCGTCACCCACGACGAGCCGTTCCAGGTCTGCACGTCGAGCTGCTTGATGCCCTGGCCGGTGGCGAAGGCGGTGTGCAGGGTGACGGAGCCGATGCTGGTGGGCTGCCGGTAGTCCAGGTCGATGGTGCCGGGGAAGGCGATGCCTGCGGCCGCGCTGCTCCACGCGGTCGAGGTGTCGCCGTCGGCCATCCGGTAGGGATGGCTGTTGCCGAGCGTGGGGTACGACGTGGTGACGGCCGGATGGTACGGGGCTCCGGCGAACTGGTGGAAGCCCCGGTCGGGAGCGGTGGCCGGGGCCGGGTTGCCGAAGTAGTCCTTGAGGCCCTGCGCCACCGCCGCGCCGCGCCCCCGCGCGGGGGAGTCGGCCTGGAGCTTGTAGCCCGCCGGGTCGGTGCCGATGGAGACAAGCTTCGGGTCCGCCTTGATCGCGTTGATGTCGCCGGAGGGGGCGACGGGCGTGCCGGTGCCCCAGTAGAGGTTGGAGTCGTAGACGGTGCCGTTGGCGGTGTCGTAGCCGGCGGTGGTGCGGTTGTAGAAGATGTTGTTGCGGATCTCGATGCCGCTCGCGTTGTTGTAGATGTGCACGATCTTGCCGAGCGGGTAGTCGCCGGCCCCGGTGTAGGGCGGGTGCACGGTGACGACCCGGCCGCTCGCGTAGACCGTGTTGTTGTAGATGTGGGTGCCCGACGTCTCGGTGGAGAGGCTGAAGACCTCGTAGCCGTCGTCCTTGCTCAGGTTGTACCGGACCACGGTGTCCTTGGTCGGTGCTCCGTTGAAGGAGACGGTGATGAAGAACCCGCCGTCGTTGTCGTGGCTGTAGTTGTACTGGACGACGCTGTGGTTGTTGTCGGCGTCCGCGTCGAAGCCGTGGCCGTCGGTGCCCGGCCCGTTGAAGCCGGTGCCCGACACCTCGTTGCGCTGCACGAGCAGGTCGTCGTTGCCCTGCCACCAGATGGCGACGTTGCCGCCCTTGGCGTTGAGCCGGCCGCTGGCGGCCTTGTGGACGCGGTTGCCCTCGACGACGGCGCCCTTGGTGTGCATGGGAGTGATGCCGCCGGCCGTCACGTCATGGACGTAGTTGTCGCGGATCCTGACGCCGGTGCTGGGCGTCCAGGTGACGACCTCGCTGTCGGGGATGCCGGTCTCCACCGGGTACAGGCTGGTCATGCCGTTGCGCCGGGACCAGGTGGACCAGGTGATGATCCCGTACGAACGGATCCTGCTGACCTCGTTCTTCTCCACCACCAGGTTGTCGAAGTACGTGGGCGTCTGGTTGCCACGGATGGAGACCAGCAGCCCGGCAGAGCTGACGGTGCTGCCGCCGGGGCCGTCGACGTCATGGATCTTCAGATTGCGCAGGGTGATGTTGGACAGCTTGCCCGCGTCCTTGGCGAAGAGGTTCACACCGGAGCGGGGGGTGGTGCTGTCGCTCCAGTTGGTCACCTCCAGCCCGTCGAGGGTGAAGTCGTGGACGTTGTTGAGCTTGACCGCGACATCGGTCGTGCCGCCGCCCTCGATCACCGGCTTGGCGCCGCTGCCGTACGAGCCGACGAGTGCCGGGGCGCCCACCGCCCCCGCCCCCTGGACGTCGAGCCGTCCCTTCCACCGCTGACCGGACTTGAACAGCAGCTGGTCACCGGGACCCAGCGTCAACTGACCCGCCTTGGCCAGGGACTTCCAGGCAGCTGACTTATTCCGGCCCGATGCGCTGTCGTTGCCGGATTCGGCGTCCACGTAGTACGTGGTGCCCGCCGCGCGCGGATGGTGCTGGGCCGGGGTCGCCGCCTGCGCGGGCCCGGCCGCCACCGCGGAGAGCGGGAGGGCGAGAGCCGCCAGGAGCGCCCCCACGAGTTGCCTCCGCGGGGTGGGTGAGGTGCTTGGGATACGTGAGGTACGCAAGTCTCGGTCCTTCCGATCGGATTGCCGGTCTCTGTCGCGCGTTACTTACCGATCCCCGCAGTCATGCCCTCGACGATGCGGCGGCCCAGCCAGAGGTAGAGCACGATCATGGGATAGACCAGGATCACGATTCCGGCGAACAGGGCGCCCCAGTCGGAGCTGTACTGCATGGAGCCATAGAGGCTGAGAAGGGCCGCGGGCAGCGTGCGCTCCTCAGGCGTGGGAGTGATCAACAGGGCGAGCAGCGTCTCGTTCCACAGGCCGATGACGTTGAGGATCAAAACTGTCATCACGCCCGGCTTGGCCACCGGCAGCACGACCTGGACGAAGGCGCGCAGCGGACCCGCGCCGTCCAGCTCGGCCGCCTCCTCGATCTCGTGGGGCAGCGAGCGCATGTAGCCCGTGAGCACGAACACGGCGAACGGCAGCGACAGCACCACCTGGAAGACCAGGAGTGTGATGCGGTTGTCCCACCAGCCGGTCACCCAGTCGATCATGAACGTGGACACGGACAGCTTGATCACGATGATGGGGATCACGATCGTCTGGACCGGGATGCTCAGACCCATCGCGAAGTACCCGGTGAGCCGCCCCGCGGCGCGCCGGTCGGAGCGGGCCAGGACGTACGCGGCGGGCGCCGACAGCGCGACGATCAGCAGGGATCCGACCAGGGTCAGGACGGTGCTGTTGAGCGCGGCGGCGGAGAAGCCGGCCGCCTTCCACGCCGCTGAGTAGTTGCCCCACTCGACGGTGTCCGGCAGCGCGAACGGCGAGAGCCAGACCTGCCCGGACTCCTTGAGCGACTGGAGGCCGACCCAGGCGACCAGCGCGAGGTTGAAGACGACCCAGGCCCACAGCGCGACGGTCGTCGCGCGCGGCACCAGAATGTCGCCGAGCAGGCGCCTCATGACAGCTCCACACGTTCGCGGCGGGTGACACGCCGGGTCAGTACGATGAGGATCGTCGTCACGATCAGGATGACGACGCCCATGGCGGCACCCGAACCCAGCTCGGGCACACCGCCGCCGGCCACCGAGGCGTACTGCTGCACCGCCACAGTGCGGGCCTGGATCGGCGGGCTGGCCGGAGTGCCGGCCGTGGTGAAGGCGATCACGATCTCGAACACCTTCAGGCTGTTGACCACCCACAACACGGCCGACACCGCGAACACGTCCCAGGTCAGCGGCAGTGTGATGTGCCGGAACTGCTCCCACTTGGTGGCGCCGATCAGCTTGGCGTCCTCGTACAGGTAGGGCGGGATGGAGTCGGCGGCCGACATCATCAGGGCCACGTAGAAGCCGGTGCTCGACCACACGAGCCCGGCGACGATGCACTTGAACACCATGTCCGGACCCAGCCACGGCCGCGCCTCGATGCCGACCCAGCCCAGGATCGTGTTGACCGCGCCGTCGGGATTGAGGAGGAAGCCGATGGCGACACCGACCGCGATCACCGAGATGATCATCGGCAGGAAGATCACGGACCGGATGAAGGCCCGGCCCTTGACCTGCCGCAGCACCATCATGGACAGGAAGGTGAAGGCGAAGACCAGGGCTCCGCCCCCGAAGGCCAGCACGAAGGTGTTGACGAAGGCGGTGCGGAAGGCCTCGCTGCGCGTCAGCTCCAGGTAGTTGCCGAGGCCGTTCCACGTCATGGCGGAGCCGGGACCGGCCCACTTGTTGAAGCTGACCCAGAAGCCGAACAACGACGGCAGGACGAAGAGCGCGGTGTAGGCGATCAGCGCGGGGAGCAGGAAGGGCCAGAAGGCCCGCTCGCGCGCCGGCCGCACCCGTTTGCCCGCCTTGCCCGCGACGGGCGGCGCCGCTGTCGTGGGCGGGGTGAGTGTTGCTGTCCCCATGGGCTCAGCCCTTGCTGGCGAGGTAGTCGGCGGCCTTCTTCTTGCCGGTCTTCACGAAGGTCGCCGCATCGATCTTGCCGGAGAGCAACTGGTCGTCCAGGGGCAGGAAGACGTTGTTCCACCAGTTCTTGTCCGCGGCCATGTCGTCGTAGGTCCGATGGGTGAACTTCGCCTCGGCGACGTCCTTCTGCACGCCCGCCAGATAGCCGGGCGCGGGGACGTCCGGGCGCGCGGGGATGTTGTGTGCGGTGCCGGAGATCTTCTCCTCGTACTTCTTCTGCAGGGCGAAGGCGAGGAATTCCTTGGCCGTCTCCACGTTGTGGCCCTTGGCGTTGACACCCCAGCCGAGCGTGCCGACCTCCACGGAGTTCTTGCCGCCGGCCGGCAGCTGGAACGAGGCGACCTCGGTGCCCTTGGCCAGCTTCGGTCCGGTCTCGGCGGCCAGCCAGGTGCCGTTCAGGTTCAGGTCGTACTTGCCCTGGGCCCAGGCATCCTGCGCGGCAGGGTACTTGGTGGCCATGAAGTCCTTCTGGAAGTAGCCGCCGCCAGCCAGCTGCTCCACCTTCTTGGCCGCCGCGAGAACGGCCGGCTTGTCCCAGGCGGCCGGATCCTTGCCCAGGGCGCTGAGGCTGCCGGCACCCTCGGAGCGGACCAGGGCCGAGTAGAACCAGTACGCGTTGTAGAAGTTGACCGTGCCGTCCTGGCCCAGCGGCGTGCGGCCGTCCTTCTTCGCCTCGTCGAGATAGGCGATGAACTCCTTCCACGTCCTGGGAGCGAGCCCCGCGTGCTTGGACGCGTCGTACCAGACGGCCGTGGAGATCACGGTGTGGGCCATGAAGCGCACATGGCCCTTGTCGGTCGACGCCTTCTGCACGGAATCCGGCAGCACGTCCCGCACCTTCTTGCCCTCGCCCGGCACCTCCATGTCCAGGACGTCGTCGAGCGGCTCGGCGAGATTCTGGGCGACGAAGGCACCGACACTGTCGGTGGAGGTGTCGAACAGGTCCGGTCCCTGGCCCGCGTTCATCTCGGTGGGGAGGGTGTCGGTGCCCTTGCGGCCCACGAACTTCAGGTCGACCTTGGTGCCGGTCGCCGCGGTGAAGTCGTCGGCTATCGACTTGATGAGCTTCCCCTGCGGTTCGTCGGCACCCCAGGAGGAGGTGTAGACAAGTTCCTTGTCCGAGGAGCCGGAACCGTTCTTCTTGCCGCAGGCGCCTACGCTCAGGGCGAGAGCTCCGACGGTGAGCATGGCTGTCAACTTACGCACGGGAGTGTGCCTTTCGTGAGGGTGGCTGGTGGGCGCGGAAGTCCGCGGGCATGGTGCGACGGCCGGGGATCAGTCCGGCAGGAGGGATACGACGGTGCCGGTGCGGCGAGCGCGCTCGGCCGCCCAGACGACCCGGTGCGTGGCCAGGCTCTCGGCGCCGTCGGTGAGTACCAGGGAGGGGTCGTTCCCGCTGACGGCGTCGACGAAGGCGTCGAACAGGGACGCGTCACCGCCGCCGTGCCCGGTGGCTGCCGTGGGATCGCCGTTGGCACCGGTGTCGATGACGGTGACCTCGTCGGTCACGAAGTCATGCACGCGCAGGACGACGCCGTCGCCGTCGATGGAGCCGCGGGTGCCGAAGATCCGGGTCTTGCGGTGTTCCAGCGCCGCGAACGCGGTGACCGTGCAGGTGGCGGAGGTGCCGTCGGCGAACTCCATGGTCACCACCTGCGTGTCGACCACGTCGTTGTCACAGGTGTACGCGCACCGGCCGTACGGGCCCTCGCGCAGAGCCGCGAGCACCCCCTCCTCGGTGTGGTCGGCCGTGACCGCGGACAGCGGCCAGAACTCCTTGTCCACGTCCCCCAGACAATCGAGGTAGATGCGCTTGGCGGAGTACGGGCAGGTGGACTCCACCGGGCACGCCACGCATCGGTCCGCCGCGCCGTCGGGCCGGTTCTCGGCCCGGAAGTGCACCAGATTGCCGAACGAGGACACCCGTTCGGGCAGTGCTCCCTTGACGTGGGCGATCCAGTCGAGGTCGTGGCAGGCCTTGGTCATCAGCATCGGGCCCGACTCCTCCTGGCTGCGCCAGTTGCCCCGGACGAACGAGTGGGCCTGATGCCACCAGCCGACCTGTTCCAGGTGCTGGATGTTCATCACGTCGCCGATCCGGCCCTCGGCGATGAGCTCCCTGAGCCTGACGGTGTAGGGGGTGTAGCGCATGACGTGACAGACGGCCAGCAGAACGTCATTGCGGTCGGCGGCAGCGGAGATGGCGGCGGCCTCCTCCTCCGTCTGCGCCATCGGCTTCTCCAGGAGCAGGTGGTAGCCGAGCTCCGCCGCCCGCACCGCGGGCGCCGTGTGCATGCTGTCCTGCGTCGAGATCACCGCGGCGTCGGCCAGTCGGTCCCGGGCGAGCAGATCCCGCCAGTCGGCGAAGACGTTCTCGGCCGGTACGTCGTGCGCTGCGGCCATGCTGCGCCTGCGTTCCGGATCGGGCTCGGCGACGGCCACGACACGCGCCGCGCCGGTCGCCAGAGCACGCCGCGCGTAACTCATACCGCGCAGCCCCGCCCCGATGATGGCGAGAGTGACCACAAATACCCCCTCGGACTTGCCACTTACTAATGCAACCTGTTTTTATTTCTCGGGTACAGAGCCTGTCAAGGGAGTGACGGTGACAATTTCCGGAGGCGACACCTCGCGGCTGCGGCGCATCAACCTGGTCACGACACTTCGCGCCCTGCGCGGCCAGGGCCCCCTCAGCCTCACCGAGGTCACCAGGCGCACAGGTCTGTCCCGCCCGACCGTGGAGAGCCTGACGGAGGAACTGCTCGGTTCCGGATGGTTGAAGGAACTGCCGCCGCAGCCAGGCCACATGGGTCGTCCCGCCAGGCTGTTCAGCTTCCACTCCACCGGCGACTACGTGCTCGGGATCGACATCGGTTCGTACAGCATCAGGGCGGCTGTCGCCGACCTCGACGGCACCGTCGTCGCGTCCCGCACCGAGCGGGTGAGCGCGGACGCGGGGCGTGCCGTGCGGCTGGCCGCCGTGCGCGCGACGGCCGTGGACGCACTGGAGTCGGCGGCGGTCGGGCGCGCCCGGCTGGCCGCCGTCTGCGTCGGCACCACGGGGGTGGTCAGCCATGACGGCCTGGTCAAACGCTGCGTCGGCCTGCCCGAATGGGACGGGCTGGACCTCGCGGGCGAGATGGGCGTCGACTTCGACTGCCCGGTCCTGGTGGAGAACGACTGCAATCTGGCCGCACTCACCGAGGGCTGGATCGGCGAGGCCCAGGGCGTCGACGACGTGGCCTTCGTCCTGTCCGGAGTACGTACCGGGGCCGGTCTGCTGATCGGCGGCCGGGTGCACCGGGGGCGCGGGGGAGCGGCCGGCGAGATCGGCGCACTGTCCCTGGTGGGCTGGCACCGGGCCACCTCGCATCTGACCGGCTATCCGAAGATGCCGTCGGACACCCTGCCCCAGGAGGCCGCCGAGTACGTCTTCGCCCAGGCCCGCACCGGTGAACCGGCGGCCCGCTGGGCCGTCGAGCAGTACGCCCACGACCTGGCCGAGGGCATCGCCGCCCTGGTCCTGGCCCTGGACCCGGAACTCGTCGTGATCGGCGGCGGGGTCTCGCGCTCCGGTGACGTACTGCTGGAGCCGCTGCGGCGGCACCTGGACCCGCTGTGCCTGGAACCCCCGGCGCTCGCGGTCTCCTCCCTCTCCGACCAGGCCGTGGTGCTGGGCGCCGTGCGGCTCGCCCTCGATCACGTGGACGCCCGGCTGTACGACGTCGACACGGTGCTGCCCGAACCGTCTTCCTGAGCGTGCCCGTCGGCGCGGTCCATCCAGGTCCGGTCTTAACCAAAGTCTCTGTATATGTAGGGCGGGTGTCCTCGGGGCACGGGCCCGTCGAAAGGAATCGGCAGGAATGACGACCCCCATGTTGCTGCCCCGGCCCGTCACGATTCGACCCGCCCCGGGAGAGTTCCCGCTCGACGCGGCCACCACGATCAAGGCCCCCGGCGAACTGGCCACGACCGCCGCCTGGCTGCAGTCGGCCCTGCGCCCCGCGACGGGGCTGCCCCTGCCGGTCACGGATGAGGAGTCCCGACCGGGCATCGCCCTGACGCTGTGTCCGGAACTGGGGGCCGAGGCATACCGGCTGGAGTCCGGGCCGACCGGTGTTCGCATCGAAGGCGGCGACGCCGGCGGGGTGTTCTACGGCTGCCAGGCCCTGCTGCAACTGCTGCCGCCACGGGTCTACCGCAGCTCCCGGACCGCCGACGAGCGGTGGGCGGTGCCGGGGACGGTCGTCGAGGACGCGCCGCACTTCCGCTGGCGCGGAGCCATGCTGGACGTGGCCAGGCACTTCCTGCCCAAGCGGGAGGTACTGCGCTTCATCGACCTGATAGCGATGCACCGCCTCAACACCCTCCACCTCCATCTCACCGACGACCAGGGATGGCGCGTGGAGATCCTGCGCTTCCCACGTCTCACGGAGACCGGTGGATGGCGCAGTTCGTCCCAGTTGGGTTCCACGGACGACGACAGGACCGACGACAGGCCGCACGGCGGCTACTACACCCAGGACGACATCCGCGAGATCGTCGCCCACGCGGCGGAGCGCGGCGTCACGGTCGTACCGGAGATCGACGTCCCCGGACACTCCCAGGCGGCCATCGCCGCCTACCCCGAACTGGGCGTGACGGGCGAGCAGTTGGAAGTCATGACCCGATGGGGCGTCAGCCCCCACACCCTGAACGCGGAGGAGTCGACCATCGACTTCTTCCGGGGGGTCTTCGACGAGGTCATGGCCCTCTTCACCAGCACCTTCATCGGCGTGGGAGGCGACGAGTGCCCCAAGGACCAGTGGAAGGGCGATCCGCGCACCCGGCAACTCATGGCCGAGCGCGGCCTGCCCGACGAGAAAGCCCTGCAGGCGTGGTTCATCGCCCGGATCGCCGCCCACGTCGCGGAAGGCGGGAGGCGTGTCTTCGGCTGGGACGAGATCCTGGAAGGGGAGCTCCCGCCAGGTGTCGCCGTTGCCTCCTGGCGCGGGATGACAGGCGCCGTGACCGCCGCACGCCGGGGCTTCGACGTGGTGTCCTGCCCGGACGACCAGGTCTATCTCGACTACCGCCAGTCGGAACATCCCGACGAGCCGATTCCGGTCTCCGTCCCCGTGACCCTGGAGGACGCCTACTCCTTCGACCCGGTCCCGGGCGGCCTGACCGACGAACAGGCCGCCCGGGTGCTCGGGGGACAGGCCAATCTGTGGACCGAGCACATGGACACGCCGCGCATGGTGGACTACTACGCGTTCCCCCGCCTGTGTGCGGTGGCCGAGGCGCTCTGGCGCGGCGCGGGCGACCGTGACTTCGACGAGTTCCGAACCCGTCTGCACGACGCGCACCTGCCCCGGCTCGACGCCATCGGTGTGGAGTACCGGGCGCCGACGGGCCCACTGCCCTGGCAGACACGGCCGGGCATCGTGGGCGCACCCGCGACGAGGGCCGATCGCGAGGCACACATGAACCGACGTGTGGCGGCCATCCGTTCCTGAGCGGGTGCACGGCGGTCCTCCGCAACCCGCGAGCTCCTGCGCGGGTTGCGGACCGCGCGCTCAGAGCGATGGTTCCAGGTGCGCCCAGGGGCGTTCGGCCTCGATCCCGGCCGCGAGCGCGAGAAGCGTTCCCTCGCCGCCCAGTGGGCCGACGAACTGCACACCGAGGGGCAGACCGTCGGGAGTGCGGTAGGTGGGGACGCTCATCGCCGGCCGGCCGGTGATGTTGGCCAGCTGGGTGTACGGGGTCGCCGAGAGGTTGGCGATCACCGCGCGCTCCCACGCCCTGGTCCCGGCGAGGGCTCCCAGCAGCCCCACTCGCATCAGGGTCCGGGCCACGGCACGTACCAGTCGAGGGGTGTCCAGTTCACCGATCCGAACGGCCGGCCGGGCCAGGGTCGGGGTGAGGAGCAGGTCGTAGCGGCCGTGGAAGGAAGCGAGTTGCCGGCTGTACGTGTTCCAGCGGTCGTGGGCGGCGTAGTAGTCCGGTGCCTTCAGGGAGCGGCCGGCGGCGGCCAGCAGATGGGTGTCGAGTTCGAATGCCTCAGGCCCGGCGCCGGTCGACCGGCGGATCCCGTCGACGGTGTGGGCGAGCTGAGTGGTCCACATCGCCAGGAAGTCGAGGGCGAGCCGTCGCTGGTCGATCTCCGGTTCTGCGGGCTCGATGTCGTGACCCAGGTGGCGGAGCAGGGCGGCGGCGTCCTCGACCGCGGCGACCGCCTGTGGGTCGACCTCGGTGTCGATGGGCGAGCGGGTGGTGAACCCGATGCGCAACTTCCTCGGTCTGCGGGCGAGTTCGGCGTACGGCAGCTCGGGGCGGGCATGCAGGTACGGTCCGGCCGGGTCCGGTCGCGAGGTCAGCACGTCGAGCATGGCCGCGCTGTCGCGGACGCTGCGTGAGATGACGCCGTCGGTCGCGGCACCGTGCAGGTGCTCGGCGACGGACGGACCGGCCGGGACGAGTCCGCGTCCCGGCTTCAGGCCGAACAGGCCGCAGCACGCGGCCGGAATGCGGATCGATCCGCCGCCGTCGTTGGCACCGGCCACCGGGACGATGCCCGCTGCCACAGCTGCCGCCGTCCCTCCGGACGAGCCGCCCGGGGTGCGGGTGAGGTCCCAGGGGTTGCGGGTGGGCCCGTTCGCCTCCGGTTCGGTGATGCCCTTCGCACCGAACTCCGGGGTGTTGGTCTTGCCGAAGATCACCAGTCCGGAGTCCAGCCAGCGCTCGACCACCTCGCTGTGCCGCTCGACGGGACGGTGGCGAAGGGCCCGACTGCCGCTGCCGGTCGGCAGCCCGGCGTAGTCCTGCGACAGGTCCTTGATCAGGAACGGAACCCCGGCGAACGGCCCGGTCAGTGGCCCCTTCGCCCGCTCCCGGGCGAGTTCGTGCATCGGCCGGACGATCGCGTTGAGTCTGCCGTCGACGGCCTCCGCGCGGGCGATGGCGACATCGAGCAGTTCGTCCGGTGAGACCTCTCCCCGGGCGACCGACTCGGCCAGACCCACCGCGTCATGGGCTCGGTACTCGCTGTAGTGCATCATCAGGACCCCACCTCTTACTGCGTCCCGCAGCTCATGTGACGTCCAGACGCTCTCACAGCGCGTCCGAGGCGTCACCCCGGATGCGGGCGTGCAGATGCTGGTCGTGCCATCCGTCCGTGTGCAGCAGTGCGCCGCGCATGACGCCTTCGAAGGGGTATCCGGCCTTGTGCGCCACTCGGCAGGAGGCCGGGTTGGCCACCGAGTGGCACAGCCGCAGGCGATGCAGCCCCAGATCCTCCAGGGCCCACTGGCTGACCCGTCCCACGGCCTCGACCGCGACACCATCGCCACGGGCCGACGGCAGGAGCCAGTAGATGATCTCGGCGCTGCCGCCTTCGAGATCGACGTCGTTCAGCCCGATGAGTCCCGTGGCCGCGCCACCCGGCCGGGCGATGGCCCAGATCGCGCCCGTCTCGGCCTGCCAACGCCCGTGCATGCGCTCGATCCTGTTGCGCGCGTCCTGCACCGACTCCACGACGAGGAGGTTCCATCGGCGAATCGCCGGATCCTGGCCGGCGGCTGCCAGCACATCGGCATCGTCCTGGCACCAGGGGTGCAGCTCCAGGCCGTTGGCGAGGCCGAGTACCGGTTGGCGGTTGCGGGCCATCCGACCTGCGGGAACGACAGAGGATATGGGTGCACTGGAGATCATCGGGGCATCGTGCCACAGGCCTTCGGCGCGCGATATCCGATAATCCGCCGCGAAGACAATCCGCCACGGAGGCCGCGTACGTGGACCGTCTCGGGCACCGGGAAACGCAGAGGCACCAAGAAGGGCGCCCGATGAGCATCTGCCCATCGGGCGCCCTTCGTGGCGCGTCCGGATGATCCTCGTCCCGGGGCAGGCGTGCCGGCCCGGGTGAGGGGGAGTCCGCCGGTCTCAGACCGCCGGGGCCGGGTAGGTCGGGTACTCCACGCCGGAGACGTGCTGGACGACGCGGATGACCTGGCACGAGTAGCCGAACTCGTTGTCGTACCAGAGGTAGAGGATCGCGTTGTCGCCGTCGACCTTGGTGGCACCCGCGTCGACGATCGAGGCGTGGCGCGAGCCCATGAAGTCGCTCGACACCGCGTCGGGGGCGGTGGTGAAGTCGATCTGGCGCTTGAGCGGCGAGGTCAGCGACACATTGCGCAGGTAGTCGAGGACTTCGTCACGGGTTGTCTCGCGCCCGAGCCGCAGGCTGAGGATGGCGATCGAGACGTCCGGCACCGGGACACGGATCGAACTGCCGGTGATCGGCGCCTTGAGCTCGGGCAGCGCCTTGGCGACCGCGGACGCGGCACCGGTCTCGGTGATGACCATGTTCAGCGGCGCGGAGCGGCCGCGGCGGTCGGCCTTGTGGTAGTTGTCCAGCAGGTTCTGGTCGTTGGTGAACGAGTGGACGGTCTCCACGTGGCCCCGCAGCACGCCGTACTCGTCCGCCATCGCCTTCAGCGGCGGCACGATCGCGTTGGTGGTGCAGGACGCGCAGGACAGGATCTGCTCGTTCGGCTTGATCGTGTCGTGGTTGACACCGTGCACGATGTTGGGGACGTCGCCCTTGCCCGGAGCGGTCAGGACGACCTTGTCGATACCGGGACGCAGGTGCTTCGACAGACCCTCGCGGTCGCGCCACTTGCCGGTGTTGTCGATGAGGATGGCGTCCTTGATGCCGTACGCCGTGTAGTCGACCTCGGACGGGTCGTTGGCGTAGATCACCTTGATCTCGTTGCCGTTGGCGACGATTGTGCTCTTCGCCTCGTCGACGGTGATCGTGCCCTGGAACTGGCCGTGGATCGAGTCGCGGCGCAGCAGCGAGGCACGCTTGACGATGTCCTGGTCGCCGCCCTGACGGACGACGATGGCGCGCAGCCGCAGCCCGTTGCCGGAGCCGGCCTTCTCGATGAGCAGGCGGGCGACGAGGCGGCCGATACGGCCGAAGCCGTAGAGGACGACATCGCGTCCGTCACCGCCCTCGATCTTGTTGGCACCCGTGGCACCGGCGACGGCCTCGGCGGTGAACTCCTCCACGGAGAGACCGCGCTCGTCGGCCGCGTAGGTCGCGGCGAGCATGCCGATGTCGATCTGGGAAGGGCCGAGGTCGAGCGTGGTGAGGGCCTGGAGGAACGGCAGCGTGTCGGTGACCGAGAGCTCCTCACCGGCGATCTGGCGGGCGAATCGGTGGGTCTTCAGGATGCTGACCACCGACTTGTTCACCAAGGAGCGGCTGTGGAGCAGGACCGTTACGTCCCGCTCCCGGTGCAGTTTCCCGATGACCGGGATCATCGACTCCGCGATCTCCTCGCGGTTCTTCCAGCTGGTGAACGAGTCGTCATTGACAGTCACAGGTTTATCTTTCGAGCTAGGCGGCGCTCATATGGTAACCCCTCGCTACTTTGATCATTCAGACGGGTCACCCGGGCCGGGTGCCGTGATCGGCCTCTTTCCCGGACCTCGCGCGGCTCCTTCGTCGGCCACCGGCCTCCGGCGGACCTGGAACAGTTCCTCCCGCCGTGCCCTGCGGTTCGCGGGAGTCAGCTGTGGGTCCGGCGGGCGGGCGAGCGCTCCATCCCGGTCCCGTCCTCGGCGGGTGGCGGGGTGACGAGGCGCTTGGGCATCGCGGGCTCGGGCAGGGTGCGATGCAGCAGCCAACTCAGGGCGGGCATCAGGACCAGCGGCGTGAGGGCCGTCTGCAGGGAGGTGGCGTCGGCGATGCTGCCGATGACAGGGCTGATCAGGCCGCCGATGCTGACGGTCAGCCCGAGGGTGATCCCACTGGCGGTGCCGACGCGCGAGGGCAAGTAGTCCTGGGCCAGGGTGACTTGCAGCGAGAACGGGACGTACAGGCCGACGGAGGTCAGGGCGGTGAACAAATAGATCGCCGGGCCGGGGACGAAGACGATCCCGGCGACGGCGCCGACCGTGATCAGATACGACATCCGCACCACCGCGACCCGGTCCCACCGGTTGGCCAGGCGGCTGCCCAGCGCGGTGCCCGTCGCGCCACCCAGATAGAGGACGAAGAGTGCGGCCGTGCCCGCCGCCGTACCGCCTCCCGTGCGCTGCCGGGCGTAGAACGAGATGAAGGTGCTCAGGCCGACGAAGGCGATCGACCGGCAGACCACGGCGAGCGACAGCTTCACGAACGAAGTCTTGTCGTCGGTCCCCGTCGCGGCCGCGGCCCCGGGGCCGTTGGCTGTCGACTTCTCCAGCGCGCGCAGGACGGGCAGACACAACACACTGCCGACGACGGCCGGTACCACGAGCAGTGGGGAGAACCGCAGCCCGCCGGTGGCCACGACGGCGGTGACCATGAGGGGGGCGACCGCGAAGCCGACGTTGCCGCCGAAGGAGAACCACCCCATCGAACTGTGGCTCCCCTTGCTGGCGAGCCGTGCGACGCGGGCGGATTCGGGGTGGTAGGCGGCGATCCCGATTCCGGACACCGCCACGAACAGCAGTGTCAGTGGGTACGAACCGCTGAGGCCGCTGACCGCGACACCGAGACCGCCCAGGACTGTGCTCACGGGCAGCAGCCAGGGTATGGCCCGTCGGTCGGTGAGTGCACCGAACACCGGTTGTGCCACCGAGGACAGCAGCGATGCGGCGAGTACGATGCCCGAGGCCGCTGCGTAGGAGTAGGCACGCTCGGCGACGAAGAACGGGACGAGCGACGCAACAGCACCCTGATAGACGTCCACACACGCATGCCCGACCGACAGTAGAACGATTGATCTATTCCTTGGCATGACACGATGGTCATCGCCGAGTGCCGTGTCGCGCTTCCGATAATCTGCCAACCATTGCCGAAAATCCGCCCTCGGCGCCGCTGGGAACCGCGTGCGGTCGGAAACGTGGCCGTTCGTCGGGGAGGTCGGCGCTTCGGCTGATCTGCGAAGCAGCTTGTCATGGGCGCCACGTTCCGGGTGTCGTGGCCCAACGGAACGGGATGTCGCCGGCCACTGTCGACGGCCTCGGACTCGTGGCCAACTCGGTTTACCGTGAGGCCTGCTGGCGAATCGGCGACGGTGAGTACTCGTGCCGGGCCGCGCCCGTGCTCTTCGTGCCGTGATGAGTCAGGGCCGGCGGTTGTGGGTGCCCGGGGTGTAGCCGAAAGTGCGGCGGAAGACATCGATGAACGCGCTGGTGGACGACCAGCCGCATCGGTGGGCGACCGTGGTCACCGGTACGTCGTCGGCCAGCATGCGAAGGGCGTGGTAGAGGCGCAGTTGAGTGCGCCACTGCGGGAACGTCATGCCCAGTTCGCGACGGAAGAGACGGCTGAGGGTGCGCTCCCCGGCTCCTGCCGTGGTCGCCAGGGCGGCCAGTGTGCGCGGGTCCGCGGGGTCGTGGTGCAGGACGTCGCAGACGGCTATGAGGCGGGGGTCGGTGGGGGCGGGCAGTTGCACGGGCTGCTGGGGTGAGGCGCGCAGCCGGTCGAGGAGTACCGCGCGTAACCGCAGCCGTTCCGGGACGTCTTGGTGGGGGCTTCGGGTGTGGGCGAGGATCAGTTCGCGCAGCAGGGGGTCGACCGAGAGGACGGCCGGGGCGTCGAGGCCGAGGGGGTTGGTGTCGGCGGGCAGGCCCAGCAGATGCAGGGCGAGGTGCCCGTGGGCGCGGTGGGCGTGGACGCAGCCGGCGGGGACCCAGATGGCCCGGGTGCCGGGGGTGAACCAGGTGCCCGCGTCGGTGGTGACCGCGAGGACGCCGGAGCCCGCGTAGACGACCTGGTGGTCGTCGTGTCGGTGTGCGTCGATGCACTCTCCGGGCGCCATCGCCTGTGTGCGGGTGGGCGCCTCGGGGGAGTGGCGGATATCCGGCATGAATGAAACTCCATCGGAAGCGCGCCGGACCGTACGGCGCCGTTGTCGTCGAACCGGGCTCGGGTGCCTCGAAATGGCCCCGGAACGGCCCTGTGGATGTGATGCCACCCATAGGGGCCAGGTCACATCCTAGGGAGGGTAGTAGGAACAGGGCCGCCCGAACAGCATGGAATCGACTCAGAATGGTTCATTTCGGACATTGCTCCGTATTGGGGTAGTACGT
>NZ_JBHVWT010000024.1:0-67338 GCF_042882135.1 Streptomyces sp. NPDC058240
CACCCCCCAGGTCATCCGTTCGACAGGGGGACACAGTCATGCCGGGCCCGGAGGCCAGCGGCCCTCTTGCAGGACCGCGAAAAACATAACGGGGGAGCGGCCGGTGCCGTGATCTTCATGGAGGTTCGGATCGGCACCGTGTGCCAGCAGTTCGCGCGCCGCCGCGATGTGTCCCCAGCACGCGGCCGCGCACAAGGGCGTGCCTTCCGAACCGGGTCCGCCGCTCTCGGTGTCCGGGGAGGCCCCGGACACCAGGAGCAGACGAACGATCTCGGCTTCTCCGTTCACGGATGCCAGATACAGAGGGGTGACGCCCCCGCTGTCCGCTCGCTCCGGGTCGGCCCCGGCCCGCAGCAGCGCCTGCACACGGGTGGTGTCGCCCATGAGGACTGCTGCGCCGAGGTACCAGGAGAGCTTCTTGCGCCGCCGCTGGTTCATGGGCGCCGGGATCGACGACCGAATGCGGGGCGGGACAGCCCCGCCCATTCGTCAACCCGGTCACGCGACCGGGAGGCCGAGCCCGGCGGCAATGGCGCTGACCCGCGTGAAGACGGAGAACGGGTACTGGTCGTCGCAGTACTTGTTGCCCGTGGAGACCACACCGATCGCCTTCCCGCCGGCGACCAGTGGGCCACCGGAGTCGCCGCGGCAGACGCTGTCGTGGGCCCCGGCGGCCGGGATCCCGCACACCTTGAGTGCGGCGGACTCTCCCGGGTCGGTGAAGGGCGCACAACCCTTGAGCGGTGCCAGGGTCAGTGTGGCCGATTTCAGCCGCTTTCCGAGGGTGTCGGTGGCGGTCTTGCCCCAGCCCACGGTCTTCGCGGTCTTTCCGGGGGCGTAGAGAGCCGAGTCCTTGGGGCCCGCCAACTTGAGCGGTGCGTAGGGCATCGGCTTGGAGAGGGTGATCACCGCCGCGTCGTAGGTGAGCGTGGTCTCGGCGAACCTCGGGTGGATCTTGACCGATGCGACGTGCCGGACCGTCCCCTTGGTGCTGCTCAGGTCGGTGCGCCCGCCGATGACCAGCAGGTCGCGGGGCGCGGCTGCGTCCTTGATGCAGTGTGCGGCGGTGAGCACCTTGGTGGGAGCCACCAGGGTGCCGCCGCAGAACTGCTCGCCGTCCGGAGTCTCGATGAGCATGGCGTACGGATGGTCCACCACGGTGGTGTTCCGACCGCCGTGGATGGCGGCGGCCGGTGTCGCGGTGGCCGCGAGCCCGGCCGCGGTGAGTACGGAGGCGGCCAGCGCGGCAGCGGCGGTACGCCTGTTGAACGTGAACATGTGATCCCCCCGGGGCACACTGCACGGCCGGTGACCGCGCGTCGTGTGGAGGAGGATGGGGACATCAGGCAGTGGGTTCCATGATCGGCTGATCCGGTCGGAGTGGTTTCTGCGCCCGGAAGCCGATGAGGCCTGCCGGGGCAGTTCCCGTGCCGTAGCGAGCACCCCTCGGCAAGTGCGATGCCGCGGCCTTGCGTTGAGCACGGGTCCGGTCGCGGGGCTCACCCGACGCGCAGGGCTGCCGCGCAGTTGCGTGAACTGCGCGGCAGCCCTGTGGTCGGGGCGGCGGGGCCTATTCGGCTGCGGCCGTCGTGGTCCCGGCCTCGGCCGCTGCCCCGGCGGAGGTCTCCGGGCGGCCGATCGAGCAGACCAGAGCGTTGTCCTCGACGTCGGCGACGATGGTGTCGCCCGGTTCCGCTTCGCCGCTCAGCAGCAGCGAGGCGATGCGGTTGTCGAGTTCGGTCTGGATCGTGCGGCGCAGCGGGCGGGCCCCGAACTCCGGCTGGTGGCCGTGCGCGACAAGGAGCTTCTTCGCCGCCTCGGTGACTTCCAGCTCCATGCCCTGGGCCCGTACGCGGCGTTTGCTGCCGTCCAGCATGAGGTCGACGATGCGGCCGAGGTCGTCCTTGTCGAGGCCGTGAAAGATGATCGTCTCGTCGACACGGTTGAGGAACTCGGGCGGGAAGTGGCCCCGCAGATCGCCCATGAGGTCGTCGCGGATCTCGGAGACATCGCCCTTGTGGGCGAGGATGCGCTGGGCGCCGATGTTGGACGTCATGATGACGACGGTGTGGCGGAAGTCCACCGTTCGCCCCTGTGCGTCGGTCAGGCGTCCGTCGTCGAGGACTTGCAGCAGCGTGTTGAAGACGTCGGGGTGGGCCTTTTCCACCTCGTCGAACAGGAGCACGCTGTACGGCTGGCGGCGTACCTTCTCCGTCAGCTGGCCGGCCTCCTCGTGGCCGACGTATCCGGGCGGTGCGCCGACGAGCCGCGAGACGGTGTGCTTCTCCTGGAACTCGCTCATGTCGAAGCGGGTCATGCGTTTCTCGTCGCCGAACAGCAACTCAGCCAGCACCTTGGCGAGTTCGGTCTTCCCGACACCGGTTGGTCCGAGGAAGAGGAAGGAGCCGACGGGGCGGTCGGGGTCACCCATTCCGGCCCGGTTGCGGCGCACCGCCTGCGCGATCGCGGTGACCGCCTCGTCCTGGCCGACCACGCGGGAGTGCAGTGCGTCCTCCAGCTTGAGGAGCTTCTCCTTCTCGCTGGCGGTGAGCTGCGTGACCGGGATGCCGGTGCGGCGGGAGACGACATCGGCGATGTCGGCGGTGGTGACGTCCATGACGCCCTCACGGCGTTCCTCGATGCCTGCGAGTTCGGCCTCGGTCTCCGCGATCTGCCCTTTCAGCCCGGAGGCCTTCTCGAAGTTCTCGGACGCGACCGCTTCGTCCTTCTCCCGCTTCAGCTTGGCGAGCTTGTCCTCGCGGGAGACGACTTCGGTGGACCTGCCGAGCGAGCGCAGCCGTACCCTGGCCCCTGCCTGGTCCATGAGGTCGATGGCCTTGTCCGGCAGGAAGCGGTCGCTGATGTAGCGGTCGGACAGCTCGGCGGCCGCCACCAGGGCGTCGTCGGCGAAGCGGACCTGGTGGTGGGCCTCGTAGGAGTCGCGCAGGCCCTCCAGGATCTGGATGGTCTCCTCGACCGTCGGTTCGGGCACCATGACGGGCTGGAAGCGGCGTTCCAGGGCGGCGTCCTTCTCGATGTGCTTGCGGTACTCGTCGATGGTCGTCGCTCCGACGACATGCAGCTCACCGCGCGCCAGTGCGGGTTTGAGCATATTGCCCGCGTCCATCGCGCCCTCGCCCGATGCCCCGGCGCCGACCACGGTGTGCAGCTCGTCGATGAACAGGATCGTCGAGTCCGCGGCGGCACTGACCTCGTCGATGACGTTCTTGAGCCGTTCCTCGAACTGGCCGCGGTACTGGGAACCCGCCACCAGACCGGAGAGGTCCAGCGCGATCACCCGTTTGTCCTTGAGAGTGCGGGGGACGTCTCCGGCCACGATGCGCTGGGCGATTCCCTCCACGATCGCGGTCTTGCCGACACCGGGCTCACCGATCAGTACGGGATTGTTCTTGGAACGCCGTGAGAGGACCTCCACGGTCTGCTCGATCTCCTCGGCCCGGCCGACCACGGGATCGAGTTTCCCGGCCTTCGCCTCTTCGGTCAGATCGCGTCCGTACTGATCGAGGGTGGGGGTGTCGCTCGTGCCGGCCGTCGGGGTGCCGTCGGCCCGTGCCGCGCTCTCCGCCTCACGGCGCAGCTTGCCGGTGTCCGTGCCGTATGCGGCGAGCAGTTTGGCCGCACCGGAATCCTGGGTGTCCAGCAGCGCACCGAGGATGTGCTCCGGCCCGATGTAGGAGACTCCGGCTGCCTGGGAACGCTCGTAGGCCTGGAGCAGTACGCGTTTGGCGGCGGGCGTCAGGCTCGGCTCCGCGGACGGAGTGACGCTCTCCCCCGGCAGGATTTCGGCGATCCGTTTGCCCAGCTCGTCGGGGTCCGCCCCGGCCTGTTGGAGCAGGGTGCGGGCCGGGTCCACCTGGGTGGCGGCCCACAACAGGTGCTCGGTGTCCAGGTCCCGGCTGCCGTCATCGGTCGCACGCGTGGTCGCCCGGCCTATCAGCTCGCGGGCCGATTCGGTCAGCAGCCGCCCGATGGGGACCCGCTGCACCTGTGGCGGTGAGGACGCCGGGGACATCCCGAAGAACCGGTTGAGCATTTCCGAGAACGGGTCCGGGCCGCCGAGGGAGCCGAAGGAGGACATGGTCATGGTCACCGTCCAGTGAGTGCGGGTGGGGAGCGCGCGAGGGATGGCCGGCCGGGATCGCCCTGCGCCGGACCCGGACGTGGGGGCCCGGGGCTCACGGCTCGTCGAGCTCGCCCGGTGGCCCCCATGGGCAGGCGATTTCACTAGACCAACGCATACCCCGTCACGCAACGGCGCGGACGCTCGCCCATCGCCCGCGGCCAGCGCGCACCACGGCGTCACGGACTTCCCGGCCCGGTGACGAACCGGCCGGGAATACGCCGATCGGGTGACACCCGGACCGACCGCCCGGTCGGCCTGGACACTGGGTGGCGGAGGCGAGGCGAGTGAGGCGCTCGTCGCCATGGAGCCGTCCAACTGGCCCGACGTCCTGATCGGCATGCTCCTCAACAACGCGCTGCTCGCCTCGGTGCTCGCCGTCGTGGTCACGCGCACTTCGTACGCGTACTTCGCCGCCAAGGGCGGCGCCCGGGTCCACGCGGACACCCCCACATCTCACATGCTGGTGCAGGCCGCCGTCGTCCCGGTCACCTTCGCGCTGGTGGTCGGCGCCTTCCACGGGTTGTGGTGGGGGGCGCGGTGGCCCTCGTCTCGTACGCACTGCGTCTCGGCGTGATCGTCGAGTACCGCACCGGGCACCGCGAGCACGGTAGCGGCAGGCGCACCCGCACCTCGCCCTCCGGCCGCTCGACTGCTCCAGCGACTGTTGTGCGGCGGTGGTCTTCGGCCTGCGTGTCGGGTCTGCCGCGGCCTCAGTGGGTCACGGCTGCCAGCAGTTCGGGCAGTTCACGCATGTCGTCGAACACGGTGGTGCCTGGTCCTTCGAGCCGCGAGGCCGGTGTGAGACCGCCGCAGTAGCCGAAGGCCCGCATCCCGGCGGCGCGAGCTGCCTGAACTCCGTACGCACTGTCCTCGATCACCGCGCAGCGCCCGGGGTCCACGCCCATGGAACGGGCAGCATGAAGGAAGAGATCGGGAGCGGGCTTGCCGGTTGCGACGTCGTGGGCGCTGAAGATGTTCCCCGCGAAGTGATCGCTCAGGGCGACGATCTCCAGGTTTCGTCTGATGCCGTCGTGGTCGCCGTTCGATGCGACGCAGGCAGGTGTGGTGAGCGCGTTCAGAACCTCTGCGATGCCGTCGACAGCGGTCAGTTCGGCTTCGAAGGCCGTCCGGTACAGATGCTCGTACTTCCGCTGCCAGTCCTTCTCCAGCCGTCGTCCGAGCCGTTCCTCCACGGCTGCCGTGTAGACCTCGTCGGACGAGCCCACGAACCGCTCGATGATCTCGGCTTCGGTGAACGGGCATCCCAGGTCAGCCGTGATCACCGCGTCCACTTTGACGCATATCCGCTCGCTGTCCACGAGGACACCGTCGCAGTCGAAGATCACCAGTTCGACAGGGCTCTGAGTCATGGGCGGTAGCCTAAGGGCTGTCCCCGCGATGGTTCGACCCATGACTCTCGGACGGCGGCGAACACAGCACTCAGCTCGCGGAGTCGGCCAGGAAGGCGAGGCCCGCCAGGACCCCGGCGTAGGCCAGTACCAGCAGCAGGCTGCAGAGGATCAGCAGCCACCCGGTGACGATGCCGAGCAGTGCCAGGCCCCGGTCCCGGCCTCCCAGACGCTTGCCGCGCCGACGTCCGAGGTGACCGGCCGGGATGGCGACGACGGCGGAGACGAACATGAAGAACGTGTAGTAACCGCCGTACATGAGCCAGAACATGGGCGTCGCGAAGACGGCCACGATCAGGCACACGCCCAGAGCGGCCGCCCACATGCTGATCCGGGCAGGCGTGTTGCATATCTCGGCTGCCTGCTGCGTACTGCTGGTCACGATGGATCTCCCCCATCTGGTTCGGCGACCCACTCCACGAGGGGGCGAAACGCCCGGTGAGCGGCTTCGGTCGGGTTCAGTTTCGGACATGCGGAGGATGGCTTCGTGCCTTTCCGAGAGCGGCGTGTTCTCGGATCCGCGCCTGTCGATCGCTTCGCATCCGTGGTGTGTACGCCGTCCTGGCGATCTTTCTCCCTGACGCACCGTCACAAATGGGCCGGCTGCAGCCGTCAGCTCGGGCACGTTCTATTTCCGGATTTCTACCTGCTTGTCAGTGCCATACGCCACGCTGGACACATACCGCCCAACACCGGCTTGGAGGCCAGTAGTGGACGCCCAGGACCTCGCGCAGCTCGACGACAAAGAGTTCGAGCAGTTGCTCACCTCGAACATTCACCCGCCCACCCGTGACGCCAGAACGTGGGCGGCGATCATCCACCCCGACAATCTGCCGCGAGCCCGGAAGATCCTCACGCATGTCCACGAACGGACCGCGAGTGTCCTGCGCCGCCGTAAGACCGAGCGCGAGGAGTTCCGCATCGAGTGCTTTGCCCGGGGCGAGGCCGGCAAGCGCGAATGGTTCGCCACACGGGCCGATTTCGAGTCACTGCGCCGCCGTACCGCGAATTTCCACCAGCGTGTCCAGCGGGCCATCACCGAACTGGGCCAGGAGCAGCGGAATGTGAACCGCGCACAGAGCCACAGCGCCGGACAGCAGAGCCGGGAGACGCTCCGCGAACTCGCTGTTGCCGTCCAACGCCATCAAGCGGTCCATGCCCGCAACGGCGGCGGCGCCGAGCAGGTGGACCACGAGCTGTGGCAGCATCTCGACCGGCTGACCGTGCCCACCGGCCCCGGCCAGCATCCGACGACACTCCGCACGATGCTCAGCATCTATTGGACCGACACGCAGCCGCTCGATGACGATCCGGGGCTACGGACCCGCACCGGGCACGTCACCAGCGGCGCTCCCGCGACCCCTTCCGCGACCCTCTCCGGTGTTCCGCAGGCCCGGCACGTCCATGACCGGGAAGGCCGCACGGCGTAGACGCACCCGGCTGCGTCGCACCGGGGCGTTCGCAACGGCATGGAGCGGGACGGCATGGAGCAGGACGGCACCGGGCGGGACGGCAGTCGTCCGCTCCGCCCGATGCCGAGGAAGGTCAAGAAGCCTTGTACAGCCCCAGCTTCGCCACGTGCGGGTTGGCGCGGGCGCCGAGGACGCGCAGACGGACCTTGGACGCGGTGGCGGGCGCGCTCAGGTACTCGATGCGCTTGTACCCGATGGTGCCCGCCTGCACAACGGTCTTCCACGTGGTGCCGTCCCAGATGTCCACGGCGAAGGACTCGACACGTTGCCCGCGGGTGATGTCCTCCTGGAGCACGACCCGGTCGAACGTGACCGGTTGCGGGGACTCCAGGACCGTCTCCCCCGAGTGCGCGTCGCCGGCCGGGCTCCACGCGGAGGTCAGCTGTTCGTCCGTCAGCGGGAAGCCACCGGGCGGAACCAGCAGGTTGGTGCCGTAGGTGGCACGTACGGTCTGCCCGAAGGACGCCAGCGCGGCGGTGTCCGGATCGCTGATCCGGCCGGCCCTGTTGGGCGGCACGTTCAGCAGCAGTACGGAGTTGCGGCCGACCGATGTGCGGTAGAGGTCGAGCAGCTTGGCGGGCGTCTTCACCTGGCTGTCCTGGGAGGCGTGCCAGAACCAGCCGGGCCGGATGGAGACGTCCGACTCCGCCGGGTACCGGGCGAGGTAGTCCGGGTGGTGGGCGGTGAGGACGTCCCGGGAGGCGAGGGCGCCGCCCTCGTAGGTGTACGTGGTGGCCGGGGTGCGGTCGTCGCCGCTGACGAAGGTAGGGATGGTGACCGTCTTCTTGGCGCTGTTGTTGCCGAAGCGGCCCTTGCCCCGGTGTCCCGCGGCCGGGATCTCCGCACCGTCGGCGGGCGAGAGATAGACGCCTACGCCGAGCCCGGCGGAACGGGCGGCCTTGACGAAGGGTCGCTGCGGATCCAGCCGCTGAGTTCGTACACGGTGGCGGGTTCGAGTCCGGTGACGGTCTGCTCGGCGGTGGCGAAGTTCCCCGCGGGGGCGTTCAGCCGGAGCGCGCCGGATCCGGTGCGGGCGTCGGTGGACGCCGTCGCGTTGCGGGTGGACCAGTCGGCGAGCCCCTTCTCGAAGCCTCCGTCGACCAGGCCCGCCGGGGCGGCCTCGACCGGATCGGGGACGGCGCCGGCCACGCCGGGGCCCTGGTACGCGCCGGTGTTCGGCGGGTCGGCGACCGGATTGCCGTACAGGTCCTTGCCCACGTCGCCGGCCACGGCCGTGCCGGCGCCGAGTGCAGGTGATCCGGTGTGCAGCCGCAGACCGTCGGGCAGCGCGCCGGTGCGGTCGGTGAACCGGGGGTCGGCGGTGGATCCGCCCGGGTTGGCGGGGGCGCTGCGGACGTTGACGAGGGTGTTGTGCGACAGGGTGACGCCGTCGCTCCTCAGGTCGAAGGAGGCCGTTCCCGCGCCCTCCTTGACGACGATGTTGTCGGTCAGGGTCAGGTCGTGCTTCTTGGTCGTGTTCTCGTTGACCACGGTCTGGCTGACTCCGTCGCCCACGTAGACCGTGTTGTTGTGCGCGCGTACGCCGTCGAAGGAACCCGAGCAGGTCTCGATGCCGCGGTAGTGGTCGTTGCGGCTGATGTTGTAGCGGATGACCGCGTCGCCGAGCTTGCCGGTGGCGGTGCAGACGAGGAAGAAACCGCCCGCGTTGTCATGGCTCACGTTGTACTGGAAGACGGTGCCGAAGGTGCCCTCGTCGACGTCGTACGCCATGCCGTCGCGGGTGGTCTCGCCGCCGGACACCTCGTTGTACTGGAAGACGGTGTTGTCCGCGTTCCACGGCCACATTCCCGCGTTGTAGCCGGCCGAGCGGCGCTGGAAGCCGTCGAGCCGGTTGTGCTCGACGAGGGCTCCGTCGGTGGCGGTCATGACGATGCCGTCACCGCCGAGGTCCTTGAGGGTGTTGCCGCGGACCACGACCCGGGTGGACGGCAGGTACGCGGGGCCTTCGGGGTCGTAATCGCCGTGCACGGGACGGTTGTTCCAGGTGGATCCGAAGTAGATGCCCTCGCGGTCCACGCTGGTGACGGTGTTCCCGGCGACCTCTACGTCGTCGAACCTGGTCGGCTTCCCGGAGCCCGTGACGGAGAAGAGAATACCCGCCGAGCCCGTGGTGCCCTTGGTGTCGTCGCCGCGGATGTCATGGATGTCGAGGCCGGTCAGACGGTAGTGGGTGCCGGTGCCGAAGTCGTCCAACTGGACACGTACACCCCGCTTGTTCCGTCCCGGAGCACCCGAGTTGGTGATTTCCAGGTCGCTCGCCTCGACCCACTGGGTGTTCTTCAGCAGAAGCGTCTCGGCGTTGCCGCCGCCGTCGATCACGGGCTTGGCGCCGGTCCCGTACGCTCCGATCACCATGGGCTTGCCCTGCCGGCCCGATCCGTTCGGGGCGAGGGTGCCGGTGCAGCGGGTGCCGCGCTTGAGCAGGATCCGTGAACCGGTCTTGAGGGCGAGGCGGTTGACCTGGTCCAGGCTCTGCCAGGGGAAGGCTGACGATCCGGTCCGGGTGGACGCGTCCGCCGAGCAGTCGACGTACTGGGTCTCGCGGTTGCTCGTCCGGGCACCGTCGGCGGCGGCTGCCGACGGTGCGGCGGTCGCGAGCAGGGACAGGACGGTGGCGGCGACGGCCACGGGGATCGGACGGTTACGTATGCGCCATCGATGCATTCGCTTCGGCTCCCTCTGTGCACGCTCTGTGCAGTGCTGAGAGCACTATGGTGCGAAGAGAGGCCATCGCGAAAGACTTTGATCGGATGTCTTGCCCTTCTTGCAACACCGAGCAGACGGAAGCAGGAAGATTGGGCGGTGGAAGCACCGCAGTTGGTCACGGATCATCAGAAGGTCGGCATCAAGGGTCGGATGATTGCCTGGAGGGTGCGGATTCACCACCCCCTCGTCACGCGCGACAGATCACGGCTGCGATACGCCGGTGGCGGTGCGCCGAAGCCCGCACGAGCGGGTGAGGGCCCCGACGCACCGCCGGCCGGGCTCGCCGGTCAGCCGACGTTCACATCGATGCAGGCGTAGAAGGCGTTGGCGGTGTCCGCGATGTTCCACACCGCGAGGACCTTCTGCCGGCCCGTCAGGCCACCGAAGTCGACCTGGTGGGTGACTGTGGCGCCGGGCTGCGCACCATTGTCGTCGAACTCGGCGATCTTCCGCCCGCCCGCGAAGTACTGCCAGGTGCTCGTGGCGTGCCGGGCGGTCAGGACCCACTGGAAGGACGTGCTGCGGCCGACCGGGGTGACCGTCCATCCCTTGGAGTCGTCGTCGAGTTCGGCGAACCGGCTGTTGCCGCCGCTGCAACTGGTCAGCCCCTTGGGACCTTCCACGCTCTGCGGCTCGTACTTGATTTCTCCGCAGCTCACGGTCCCGGCGGCGCACTGGGCCTGGCGGCTCGGTGGCGACGAGATGTACCCGTGAGCACTGGCGGAACCGACCGGAAGGGTCAGGACCAGTACGGGTGCGAGTAAGGCACCGATGACTGCAGCGGTCTTCCTTTTCGCGTGCATGCTTCTCCTTCACATGAGGCGTCGCCGCACACGAGCGGGGCTATGGGGGCCCGGCAGTGGCAGACCGGCCTCTCCAGTGTGGGGGCCAAGAAGTGCGAAGGGCACGGCAGGAACCACTGCCGCGTACGCCCGGGACTTTCGGACGTCCGGCAGGGCACTGCACTTGGACTAGACCATACCCATCGACGCGTCCACGTCAAGATGTCGGCGTCGTACGGTGCCGCCGTTCACCGGGCGTACGGCGCCCCAGGCACGCTCGGCGGCAAGTGGTCGGCCCGCGCCGCAGCGGAGTGGTGGGGTGCCCCTCGCGGATGGCGCCGAGGAAGCCGTGCACCGCGGGGGCGAAGGCACGCAGACGCATCAGGCATGCCTGACGTCGCCGCCCTGCTCGCCTTGTCGCCCCCGTGCCGACGCACGGCATACGCTCTGACCGCGCGGTGCCGGATTCACGGTGCAGGCCGGCACGACCCGGCCGGACTCCGTGGTGCGGCGCCGACCGTGCCCGCCCCCGACGAGCAGGAATGCCATGGCCTCCCGCCCCGCTCCTCCACCCGGCCCGTCCGGCTCCGCGGGCCGCGACGCCTTCCACCCCGATCTTCCCGGCCACGACGACGGGGACGGCGACACCGACGGCCGAGGACTCCCGCTGCACGCCCGGCTCCACCACATCCGTGCCGACGCGCTCGACGGCGACACCGCGCAGACGGGCGGCATGCGGCGGTTCGCCGCGATCAGCGGCAGCAGGGTCGGCTCGCGGCGTATCTGGATGGGCCAGACCCATGTGGCGGCACGGACGGCTTCGTCCAACCATCACCACGGCGACTCCGAGACGGCGATCCATGTGATCAAGGGGCACCCGGAGTTCGTGTTCCTCGACGATTCGAGCGGTGCGGCCGAGGAGGTCCGGATCCGTACCTCCCCCGGCGACTACATCTTCGTTCCGCCGTTCGTGCCGCATCGCGAGGAGAATCCCAGCGCCGACGAAGAGGCTGTCGTGGTGATCGCCCGCAGCACGCAGGAGGCGATCGTCGTCAATCTGCCCGAGCTGTACGTGCTGGGGGACGGGACCGACGCCGGATGACGAACCGCCGGGCCCGACTCGGCCGGGTCCGTCCTTCCGGCGCACTCGGCCGCGCCGAGCCCGGCTCAGCGGCGCGTCACCACCCCGTCTCACCGTCGACGCCCTCGCGCACCAGGTCGGCGTGGCCGGTGTGGCGCGCGTACTCCCCGATCATGTGCAAGTGGATCAGCCGCAGCGAGTACTCCTCGCCGCCATGGACGAAGGTGGCGTCCAGCGAGGCCTCGGCGACGATCTCGTCCGCGAGTCGGCATTCCTCGACGAGGCGGGCATAGTCCTCGGCCGCGCGGGCCGGGTCCAGGTCCTCGAAGTCCGCGTCCTTGCCCTTCTCCGGGTCGTACATGGGATCGAACGCCTGGCCGGCGAATCGTTCCCGGAACCAGACGCGTTCGACCTTCGCCATGTGGCGGATCAGTCCCAGAAGGGTGAGGTTCGACGGCGAAACGGTCTGTTCGGCGAGTTGCTCCCCGGTCAGGCCCGCGCACTTGTGCAGCAGGCAGCTGCGGAACCATGCGAGATAGCCCGTGAGCATCTCCCGCTCGCCGGCCACGAGTGAACCGGGTTTGCGCGTCACCTCGGGTGCAGTCCATGTCATGGCATGATCATGCCTCGTCCACGGTGGAACCGGACAGGGTTTTTCACATGCCGTCGGTGGGCTCGTTCGACCAGGTGGTCGTGGTGGATGTGGTGATGGAAGTGGCCACCCCGAGCACCAGGAACAGGATGAGCAGTCCCTTCCCCGCGCCGCTCATGACGAGGGGCCGCGTGGCGGAGCGTGCCTGCTGCTGCGGTACGGAGAGGTCGTCGTCGCCGAAGAAGCCCTTGGGGTAGGCCGGGGTGAGCATCAGGGCGTAGGCGCTGAAGCGCATTTCGTAGCGGAGCACGGCGGCCGTGGCCTCGAAGAGCGGGCGGGGCATGCGTCCCAGGATCAGGGTGATCAGCCACCAGACGATCGCCACCGCCCACCAGCCGGACAGGGCGAGACTCTGCACGACGGCCGCCGGAATCATCAGGATCAGGCGGAAGAAGACTGCCAGGCGGTTGAGGCCGGTCGGCCGGACTTCGATCCGGACCGGGTAGTCCGGCGGTGGGTCGAGGGCGAACGGCGGATAGCGGTCCACGAGCAGCATGCTGCTCGCGCCGACCCGCACCTGGTAGCCGAGGTATCCGGCGAGGAATCGGAAGACCGGTCCGGGCAACCGGCCCAGGAACAGCGCGGCGAACCAGCCCACGATGACGGTCACCACGGCCGCGATGTGCAGCAAGAACAGCACGATGAAGTGCGGGATCAGCAGGAGCAGCCGCACCAGCACGGTGAGACGGCGCTGTCGTGGCGGCTCGACGATGTCCAGCACGGGAAGCCACTCGCCGGCGATCCAGGCCCTCGGGCCCGGGCTCCACTGGGCGTCAGCCATGTCGCTCCTCGTCGGCGGTGATCCGTACGCCATCGGCGCGTACGACGTCACCCCACGCTGGGCCGGAAGGGAACGACCCGCAATCGGCCGCGGGCCGATCGGGTGCCCCGGCCCGCGGCGGGGGCACCCGGACTCACCCGGTGGGTTCGAGGAGGTTGCCGCGCAGGGCCTCCACCAATTCCTCCTCGGCACCGAGGAATTCGGTGGCGTAGGCGTGGACGGAGCCGTGTGCCGCGGCGAGGTCGGCCAGGAAGAACCGCATGACGTCGGCGGGCGCCCGGCCGTATCCGGGCCAGACCGGTTCCTGGCCGGGGCGGTCCGCCCGCCAGTCGGCCAGGAGCCGTTCGGTGGCGAGCCCGGTGAGCGCGAAGTCGGCGACGATGTCGTCCTCGGCCACGCCGAGCAGGGACAGGACCAGTGCGGCGAGCAGCCCGGTCCGGTCCTTGCCCGAGGCGCAGTGGAAGACGACGGGTCCGCTGTCCTCGGCGGCGATCACTTCCAGGGCGCGGCGGAGTTCGACGGCTCCGTCGTGGGCGACCTCGGCGTACCGGTCGGCCAGGAAGCGCCCGGTCTCCACCTCCGGTCCCAGTGCGGCCTGGTCGAAGGGCCGGTGCTCGATGCTGAGGTGGTGGTAACGCAGTCCCGGCGCCTCGGGCACTCGCCCCTTGGCGGCGATCTCCCAGTCGTACCGCAGGTCGATGACCGTGCCGATCCCCAGGGCCAAAAACCGGTCCCAGTCCTCGCCGCGCAGTTTGCCCAGCGAATCGGACCGGTAGAGCCGTCCCCGGCGAACCGGTCGGCCGCCCTCCCCCGAATAACCCCCGACGTCACGGAAGTTGTGCAGTCGCTCGAACGCCATATGCCTGTTCACGACGGAGGACTCTAGAGGGATGCGGCGGGGCGTGTCAGCGCCCTGCCGGTGCGGGACCGCCCCGGCCCGGCGCGCCGCGCGGGCCGCGAGTCGTGATCCCGGCGGCGCCCGAGCCGAGAATGCAGGCGTGTCCACTCCCATGCGCCCCTCCGCTCCCGCCGTCAGCGCCGGGCTCGATCCACGGGGCGAATGGTCCCTGCTGCTTCTGTCGGCCGCCTCCGGGGCGGCCGACGCGTTCGCCTTCATCTGCGTCGGCCAGGTCTTCGCCGGGGTGATGACCGGAAATCTGGTGCTGCTCGGCATCTCTGCCGCCGGTGCCGGAGAACACGGGGTGGCACTGCGGGTGATCACCGCGCTGGTCGCCTACGGCATCGGTGTCACCTGCGGCGCGTGGATGAACGAGCGATTGCGGTGGCCGCTGCCGGTGATGCTGCTGATCGAGGTGGTCCTGCTGACGGCGGGGGCCGTGCTGTGGGCGCTGGGCCCGGTCGCTTCCGACGGGGACCGGCTGGGGCTGCTGGTGCTCGTCGCAGTGGCCATGGGCATCCAGGGCCGTATCCGCGCGACGCCCACCAATTACTTCACCGGCACGCTCACGGCCCTCGTCGGCCGGGCGGCTCTGCAGTCGTGGGAGCACCGGGACCGCTGGGTGGCCGGCAGGCTGATCGCGGTCGTGGTGGGCGCGGCCATGACCGCGCTGGCCGTACGCCTGTGGCCGGGCGCGGCAGCAGTGCCGGCCGCGCTGTCGGCGGCGGGCGCGCTGCTCGTCGAGATGTTGCGCCGAAGGCCGTCCGGGGGCTGATCACGACGGAGCTCGGGCGCAGAGGAAAGCCCCGGCCGGATCGGGGGAATCCAGCCGGGGCGGCTTGCGAGTGGGCGCGGTGCGCGACATCCACATATAGATGAACAATAAACCATCGCTTCCCGTTCCCGGAAATGCGGACCCCGCACTGTGATCCACAGCACGGAATGAGGCCTTCCGGCAGATCCGCGGTCAGCGCTCCTCGCGGAAGAGCACATGCTGCCCCACCACGGGATCGAACTTGCGCAGCACCAGACGGTCGGGGTTGTTCCGACGGCTCTTGCGCGTCACATAACTCTGCCCGGTTCCGACTGTCGACCGGAGCGTCACGACGGGGCGGGACTCACTGCGGGCCATGGGCACCTCCAGACTCTTGCACCAACCCCACTCCCTCTGGCGGGAATGGGTTTCGTTTTCGTTCTGGTGCTGTAACGCGGCCGACCCGAACCGCATTCCCGCGCGGCACCTGCGACGCCGCGCATATGCCCCCGATCGGGCCGGGCGCGTGACACGAGAACGACGCGCGCGGGCGCACAACCGTCCGCACACGCCGGATGACTTGCGTCAACGTCCGCCGGAAGCAAGGCTGTTCGACGGATCGGCACCCCGTGCAGCCTGCGGCATATGCCAGAAGCAAGAACGCATCGAGTGTTGCCAAATCCCTTACGGGCCCCCGCAGGCTGTGCCACAGTCGTCTTCGGTCCACCTTTCAGACTTGGTCGTGCCGCGCCAGTATCGGAGTACGAGATGCCGCCCCATCTGTCCGCGGACCGCCCCGCCCCACAGCCACCCGAGCGCGACGCCGTCGATGCGCTGATCAACCGGACCCTTCGGCTCCGTGGTGACGTGGATGCCGTGCGGCGGGACACGGTGCTGATCGACGAGGAAGACCCGCAGCTGCGCTGGCAACGGGCGCTCTGCGATCTCGCGGTCCATCATCTCGACGATCTCGGCACGCACCTGGGACAGCTCCGGGAGGGCCTGCCGTCCCCGACCTCCGGGCACCTCGCGGAGGCCTCGGCGCAGGAGGCGGCGCAGGACTCGGCGGAAGAAGGCGCACCGGAGCGTTACGACGATCCGCAACCGGGATCGCTGATCGGCCGCGTGGGCAGCGCGGAGTGGAATCTGCTCACCGACGAAGTCAGTTGGTCCGAGGAGCTGTTCCAGATCTTCGGCAGGTCCCCCGAAGCCGGGCCGCTTTCGCTGGACGAGCTCCCGTCCATGCTCCTTCCCGAGGACCAGCCCCTGCTCACCTCCCTGGTGACGGACTGCCTGGTGGACGGAAAGCCGATAGACGGTGAGTTCCGCATCCTGCGGACGGACGGCCGGATGCGCACACTCCACATGATGGGTGAGCCAGTCCTCGACTCGGACGGGTGCACCGCCTCCATGTGGGCCGTCCTGCGCGACGTCAGTGAGCTGCGGCGCAGCCAGCAGGCGCTACACCGGACCCATGACTCGCTGCGCCGCCGGGAGCACAGGGAACGGACCGAGCACCGTCTGGCGGTCGAGCTCCAGGAGGCCGTACTTCCCCCGTGGCGGGGATCGCTGCGGCTTCCCTCGCAGGGGCCCGGCGCGCTGGACATCGCGGCCCACTACCTTCCGTCGGAGTCGAGTTCACTCATCGGCGGCGACTGGTACGACGCACTTGAAATGCCGGACGGCAGGACCGTCCTCACGGTCGGTGATCTGACCGGCCACGGCATCCAGGCCACCTCGGCCATGGCGATGCTGCTGGGCGCGCTGCGCGGAATGGCCGTGGCCGGCATCGAGCCGGGTGCTCTGATGGGGCACCTCAATCAGTTACTGGAATCCTCCGTCCAATCCGCTCTCGGCAGCGCGGTGTGCTGCCGTGTCGATCCGGCCACCGGCACCCTTGCCTGGGCGCAGGCCGGGCACCCCGCACCGTTGCTGTTCCGCGACGGAGTGGGGCGGCCGCTGCCAGCGCCGGACGGGGTCCTGCTCGGCGCGGCCTCCGGGGTCGCGTACGAGCAGGACGAGGTGCGCCTGCTGCCCGGCGACGTGCTGGTACTGCACACCGACGGGCTCAACCGTCACAGCGACCGGGGTGCGGGCCCGGACGCGCTGCTTGCTCTGGCACCTCGGTTCGCGCAGGCCCGTTCGGCACAGGAGTGCCTGCGGACCGTCGTCGCGGAGTTCGGCGACACCGAGCGCCTGGACGACGCCTGCGTACTGATCGCCCGCATCGGGGAGTAGCAGGCGGCACGCGCACAGAATCACTCGGACACACGGAACACCGGACACGCCTCAATGACGCAGGAGGGCTGACCCGCCTACGGGTGCAGTGCTCGGACGGTCTGTGTTCGGCGCCCCTTCATCGTGACGCCCGCGTCTCAGATCTGCGAGGACCGCCTGGGCTGCTTGATGATGGAGCTCTGCGGCAGGGAGAGCTCGATCTCCTCACGCAGATCCTGGATCTTCGCGTAGCCCGCGAACTGGCCCGTGAGCCGGTACATTTCGCGCAGCCGGTCCCAGGTGCGGTGCGAGGAGGTCTCCCCCATCGTCACCAGGGCGAGTCGCGCGTACCGGTCGGCCTGCTCGGGATCGTCGGCGATGAAGCATGCCGAGGCGAGCGAGATGTAGTCGAAGATCTTGGACCGCTGGCGTCCGTTGGCCCGCAGCTCCAGCGCCTGTTTGGCATGGCGCTGAGCCACGATCGCCGCCGATGGATCGTGTTCGGCGAGCGTACGGAACGCCAGGGCCTGCATGCCGTGCAGATCCGCCTCGTCGAACATCTGCATCCAACTGGGCGGCGGCACATCGCTCTTGTCCGAGGTGAAGAGTTCCTCGGCCTTGCCGAGCGTGCGCCGCATCGCCTGGCCGCGGCCCATGGACGCCTGCGCCCACGCCTCGATGGTGTGCAGCATCGCCTGGGTGCGCGGCAGCACCATGTCCCCGGAGCCGGACTTGGCGAGCTTCATCAGGTCCAGGGCGTCGTCGGGACGGCCGAGGTGGATCATCTGACGGGCCGCCCTGGAGAGCGCCTCGCCCGCCCGGGGGCGGTCGCCGCCCTCGCGCGCCGCGTGCGCCGCGATGACGAAGTACTTCTGGGCGGTCGGTTCGAGGCCGATGTCGTGGGACATCCATCCCGCGAGTACCGCGAGGTTGGCCGCGACACCCCACAGTCGGCGCTGGAGATGGTCGGGGTGGCGGTAGGCGAGCATGCCGCCCACCTCGTTGAGCTGGCCCACCACGGCCTTGCGCTGGAGTCCGCCGCCCCGCGAGGCGTCCCAGGCGCGGAACACCTCGACGGAGCGTTCGAGCGCCTCGATCTCGTCCGACCCGATGGGTGCGGCCTCGTACCGGTCGAAACCGGCCGGGTCCGCGTACAACGGGTCGTCGATCCGTGGCGCGTCGGCCGCCAGTACGGGGTCGGAGTGCAGCCAGTCGTGCATGGGGCCGGTGATGGTCGATCCTGCGGCGAGCGCGGCGCCCGCGCTCACCAAGCCGCGTCGGTTGAGCATGAGGTCCATTCCCGTGAATTCGGTGAGGACCGCTGCCGTCCGCTCGGGCGCCCACGGCAGTCCGTCGGGATTGTCCTGCGTCCCGGCCTCTTGCCGCTTCCCCACACGCCCGCGTCGGCCGAACCCGAGGTCCTCGATGGTCACGACACGACCGAGTCGCTCGGTGAACAGGGCAGCCAGCACCTTGGGCACGGGATCGCGGGGGGACTCCCCCATGTCGATCCAACGCCTCACCCGCGAGGTGTCGGTGGCCAGTTGCGGGTGGCCCGTGGCCGCCGCCTGCCTGTTCACCATTCTCGCGAGTTCGCCCTTGGACCAGCCGGCAAGGCCGAACAGGTCGGACAGGCGGGTGTTGGGTTCTCCGGTCACGTCAAGCCCCCAGGTTCTCGGCTGTGTTGACAGTAACCCCCTGTCAGATGCCTTGCGACTATTCGCCAGGGTTCGCCAGGGTGCGCCACATGGTCTGCCACCCGTCGGCCGGTGTCAGGTAGGAAAGCGCCACCCCGCCCGGCAGCCCTAGGTACTCCCCAGGGTGCCGAACGGCCGCCGGCCGGGGCGGCGCACGCAACTTGTCGGCGCGCGAAGGGATCTGTCTCGCCCATGTACACAGCATCGTCCTCCGTGACCGCCCCGCCCCGGCCGCTTCGTCCCCTGGGGGCCGGCGGCGGACCGTACCTCGCTCCGCATGCCGCTCCATCGGCGCCCGGCGCGGTCCGGCCGCGGCGGCCGGCGGGTCTGGTGGGCCCCCCGCTCAGCGGCCGGCTGGACCTGTCCGGCGCGCAGGGCGCGCAGCTGAGAATGGCGATCGCCTCGGTGCACCGGATCTGCCCCGAGTTCAACCCGGTCCAGGTGCTGCGCCGCAGTGGCCGTTCGGTGCTGCTCGTCGGCTCCACCGGCCGTGCGACCGCGGTCGCCAAGTGTTTACTGGACCACTCCCCCGCGTGGTCGGAACGGTTCCGTCACGAAATAGCTGCATATCGTGCGTTCGTCCGGCACCGTCCGCCGGTGCGCGTGCCGCGGCTCATCGCGGCCGATCCGGAGAACTGCACCCTGGTGATCGAACGGATGCCCGGCCGGGTGGCCGCGTTGACCAGACATCCGTCGGAGGCTCCGCCCCGGGCCGATATTCGGGCGGCGCTGGGCGCGATCAGCCGGGTCAACGCCTGGCGGCCGGCGCCGGGGCTCTTCGACGCCCCGCTCGACTACGCCTCGCGGATCGCCCGCTATCACGAGCTGGGGCTGTTCACCGACCGGGATCTGGGCGATCTCCAGAAGCTGCTGCACGGCCTGGCGCACGCGGGCGGCCGCCAGGGCATGGGGCAGTTCTGTCACGGTGACGCGCTGCTCTCCAACATCCTGCTGTCGCCCACGGGCCCGGTACTGGTGGACTGGGAGCACGCGGGCTGGTATCTGCCCGGCTACGACCTGGCGACGCTCTGGACGGTGCTCGGTGACGCACCGGTGGCGCGGCGTCAGATCAGCCAGCTGGCGCAGGCCGCCGGGCCCGCGGCAAGGGATGCGTTCCTGGTGAACCTGATGCTGGTGCTGACCCGCGAGATCCGTACGTACGAGACGGCCGTGCAGCGGGCCATGCGCGACTCGGCGACCTCGGGCGCCGGGCAGGACCGCCCGGGTGCGCTGTCGTCGAGCGAGGAGCAGCGGCTGTTGCTGCGCCGGCTGCACGACGACTGCGCGATGGCCCGCAGGGCCGTGCGTGCCGCGGTCGGCACTCGCTGACTCTGCCAGGGGGACGCGCGCTGCGGGACCGGTGCCGACAACACCGGGCCCGCAGCGCGCCGATGTGCTGTCAGGGACTCCTGAAGTCGACCGCGTCCACGTCGAAGGAATTGTCCTGCGGGGACGTGAAGACGAGGTACAGCTTGTGGGTTCCCTTCAGTTCCTGGACGGGCACGGGCGAAGTCGCCCGGTAGTTGTCCCAGCCGTCAGTATTGGGCACCGGGGTGGTGGCGAGCAGCGGGCCGTCGGCGGCGTCCGCGCGCAGTTCGATCGCGCCGACCCCGTTGGGTGAGGACAGCCGGTAGCTGACCGTGCCGATGCCTTCGACGCTCATCGGGTCGAAGGCGACCCAGTCGCCGTCGGAGACGTCTCCGATCCGCTTGCCGTTCTCGGCTCCTTCCTGGGCGACGATCCGGGTGCCGGACTGCGCGTCGTAGTACTCCGCCTGCTTGTGCTTCGGCTGGAGCACGGCGCGACCGTAACCGGTCAGGGCGGAGACGCCGTCGCCGCCCTTGTCGGTGTACTTGGCGTTGAGTACGTAGGTGAGGTCCGCGCCTTCGGGGTGGCCTCCCAGGTCACCGGTGTCCACGGTCCCTTCGCAGCCGGGGATGTCGGTGGTGGGGTGCTCGTGGTCGTCGTGGCCCAGGGCCGGATTGACGGTGACCTTGGAGCAGTCGACGGGGCCGTCCTCGGGATCGGTGACCGTGACCTTGTACGGGATCTTGTCGCCGAACTCGATGAGTTTGCCGCTGACCGGGAAGTCGATCGTCACCTTCGGGGCCGTATTACCCGCCGTGACGGGGATGTTGGCGTAGCCGGACCTACCGGTGGAGTCGGTCACCTTCAGCTGGGCGGCGAAGTCGCCCTTGGCCGTGTAGGTGTGGCTGGGGTCCGCCTCGGTGGAGTCGTAGGTGCCGTCGCCGTCGAAGTCCCAGGCGTAGCTGAGCGTGTCGCCGTCCGGTTCCTCGCTGCCCCGGCTGGAGAAGTCGACCTTCAGCGGGACGGGGCCGTCGGTGGCGGAGGCGGCGGCCTTGGCGACCGGTGCGCGCTGCCCCTGCGCGTAGTCGATGCGGTAGAGCCCGGAGTCGTTGTTGCCGCCGCCGAAGGAGCTGCCCCATTCGAGGACGTAGAGCGAACCGTCGGGTCCGAACGTCATGTCCATGGGCTTGTTGAACTTCTGGGTGGAGAGGAAGTCATTGATCTTCAGGACCTTCTGGTCCTTGTCGAAGCGGACTTCCTTGACGAAGTCGCGCGACCACTCGTAGAAGAAGCTCGCACCCTCGAAGTAGGCGGGGAACTTCGTGGTGGACGGGTTCTTCCGGTCGTAGTGGTAGACGGGACCGCTCATCGGGGCCGAGCCGCCGCTGCCGACCTCGGGAAACTCCTTCGACTCCCCGTAGCCGTACCAGATCTCCGGCTGCTGGATCGGCGGGAGTTCGGTCAGGCCGGTGTTGTTGGGCGAGGGGTTGACCGGGTTGGCGCAGTCGAACTTCGGGCCGATTTCCTTGGTGTCCGGGTTGTAGGGGGCGTATGCCTGGTTGTTGCCATGGCAGAACGGCCAGCCGAAGTTGCCTGCCTTCTTGATGACGTTGTACTCGACGAGGCCCTCGGGTCCCCGGTCGGTGGTGGGCAGTCCGCGGTCGGGGCCGTAGTCGGAGGCGTGGACATAGCCGGTCTTCGGGTCGACGGTGAAGCGGAAGGGGTTGCGGAAGCCCATGGCGTAGATCTCGGGGCGGGTCTTCGCCGTGCCGGGGGCGAAGAGGTTGCCCTTGGGAATGGTGTAACCGCCGGAGTTCTTGGGCTTGATGCGAAGGATCTTGCCGCGCAGGTCGTCGGTGTTGCCCGCGGTGCGGGCGGCGTCCAGCATCTGCTTGCCCTCACGCCAGTCGAGCGGGGCGTACCCCTGCCAGTTCGGGTCGAGGTTGGGCGGGGTGTCGTCGCCGACGCCGAGGTAGAGCGTGCGGTCGGGACCGAACTCGACGGCCCCTCCGGTGTGTCCGGGCTCGGGGAAGGTGCGGTCGCGGTAGGCGGGGACGTCGAGGAGCTTCTTCTCGCTCGCGCGGTCGAGGGTGTTGCTCTCGACCGTGAAGCGGGAGAGCCGGTTGACGTCCTCTGGGGCGCCCGCGGGGGCGTAGTAGAGGTAGATCCAGTGGTTCTTCATGAAGTCCGGGTCGAGTTCCATGCCGACCAGGCCGTCCTCGCCGCCGGTGTAGACGTCGAGCTTCCCGGCGGTGGTGATGGCGTGGGTCGCCGGGTCGTAGATGTTGACCTCGCCGCTGCGCTGGACGTAGAAGACCCGTCCGTCCTTGGCCACGTCGAGTTCCATCGGGTCGGCGGTGTTGTCGTCGAGTGCGACCTTCTCGTAGCCGCTCCAGACGGTGCCGCCGCAGTCGCCGGGCTTGTTGCCCGCGGCCCACCTGACGCCGCCCATGACATGGGTACGGAAGGCGGCTTCGCTGTACGAGGCGGTGTCGTGACCCATGGCGGTCGCCCAGACCCTGCCGCCCTCGGTGTTGCGGCACCAGGAGATCGGGTGGTCGGCGCCCATGGCGGAGCCGCCGGGGTTGTACGTGGTTTCGTCGGCGGTGACCAGGACGTGGACGTCACCGCGGGGGTTCCGGTCGAAGTTGTACCACTCCTCGGGGCGCTCCCAGCGTTCGGGGAGTCCCGCGGTGGAGGGGTGGACGCGGTCGGCGACCTTGGCCGTGCCCTGGAGGACGCCGGGTGAGTGGGCGGGCATGTGGACGCCGCCGTTGATGGCCTCGTCCCACCAGGGGAAGGTCTCCTCGATGCCCATGTCGAGGGTGTTGTGGATGGCCACGACGCCGCCACCGCCGCGTACATAGGCCTGCATCGCTTCGCGCTGGGCGTCGGTGTCCCAGACCATGCCGGAGTTCTGCAGCATGACGACGACATCGAAGTCCTTGAGCTTCGTGGTGTCGAAGACCGCGGGGTCGGCGGTCTCGACGACCTCGAATCCGTCGGCGGCCGCTTCCTCCTTGAACATCTGGATGCCGGCCGGGATGGAGGCGTGCACGTAGCCGACTGCGCGGGTGAAGAGCAGGGCTCTGAAGGCGGGGGCCTTGCCGGTGGTGGCTGCGGTGGCGGGCAGTGCGGTGAGCGCGAGGAGCAGTGCGCCCACCAGCGCGATGAACGTACGCTGCATGTCACGTACATGACAGCGCAATCGGTGACGGCTCACGAGCGGGTCCTCTCTGCGGGTTGCGGACGAGCGGGGTCAGGGGGTGGTGCCGAGGGCTGTCCCGTAATCCCTGATGGATCAGCGTGCGGCGTCTGATGCGGTCCATCGCAAGGCGGAGGGATGCCCGAATACTGGATGTATTCGGGCGTTCCGACAACGCGGCGAGGTGCCATAGCTGTCGTCGCACGCCCGCCAGGGATTACGGGACAGCCCTCAGGGCCCGGCGCAGAAAGGCCAGGCCGTCGGTCGCGATGCTGTCCTGGGTACCGGCGAGCGGCCGCCAGACCGAGGCGGCGACCGCGATGGCGTCGTTGTGCGCGGTGAACGACTCGATGCAGAGCGGGCCCCAGTAGCCGCTCGTGGTGAGCGCGGTGAGGAAGCCGGGCCAGTCGAGACAGTCGGCGCCGGGCGTGCCCCGGTCGTTGGCGCACACCTGGACATGGACGATGCGGCCGGCCGCGCGGCGCACGGCGTCGGGCAGCGAGCGTTCCTCGATGTTCTGGTGGTAGACGTCGAGCGCGAGGCCGATGGTGGCCCCGGGGAGTCCGGTCAGCGCTTCGAGGGTCTGGTCGACGGTGTTGAGCAGGCTCGTCTCGTACCGGTTGAGGGGCTCCACGGCGAGGCGCACCCCAGCCGCGCGGGCGTGTTCGACGACCGGGGCGAGGTTCTCCCGCAACTCCTCGTACGCCGCGGCGCGTTCGTTGCGGTCCATCCGCCAGGTCCGGCCCACCGCCGCATACATGGGTCCGGCGACGGTGGGGGCGTCGAGGGCGCGGGCGGCGTCGACGCAGCGGTGCAGGTAGTCCTGGGTGACCCGGACGGTCTGCGGATCGGTGCGGACCAGGTCGCGGCCGGGCGGCATGACGGCGATCACCGCGGCGGGGGCGAGGCCGGAGGCGTCGAGGAGCTTGGCGACGGATGCGGGCGCCCAGTCCCGTTCGTTCTCCAGTGGGATCTCGACGCAGTCGAAGCCCCACCCGGACAGCCGCGGCAGGACGTCACCGAGCGTTTCGTACGTCACCGGCGAGTGCCAGATCCACGGATTGGCACCGAGCGGGAAGGCGACGGTCACTTCTTTCCTCCCCACTTCTCCGGGAATCCGGGCAGGTTCTCGCAGCCGCACATCGCGTAGTGCAGGGGCGGCATGCCGGGCTTGTAGTACTGGTCGAGGGTGTCCTGGGTGACGGTGGGCTGCGGAAGCTTCCACTCCTTCGGGACCTGCTCCCCCTTGAGGATTTTCAGCGCGGCGATGACCGGGGTGCGCCACTGGAAGGTGGGGTACGAGGGGGCGATGGCGGTGAGTTTCTTCTCCTTCCAGACCTGGAGGAAGTCCTGCTGGTCCTCGCCGGTGATGGGCGGTACGTCCTTTCCGGCGTCCTCGAATGCCTCGACGGCGGCGACGGAGGTCGCCCCGGAGTCCATCCAGACGCCGTCGATGTCGCCGTTGCGGGTGAGGGCGTCGGTGACGATCGCCTTGGTCTTCGCCGGGTCGCCGTCGGTGAACTTCACGTCCACGACGTGGAGTCCGCTCTTGTCGAACGCGAGCTTCGCCGCCGACCAGCGGGTCTCCAGCACATCGACTCCCGGGGAGATCCGCAGGGCGAGGATCTTCCCCTTGGGCTTCACCTTCCCGACGAGGAAGTCGGCGGCGACCGCCCCATATCCGTAACCACCGATCGGGTTGATGAAGGTGACGGCGCAGTCGGTCTCGACACCCCGGTCGAAGACGATCACGGGCACCTTTCCGCAGGCCTGCTCGACGGCGGGGGTGAGGGTGGCCGTGGTGTTCGGGGAGACGATCAGGGCGTCGCAGTCCTGGCCTGCGAGTTCCTGGATGTCGGAGATCTGCTTGTCGTCCTTGCCCTGTGCGTCGAGCACGGTGAAGCCGGTGATCTCCTTGTGGAGTGCGGCCTCGGCCCGCATGTTCTTCAGGCCGACCTGGCGCCAGGGGTTGAAGACTCCGGCGTTGGAGAAGCAGAGACGGATTCCCCCGGACCCCTTCTTCCGGTACTGGGTGGTGTCGACGAGCTTCGGGCCGAGCATCTGCTCCCACGGTTTTCCGGCGGGCCCCTGCGGGGTCACCTCGGCGAGGCCGAGCTGGCGCTCGTACTCGGCCCGGTCGAAGAACTTCGACTGCTCACCGGTACCCGGGTCGCCCGTGCTGCCGCTCGCTCGGGCGCCGGGCGCGTCGGGCGGTGCGTCGCTCGTGCAGCCGGCCAGCAGGGCCGCGCCCAGCATGGCGGCGACCGGCGCGAGGACATGTCCGATCTTTCGCGTGCTCATGAGGTTTTCGCTCCCGGGGGTTCGGTGCCGCGGCGGCGCAGCCGGGACCAGTCGGCTGCGCCGAGGGCGACGGCGGCGATGACGATGACGCCTTGCACGGTCGATTCCAGGGCTCCGGAGACGCCCTGGAGGTTGAGCAGGGTGAACAGTGCCTGGAGCGAGAACGCCCCGGCCATCGCCGCGACGACGGAGCCCCGGCCACCGCCGAGCACCACGCCGCCCAGGACGACGGCCGTGATCGCCTCGAACTCGTAGCCCCGGCCGGCCTGCGCCGAGACTCCCGAGAAGCCGCCGACGAGTACGGCCGCGAGCGCCGCCGCGACGCCGGAGAGCACGAAGGCGATGGTCCGGGCACGCGCGACCCGGACTCCGGCCAGCGCCGCGGCTCGTTCGCTGTCGCCGGTGGCGAGGAGCGTACGGCCGAAGTCGGAACGCATCAGGCGTACCGCCAGGAGTCCCGCGACGACGCAGGCGAGCACGGCCCACGGCAGCCAGCCGAACGCGGTGCCTCGCCCCAGCCTGCGGAATTCCCCGGGCAGCGCGCCGTGCGGGGAGCCTCCGGTCCAGAAGAAGACGGCACCTTCGAGGATCAGCATCATGCCGAGCGTGGTGATGAACGACGGCACGCGCAGCAGAGTGGTGATCAGTCCGCTGACGAGACCGGCGAGGGCTCCGGCGAGCAGCAGCACCGCGGTGACGAGCGGCCAGGGCGCGGCCGGGAACGAACCGTACAGCTCGGCGGCGACGACCACCCCCGCGGTGACGATCGCTCCGACGGAGAGGTCGAACTCGCCGCAGACGATGACCAGGTACTGGCCGGCGGCGAGGATCACCAGGGGTGCGGCGCGCTTGACGAAGGAGAGGAAGCGGTCGGGTTCGTAGAAGCCCGGGTCGGTGAGGGCGAGCGCGGCGAGGAGCACCGCGAGCAGGAGGTAGACGGGTGTGCCGGTGGTGAGAGCGCGCAGGACACGGCGGCCGGCGGGCGCCTGGGCGGCGGTGGTCATGCGGTCCTCTCCTGCGGGGTGCGGCGGCCCCGCGCGTAGAGGGCGACGGCCGCGATGATGACGACGCCGCGGACGACGTTCTTGAAGAACGGGTCCACGGACAGCTGGTTGAAGACGCTGTCGAGCACGGCGAGGACGAGAACTCCGCCGAGGGTGCCCGCCACTCCCCCGCGCCCTCCGGCGAGCGCGGTGCCGCCGAGGACGACGGCGGCGATGGACTCCAGGTCGTAGCGGGCCTCCGTGCCCGCCCAGGGAGCCCCGGCGCCGAGCCGGGCGGCGAGGAAGAGGGCCGCCGCGCCGACGCAGAGCGAGCACAGGAGGTGTGCGGCGATGACGGTGCGCCGGGTGCGGACGCCGGAGAGCCGGGCGGCGTGCTCGTCACCGCCGGTCGCGTACATGTGGTGGCCGAGCCGGGTGCGGTGGGTGATCAGCCAGAGGGCGGCGGCGACCGCGAGGAGGAGGAAGAGGGAGACGGGAACCGGCCCGATCCGGTCGTAGCCGAGGTGCTGGAAGGAGGCGGGGACCTTGCCCGCGGGGCCGGTGTAGTTGTCCTCGATCCAGCCGCGCAGGATGAAGGCCGTGCCGAGGGTGGCGATGAACGCGTTGACCTTGAGGCCGGTGACGATCAGCCCGTTGGCCAGGCCGACGGCTGCGCAGAGCGCGAGGACGGCGATGACGGCGACGAGCACGTTGCCGCTCTTCATCGTCTCCGCGGCGACGAGGGTGCCCAGGCTGATGAGGTAGGCGACGGACAGGTCGAGCGATCCGGTGAGGATGACGACGGACTGGCCGACGGCCACGAGCCCGAGGGCGACACAGTTCTGGAGGATCGTGACGACATTGGTCACGGTCAGGAAGTCCCCGCCGCGGGCCGCGACGGCGATCCAGCCGAGCACGGTGACGGCGAGGGCGGCGAGCCAGACCCCGGCCACGGGGCCGCTGAGGCGCGGCCGGGCCGTCCGTGGCGGGTTGGCACGGGGCCGGGTGCTCAAGTCGGGCCGTAGCGCGGTCATGCTGCTCCCTCCCATGCGCGGTCGCCGCCGGTGGCGACGCGCATGACGGCCTCTTCCGGGGCACCGGCGGGCAGTTCACCGGCGAGGCGGCCTTCGGCCATGACGAGGATGCGGTCGCTCATGCCGATCAGTTCGGGCAGTTCGGAGGAGATGATCAGTACCGCGAGGCCCTCGCGTGCCAGTTCCCTCACGAGGGTGTGGATGGCCGCCTTGGCGCCGACGTCGACGCCGCGGGTCGGCTCGTCGAAGAGGAGCACCCGGGGGCGGGCGGCGAGCCATTTGGCGATGACGACCTTCTGCTGGTTGCCGCCGGACAGGTACTGGACCTGCTGGTCGTCGCCGTGGGCGTGGAGGCGTACGCGTTCCAGCAGCGCGGTCACCTCGCGGCGCGCGGCCGGTCCGCCGCGCGCGGGGACGGCGCGGGTCACGAGCAGCGCGTTGTCGGCCACCGACTGGTGCAGCGCGAGGCCCTCCCCCTTGCGGTCCTCGGTGACCAGGGCGATTCCGGCCCGGACGGCTTCCCGGGGGCGTGCCGGGCGCAGCGGCTCCCCGCCGACGGTCATGGTGCCCGTGGTGAAGGGGTCGACGCCGAAGAGGGCGCGGGCGAGGGAGGTGCGGCCGGAGCCCTGGAGACCGGCGACGCCGACGACCTCGCCGGCCCGCAGGGTCAGATCGATGCCGGAGATCCGGGCGTTGCCGCCGCCGCTCACCGTGAGCCGCGCCTCGCCGGGCTCTCCCGGGCGGGCCCGGGGCGGGTAGTAGGCGCCGAGTTCCCGTCCGACCATGGCGCGCACCACCGTGTCGGCGTCGGTGTCGCAGGTGTCGAGGGTGGTGACGCGGCGGCCGTCCTTGAGAACGGTGATGCGCCGCGAGAGGTCGAAGACCTCGCGGAGCCGGTGCGAGACGTAGAGGATGCCGAGTCCGCGGGCGGTCAGGCGGCGGACCAGGGCGCAGAGCCGCTCGACCTCGTGGTCGGCGAGTGCGGCGGTGGGTTCGTCCATCACCAGGATGCGGACGTCGGATGCGAGGGCCTTGACGATCTCCACGGTCTGCCGGCGTGCGACGGACAGCTCGTGGACGGGGGTCCGGGGGGTGATGCCGGTCTCGTCGAGCTCGGCGAGGAGTTCGGCGGTGCGCCGCTCCATGGTGCGTCGGTCGACGAGTCCGTACCGGGTCGGTTCGCGGCCGAGGAAGACGTTCTCGGCGACCGTGCGGTGCTCCAGGAGCGCGAACTCCTGGTGGATGATGCCGATCCCGGCGGCCTGGGCCTGGGCCGGGTGACTGAAGGAGTGAGCGGTGCCGTCGATGGTGAGGGTTCCCGCGTCGGGTAAGTGCTCGCCCGCGAGGATCTTCATCAGTGTCGACTTTCCCGCACCGTTCTCCCCCACCAGGGCATGCACTTCTCCGGCTTCGAGGTCGAGCCCCACCCCTTCGAGCACACGCACCCCGAGAAAGCTCTTGGACACACCCTGCATCGTCAGCATCGAACTGCTCCTCGCTCAGTGGTCTGCAGAGCAGAGTCGTGACAGCCATTGGGAGTGTCAAGGTCTCAAGCACCTTTGTTTTACGGCGACTTGGCCCTCACTTATGCCGATGCCCGAACATTGGATGCCTTGTGAGCAGCGAAAGTCGTCCCTAGGGTGACTGCCATGTCTTCGCCGTCGGATCGCAATTCCGCTGCCGCATCGCACTCGCCGGGCGAGGTGCTCGCACTGATCGGTTCCGGGGCGGTGGCGACCCGTGCCGATATTGCCCGGGTCACCGGAATGGCCCGTTCGACGGTCTCCCAGCGAGTGGACGCGTTGATCGCGCACGGTCTCGTGGACGAGGACGCCGACGGCGGTTCCACCGGCGGCCGGCCGCCCCGGCGGCTGGCGCTGCGCACCCGTGAGCACGCGGTGGCCGGGGTGGATCTGGGGGCCTCGCACTGCCGGGTGGCGCTGATGGACATCGGTGGGACCACGCTCGCCACGCACGAGGAGCCGCTGTCGATCGGGGACGGCCCGGATTCCGTGCTGCGGCACGTGGAACGCACCGTGCGCGCCCTGCTGGAGGAGACGCACCGGGAGCCGAGGACGCTGCGGTCCATCGGCGTCGGGGTGCCGGGCCCGGTGGAGTTCTCCACCGGCCGTCCCGTCGATCCGCCGATCATGCCGGGCTGGCACCAATACCCGATCCCGGAGTTCTTCGCTTCCCGGTTCGGGGTGCGGGCGCTCGTCGACAACGATGTGAACGTGATGGCGCTGGGCGAGCAGCGGCGCGCTTTCCCGGACTGCCGCTATCTGCTGTACATCAAGGTCGGTACGGGGATCGGCTGCGGAATCGTCGCCGACGGCAGGCTGCACCGGGGGGCGCAGGGGTGCGCGGGCGACATCGGCCATATCCGGGTCGGGGATCTCGACGATCCGTGCCGGTGCGGCAATTCGGGCTGCCTGGAGGCGGTCGCGGGCGGTGCGTCACTGGCGGCGAAGCTGGTCGGACTGGGGCAGGACGCGGCATCGGGCAGCGATGTCGTGCGGCTGGTGCAGTCCGGTAACCGGGACGCCGTACGCATGGTGCGGGAGGCCGGGCGGGCGGTCGGCGAGGTCCTCGCCGGCCTGGTGAACTTCTTCAACCCGGACACTGTGGTGATGGGCGGCGCGCTGGCCGCCGTTCACGACCAGTTGCTCGCCGGGGTGCGGGAGGCGGTGTACCGGCGCTCGCATCCGCTGGCCACCCAGTTGCTGCGGATCGAGCCGAGCCGCACGGGTGAGAACGCGGCAGCGGTGGGGGCGGGGATCCTCGCCATCGAGCACGCCCTGTCTCCCGCGCAGGTGAACCGGCTGGTCGCGGGCTGAGCCCGAGTGCCCCTCCGCGCACGGATGATACGCGGAGGGGCACCGGTCACGCCGACACTTCGTCGTGCGGTTACGCGGGAGTCATCAGGTCCCACCGGGCCTCGAACAGCACGCACCGGTACTGCGCCCAGCTCCCGTCGGTGACGCCCGCGTCCCCGGCCGCGACGCACTCCTGCTGGGTGTCGAAGGAGCCGGAGACGTCCCAGCCCTGCGCCCCGGTCTCGGACGCGGCGGCGGCCGAGACCGTCGCGACGGTGACGACGGCTCCTGCGCCGGTGAGTGCGAGCGCCAGGGCGACGCCCGTGGCCGCGGTGGCGGCGGTCCGGATCGGCTTGTGCATGAAGGCCTCCTTCTGGTCGTACGGGTTGCCCGGCATTCCGTCGCAGCTGCGACGGCTTCGGCGCGGTCTCAGCGCGTGCGCACGATGTCCACGTCGGACGCCTTCACGAAGGCGATCCGGTGGCCGATCTGCACCGTCACGTACTTCTCCTTGCCACCGAAGTACGCGTGGTCGAGCGGGTACGAGGAGTCGATCGTCGGCGCGTAGAAGAAGCCCGTCGGCGCCTCGCCCCCACCGGGGTAGGACTGGCCGGCCTTGATCGTGTACTGGAGCGGCGAGCCCACCCGCTTGTCCGCGAAGTCCGCGGGGTACTCGGACGCCTCCGGGTACGCGACCCCGTACACCGGTACGTCCGTGCGGCCCGCCTTGGGCCTGACGACATAGCCGGAGGTCGGCGTGGTGTTCCGGCTGCGGGCCGGGGTCTCGAACCAGGCCTTCTGGCCGTACCACCAGATCGCCGTCCAGCCGGGGGCGTGGTCCGCGACGACGGCCTGCTGGGTGGCGCTGATCTTGCTGCCCCAGTCGGCCGCGCAGTTCGTGCCGGGCGAGCCGTCGGTGTGCAGGCCGGGGTCGGAGAAGAGGGGCGCGTCCGTGGACGGTGCGGTGTGCAGCGGGACGGCGCTGGAACCCTGGACCGGCAGGTCGACGCCCTTCTCGCAGTCGCGGAACGCCTGCTGGTTCTTCTTGAAGTCCGGGCTGACGGTGATCAGTTCGCTTCTCTTGGGGGCGCTCGGCACGGTGGGCTTGCCGAGCAGCGCCATGAAGCGGTTCCAGTCCCAGTACGTGCCCGGGTCCCAGTGCATGTTCTTGGTGCCGGACGCGCTGGTGGGCGGCACTCCGTCGTGACCGATGATGTGCTGGCGGTCGAGCGGTATGTCGTACTTGGCCGCGAGGTAGCGCACCAGCTTGGCGGTCGAGCGGTACATCTCGGGGGTGTACCACTTGGCGCCCTCGACGGCGACGCCCTCCTGCTCGATGCCGATGGAGTGGCTGTTGACGTACCAGTTGCCCGCCTGCCAGGCGACGTCCTTGCCCTTGACCATCTGGGTGACATGGCCGTCGGCCGAGCGCACCACGTAGTGGGCGGAGGTCTGCTTCAGCGGGTTCTGGAAGATCTTCAGGGTGGTGTCGAAGTCTTCCTCGGTGTCGTGCAGAACGATGAATCTGACCTTGCTGGTGTGCGGTCGGTCCGCGGTGTCGTAATTCCCGTACGTCTCCTTGTCGGCCGGGTCACCCGTCTGCTGGTAGGCCGCCGGTACCCAGTCGCATCCGAGGCTGCGGGGGCATTCCGGCCGCACTCCGGCCGCACCGGCCTGCACCGTGGGGCTGAGCAGCGCCATGCTCAGTGCGCCGACACCTGTCAACGCGAGTGCGAGTCCGGTCCTCTGCTTGGACGTCATGACAACCCTTCTTGGAGCCGTGCGTGATGGAGCCGTGCCTGATCCGATCCCACTGTTCCGCTGTGCGCGCACACTCTCCGACCTGAGATGACAGCACGTCAAGGGATCCATGGAGGTCGCGGGTCGAGCCAGTGGACCAGACCACTGGCAGGGCTACTGACCTGCGACGGAAAAATTCAACTGGTCTTCGGCGACGGCGCGTTGCCCGGGTCCCACGGAGGGGCGGGTCGGCCGCCGATCCGTGTCCGGCCGCCATCCACGAGCACGCCTTTTGTGTGACTAATGCCGGATGTGCGTGCCCCGAACGGCCGAAGGGTAGTGCTCGCGCCGACACGATCACGTCCGTGCGGCGTTCGCACGGCGATCCAGGAAAGGCCGGACGCACATGGCTCAGCCGTTCACCCTGCCGGATTTCTACGTTCCGTATCCGGCGCGGCTCAACGCCCACGTCGAGGAGGCCCGAGTACACACCAAGCAGTGGGCGCGCAGCATAGGGATGGTGGAGGGTTCGGGCATCTGGGAGGAGAAGGACATCGACTCCCACGACTACGCGCTGCTGTGCGCGTACACCCACCCCGACTGCTCGGCCGAGGCGCTTTCGCTGGTCACCGACTGGTACGTGTGGGTCTTCTTCTTCGACGACCACTTCCTGAAGCTCTTCAAGCGCAACCCCGACCGTGAGGGCGCCAAGCAGTATCTGGACCGGTTGCCGGCGTTCATGCCGATGGACCGCGGGGCCCCGATGCCGGAGCCGACGAATCCGGTCGAGGCGGGACTGGCCGATCTCTGGACGCGTACGGTGCCGAGCATGTCCGACGCCTGGCGGGCCAGGTTCGCCGTGGCGACGGAGAACCTGCTCAACGAGTCGCTGTGGGAGCTCGCCAACATCGACGAGGGGCGCATCGCGAACCCCGTCGAGTACATCGAGATGCGCCGCAAGGTGGGCGGCGCCCCCTGGTCGGCGGGTCTCGTGGAGTACGCGGCGGACGCCGAGGTCCCCGAGGCGGTGGCCGACGGGCGTGCGCTGCGGGTGCTGCGGGACGCCTTCTCCGACGGCGTGCACCTGCGCAACGACCTCTTCTCGTACCAGCGGGAGGTCGAGGACGAGGGCGAGAACAGCAACGGTGTGCTGGTCCTGGAGCACTTCCTCGGCTGTACCACGCAGGAGGCCGCCGACGCGGTGAACGATCTGCTGACGTCCCGGCTGCAGCAGTTCGAGAACACCGCGCTCACCGAACTCGGGCCGCTCTGCGCGGAGAAGGGGCTCGATCCCCCCGAGGCCGCGGCCGTTCTCGCGTACGTCAAGGGCTTGCAGGACTGGCAGTCCGGCGGTCATGAGTGGCACATGCGCTCCAGCCGCTACATGAACGACGGCGCGGTCGAAGCGGCCACGACCGGCTTCGGCATGGCCGCGGCGTCGATCCGGTTCACGTCACGCTCGGAGGCGGCCCGGCTGCGCAGCCACACCCATGTGCCGTACCAGCGCGTCGGCCCGTCGCTGCTGCCGGACTTCGAGCTGCCCTTCGGCACGACGCTCAGTCCGCATCTGGACGGGGCGCGGGTACGGATCGTGGACTGGGCGGGCCGGATGGGCATCCTGGAGGCGCAGCCGGGGGTGCCCGGTTCGCACATCTGGGACGAGGAGCGCCTCGTCGCGACCGATCTGCCGCTGTGCGCGGCGGGACTGCACCCGGACGCGACGCCGGAGGAGCTGGACCTCTCCTCGCAGTGGCTGACCTGGGGGACGTACGGCGACGACTGGTTCCCGGTGGTGCACGGACGGGCCCGCGACCTGGCGGGGGCCAAGCTCGCCAATGAGCGTCTGTCGCTGTTCATGCCCCTGGACGGATCCGGGACGCCCGAACCGGTCAACGCCCTGGAGCGGGGGCTCGCCGATCTCTGGGCGAGGACCTCGGCCCCGATGGACGCGGACGGGCGCCGCGCGTTCCGGAAGGCGGTCGAGGACATGACCGCGAGCTGGGTGTGGGAGCTGGCGAACCAGGTGCAGAACCGCATCCCCGACCCGGTGGACTACGTCGAGATGCGGCGCATGACCTTCGGCTCCGACCTCACGATGAGCCTGTGCCGGCTGGGGCACGGCAGGAAGGTCCCGCCGGAGATCTACCACAGCGGGCCGCTGCGCTCCCTGGAGAACGCGGCGGCGGACTACGCGTGTCTGCTCAACGACCTGTTCTCGTACCAGAAGGAGATCGAGTTCGAGGGCGAGGTGCACAACGGCGTCCTGGTCGTGCAGAACTTCTTCGGGGTGGACTATCCGACCGGGGTGGCGATCGTGTACGACCTGATGAAGTCGCGACTGAGGCAGTTCCTGCATGTCGCCGAGCAGGAACTCCCGGTGCTCTACGACGACTTCGGGCTGGACGCGGAGGCGAGGGAGGTCCTCGCCGGGTACGTGCAGGAGCTCAAGCACTGGATCGCGGGCATCCTGATCTGGCACCGGGACTGCCGGCGCTACCGCGAGCAGGACCTGCTGCGCGGCACCGGAACCCCGTGGCACATCAGCGGTCCCACGGGGCTCGGTGTCTCGGCGGCGCGGGTGACCGCGCTGTTCGCTCAGCCCTCGGCGACCAGCGTGTAGCGACCGCCTGCACGTGCCTTGAAGACCTTCTCGCCGCTCGCGAACAGCGAGCTGCGGACGGTCACTTCACGGCTGCGGCTCGCCGTGATCACCACACGGCGGGCCTGCCCCGCGGCCCATTCGATGTCGACCGTGAAGCCTCCCCGGGCGCGCAGCCCGCGCACCGATCCGTCCGGCCAGCCCGACGGGAGGGCGGGGAGGATGTCGACGGTGTCGTGCTGGCTCTGCAGCAGCATTTCGGCGATGCCCGAGGTGGCGCCGAAGTTGCCGTCGATCTGGAAGGGCGGGTGGGTGTCCCAGAGGTTGGGCAGGGTGGAGTTCTTCAGCTGTTCGGCGAGCATCCTGTGGGCGTGGTCGCCGTCGCGCAGCCGCGCCCAGAAGTTGATCTTCCATGCCTTGGACCAGCCGGTGCCGCCGTCGCCGCGTGCGCCGAGGGAGACCTCGGCCGCCTCGGCCCACTTGCTGCCGGGTTCGATCTGCCGCCCGGGGTGCAGGGCGAAGAGGTGCGAGACATGGCGGTGGTCGTCGGCCGGGTCGTCGCGGTCGCTCTTCCACTCCTGGAGCTGGCCCCAGGAGCCGATCCGCAGCCCGGGGTCGAGCCGGACGAGGGCGGTCTCCAGGCGGCTGCGGAAGGCAGGTGAGTCACCGAGGGTGCGGGCGGCCTCCAGGGTGTTGGTGAGGAGGTCGTGCACGATCTGCTGGGACATCGCGGCACCGGCGGTGAAGTCGCCGTGCTCGGGCGAGTAGCTGGGGGTGACGACGAGCAGTCCGTCGCGCGGGTCGGTGCGCAGATTGGCCAGCCAGAATTCGGCCGCCTCCTTCATCGCCGGGTAGGCGGTGGAGCGCAGGTAGTCGGTGGATCCGCCGAACCGGTAGTGCTCGTACATCTGTTGGGTGAGCCAGGCGGCGGCCTCCGGGAACCAGAAGGCGGTGGACCAGTCGTGGACGCCGGTGAAGCCGTACGGGTTGGTCTCGTTGTGCACCACCCAGCCGGCGGTCCCGAACATCTCCTTCGCGGTCTTCCGGCCGGGGGCGCGCATCGCTTCGATGTAGCGGTCGTAGGGTGCGGTGGTCTCGGCGAGGTTGGTGACCTCGGCGAGCCAGTAGTTCATCTGCAGATTGATGTTGCTGTGGTAGTCGGCCGACCAGGGCGGGGTGGTGGAGTTGTTCCAGACGCCCTGGAGGTTGGCGGGCAGCGAGCCGGCCCGCGAGGAGGCGATCAGCAGGTAGCGGCCGTACTGGAAGAACAGCGCTTCCAGCGCCCGGTCGGCGGGACTCGCACCGCCCGTGTAGCGGGCGAGCAACTGGTCGGTGGGCAGGTCGGGCAGTTGCTGGCCGATGTCGAGGGCGACCCGGTCGAAGAGGGTGCGGTGGTCGCGTACGTGGGTGTCGCGGACCTTCTCGTAGGAGGTCCGGGCGGCGGAGTCCACGGCGGCGGTGACCGCCGGGTGCGGGTCGTCGCCCCGGTAGGAGGGGTAGTCGTCGGCGTAGTCGGTGCCCGCGGCGAGGACGAACCAGGCGCTGTCGGCGCCGGTGACGGTGAGGGTGCCGTCCGTGCCCGCGGTGACGGTGCCGCCGCTGGTCAGGACGCGGATCTGGGCCTCGAAGCGCAGACCGTTGTCCTCCAGCGCGCCGCGTACGGTGAGCCGGTCGCGGTCGGCGGTGACGGTGCAGTCGCTGCGGGGTGAGGTGTAGCGCAGGGTGAAGGACACCTGCCCCGGACGGTCGGCGCGGAGGCGCCCCGCGATGACCCTGCCCGGGTGGGAGGCGAAGAACTCCCGTGTGTGGCCCACCTCTTGATGGGTGTAGGTCACTGAGGCGAGGGCGCTGCGCAGATCGAGGGTGCGGCGGTAGGAGGCGTCGGGGGCGGCCGGTGCGTTCGGCAGATCCAGCCGCAGGTCGCCGAAGACCTGGTAGGCGCCGTAGCCGCGCCGCGCCTGTCCGAGTTCGGCGGCGACGGCGTCCGGGCCGAGTGCGCCCTGACTGTCGAGGCGTTGCTGTACGCCGGTGAGGGCACCGGGCCTGGGGGCGGTCCAGTTCCCGAAGTCGTAGCCCTGGACGGAGCCGGGACCGCCGGTCCACAGCGTCTTTTCGTTGAAGGTGAGCCGTTCGGAGGCAAGCGTCCCGTACACGCTCGCGCCGAGGGCACCGCCGCCGATGGGGAGCGACTCGCGTTCCCAGTTCGCGGCCGGGGCGTCGTACCGGAGAGTCGGTTCCGCCTGTTTCTTCGAGTAGGCGACACTCTGCGATTCATCGGAGGTACCGACGGCGGTCGCCGCTCCGGAGAGGGTGGGAATTCCCAGTGCCAGAGCACTGGTTGCGCCGATCGCTGTCTTGACTGTGGTGCGTCGCGTGATCCCGGATGTCATGCGGCCGACGGTAAAGGTCCGACGACTGACCCGACAAGAAGCACGACAAAGCGGCCTCTTGGACGGAGGCCGCGAGCACTTGGACAGATGTTGGGGTATGTGCCCCGCCGCCGCCCGGGACAGGCGGACGGCCGACGGGAGGACCGTTTCAGCCCTGCTGGAACAGCTCGGCGGGCAGGGGCTTCAGCAGGGTGTACAGATCGTCGGTGATCGGTCGGTCCCAGCTGGCGATGGTGACGAGCACACCGTCGCTGCGGTCGAACTGGACGCAGGAGATCCGGCTCTCGGAGAGCTTGACCCGGCGGACGATCAGCAGGTTGTCGCCCTGCATCACGGGCATGTCCTCCGTGCCGGTGACCTCGACCGGCTCGTCGTTCTCCAGCGCGAGCAGCAGCTGGGCGACCTCGAACGGGACCTGGCCCTCCTCGGTCTCGCGGGCGGGCGAGCCCTCCGGGAGATTGCCGATGATCATCGCGGGGCCGCGTCCGCCGAACAGGTCGTAACGCAGAAAGACGCCCTGACAGCTTCCGTCGGGCGCGGGCAGCAGACCGGCTCCGAGGTTTCCGGGCCAGTCCCCCGGGTCCATGGCCAGGACGTCGAAGTCGGGGCCCGCGGGTGTGGCGGCGCTACGGCGGCGGAGGAAGGACATGCAGCCATGTTACGTGTCCGGGCTCACGTTGCGGAGCCGGGTCCGCGCAGGCCGGGGCGCCGACGGGCGCGCGGGCCGGACCCGGCCGGGTCCGCGCCCCGGGCTCAGGCGGATCCGCGCCCCGGCTCCCGGGAGGATTCCGCGGCCAGCGCCTCCAGCACGCCGACGGCCTCCTCGCCCCGGTCGTACGGGACGAACAAGTGGTCGTGATGGAAACCGGCCACCACATTGCAGCTCAGCCCCACGTCGGTGAGCGCCAGGGCCACGGCGGCGGTGAGTCCGACCGCGTCCAGCGCGGAGTGGACACGGAGGGTGATCCAGGCCGCGGCGTAGTCGTGGCCCAGCCCGGCCGAGACGGCCTGCGCCTCCGAAAGGACCAGCGTCAGCCCTTCGGCCTCGGTGACCGTGACGACGGGCGTGACATCGCGGGGGACGACGCCGTCGGGCACGCTCGTGAAGACGTAGCGACCGGGGTTCAGCTCCGGTCGCATTCCGCTCAGCAGGCTTCGGAGATCACGCTCACCGTTCACGGCGACCACGCTACCCACGGTGTGCGGTGACGCGACCCGAACGGGAACGCCGTCGTCCGGCCCTCAGGTGAGGTCGAACTCGCCGTCGCGGGCGTTCACCACGAAGGCGCGCCACTCGGCCGGGGTGAAGATGAGCGACGGGCCGCCGGGTTTGCCGGCGTTGCGCATCGCGATGAATCCCTCGACGAAGGCGATCTGTACATCTCCCACGCCCTGGCTGCCCGACCGCCAGTGCGCGTCGCTGAGATCGAGGTCCGGCTTGTCCCAGCCCGCGAAGGGCTGCTGGCCCGTGGTGCGCTCCGCCACGTCGGCTCCTCCCACTTGTCGTCCCGGGCCCAGAGCGTAGTCACACCCGGCGGTCCCGGACAGGGCGCGGAAGGGGCTCGCGCCGGTCCGGGACGACCTGGTGTCAGCGGGTGGGAGGCTCGGCTCCGACCAGCCACATGGAGAAGAACTGCGCCCCGCCGCCGTACGCGTGACCGAGCGCCTTCCGGGCCCCCGGCACCTGGTGTTCGCCCGCCTGTCCCCGGACCTGCAACGCGGCTTCGGCGAAGCGGATCATGCCGGAGGCGCCGATGGGGTTGGTGGAGAGCACTCCGCCCGAGGGATTCACGGGCAGGTCGCCGTCGAGTTCGGTGACGCCGGACTCGGTGAGCTTCCAGCCCTCGCCCTCGTCGGCGAAGCCGAGGTTCTCCAGCCACATCGGCTCGTACCAGGAGAACGGCACGTACATCTCCACCGCGTCGATCTCCCGTCGCGGGTCGCTGATTCCCGCCTGCCGGTACACGTCGGCGGCGCAGTCCCGGCCCGCCCGTGGCGAGACGAAGTCCTTGCCGGCGAAGAGGGTCGGCTCGCTGCGCATCGCGCCGCCGTGCACCCAGGCGGGCGGATGCGGCGAACGGGCCGCTCCGGCGCGGTCGGTGAGGATCATCGCGCAGGCCCCGTCGGAGGACGGGCAGGTCTCCGAGTAGCGGATCGGGTCCCAGAGCATCGGCGCCGACCGGACCTTCTCCAGGGTGATGTCCGGGTCGTGGATGTGCGCGTACGGATTCTTGAGCGCGTTGCGGCGGTCCTTGTACGCTACGAGGGAACCGACCGTGTCCGGCGCCCCGGTGCGGCGCATGTACGCCCGCACGTGCGGGGCGAAGAAGCCGCCCGCTCCGGCCAGCAGCGGCTGCTGGAACGGGATGGGCAGCGAGAGCCCCCACATGGCGTTGGACTCGGACTGTTTCTCGAAGGCGAGCGTGAGGACGGTGCGGTGCACCCGTGCGGAGACCAGATTGGCCGCGACGAGTGCGGTGGAGCCGCCGACTGAGCCCGCGGTGTGCACCCGGAGCATCGGTTTGCCGACCGCGCCGAGGGCGTCGGCGAGATAGAGCTCCGGCATCATCAGGCCCTCGAAGAAGTCGGGCGCCTTGCCGATGACGACGGCGTCGATGTCCGCCCAGGTCAGTGCCGCGTCCTCCAGTGCGCGGACGGCGGCCTCGCGGACGAGTCCGGCGATGGAGACGTCCCGGCGCGCGGACACGTGCTTCGTCTGGCCGATACCGACGACGGCCACGGGCTCCTCAGGCATGAGCGCTCTCCCCTTCGAGGACGGCGACCAGGTTCTGCTGCAGGCAGGGCCCGGAGGTGGCGTGGGCGAGCGCCCGGTCGGACTCGCCGCGGTGGATGCGGGCAGCGGCCTCGCCGAGGCGGATCAGCCCGGCGGCCATGACGGGATTGGCGGCCAGTGCGCCGCCGGACGGGTTGACGTTCACGTTGTCGCCGAGCCCGAGCGCCTTGCGCAGGACGACTTCCTGGGAGGTGAACGGGGCGTGCAACTCGGCGGTGTCCACCGGTCGTTCGAAGACTCCGGCGCGGGTGGCGGCGAGCCGGGTGGACGGTGATTCGGTCAGCTCCCGCAGCCCGAGGCCATGGGCCTCGATGCGGTGGTCGATGCCGCGGATCCAGGCGGGGCGGGGGCACAGGGCCCGTGCGGTGTCTCCGGCGGCGAGGATCACGGCGGCCGCGCCGTCACCGACCGGCGGGCAGTCGCCGGTGCGCAGTGGCTGCACGACGTAGTCGCCGGCCGGGACCGGTCCCTTGAACTGGGCGTGCGGGTTGTCCGCCGCGGCGGCGCGGCTGCGGTGGGCGATCGCGGCGAGGGCGGCCTCGTCCGTGTCGCCCGCGTCGATCAGCGCCTGGGCCTGGAGGGCGGCGAGTGCGACGGAGTCCGGCCAGAGCGGGCCGACGTAGTACGGGTCGAGCTGGCGGGTGAGGACATCGCGCACCTTGCCGGGCGAGGACTTTCCGTAGGAGTAGACGAGCGCGGTGTCCGCCTGGCCCGTCTGGATCTTCACCCAGGCCTCGTACAGCGCCCAGGCACCGTCCATCTCCACGTGGGACTCGGAGATCGGGGGGTACGCGCCGACGCCGTCGAGGGCCATGGTGAAGGAGAAGGCGCGGCCCGCGAGATAGTCGCTGGAGCCGGAACAGGTGAAACCGATGTCGCTGGCCCTGAGCCCGGTCGCGTCGAGGACCCGGTGGAGGACGGGCATCAGCATCTCGACCTCGGAGAGTTCGTCGGTCTGCCGCAGATGGTCCGTCTGCGCGAAGGCGACGATCGCCACGTCTCGCATCTAGAGCAGCTCCTTGTACACGTCGTAGTCGGCGTCGGGCTCGCCGGTCGGCCGGTAGTGGTCGGGGTGCCGCCCGCCCTCGGTCCAGACGGGTTCGACGCGCAGGCCCATGCGCACCTGGTCGTACGGAATGCCGCCGATCCGCGCGTGCAGGGCGAGGTCCGCGCCGTCGAGTGCGATGTGCGCGTAGACGTACGGGACTTCGATGTCGAGGTTCTTCGCCTTGATGTTGACGATGCAGAACGTGGTCACGGTGCCGCGCGGGCCGACCTCGACCTGTTCGGCGGTGGCGACTCCGCAGGTGGGGCAGGCGCCGCGGGGCGGTACGTACACCTTGTGGCAGGACGGGCAGCGCTCGCCGACGATGCGCTGCCGGGAGAGTGCGCCGAGGTACGCGCTCTGGGCGCGGCCCGGGGTGTACCGGTAGTCGAGCCTGGCGGGGGTGACGATGCCGGTGACGGGGTCGGTGAACTCGCCGTCGTGCGGGGCGTACTGCCCGGTGTCCTCGCCGTCGTACGGCTCGAAGCAGGCGATGTCCGTGATCGCGCCGGTCCGCTCGGGGGCCCAGCGAATCCGTACCCGCATGCCGGTGCGTACGGCTTCGGGGCCGGGTGCGGCGAGGGCGTGCAGCAGCGCGGTGTCGGCGCCGTCGAGCCGGACGAGGACCCAGGCGAAGGGGGTGTCCAGGGGCTGGCCGCGGCGCGGGGCGGGGTTCCAGGCCCAGGTGGTGACGGTGCCGGTGGCGGCGACCTCGGTCAGTTCGCGGATCTCCTCCGCGGTGACGGGGTCGTACTCGACGGGCGGGACCAGGACCTTTCCCTCGCCGGTGCGTACGCCGAGGACGGTGCGTTCGCGCAGTCCGGTGAGGAAGGCGCTCTGGACGGGTCCGAGGGAGCGGGTGAAGGGGAATTCGACCACCAGCGGTGCGCTGAGGGCTTCGGGCACGGTTGCCTCCTCGGCTCAGGCGCGCCGGTAGACGGGCGGGCGCTGCTCGGCGAAGGCGCGGGCGCCTTCCTTGGCGTCGTCGGTCGCGAAGATCGGCCAGCCGCGTTCCAGTTCGGCGGCCAGCCCCTCGGTCTCGGTCATCTCGGCGGTCTCGTACACGGAGGCCTTGACGGCCTCGACGGCGAGCGGTCCGCAGGCGTTGATCCGCTCGGCGACGGCGAGGGCCTCCTCCAGCGCGGTGCCGTCGGGGACGACCCGGCCGATCAGCCCGATGCCGGCCGCTTCCGCGGCGCTGTACGGGCGTCCGGTGAGGAGCATTTCGAGTGCGTGCGTCCGGGCGATCTGGCGTGGCAGCCGGACCGTCGACCCTCCGATGGGGAAGAGCCCGCGCCGCACCTCGAAGAGCCCGAAGGTGGCGCCCGCCCCGGCGATCCGGATGTCGGTACCCTGGAGGATCTCGGTGCCGCCCGCGACGCAGTGGCCCTCCACCGCGGCGATGACCGGTTTGCGGGGGCGGTGGTGGCGCAGCATCGCCTTCCAGTGCAGATCGGGGTCGGCGGTCATCCGGTCCCGGTACTGCTCGCCCGCCATTCCCTTGCCCGCCAGGGCCTTGAGGTCCATACCGGCGCAGAAGCAGCCGCCCGCGCCGGTCAGGACGACCGAGCGGATCGTGTCGTCCTCGTCCGCCGCGAGCCAGCCGTCGTACAGCCCGACCAGCATCGGCAGCGACAGGGCGTTCTTCGCCTCCGGCCTGTTCAGGGTGAGCACCAGCGTGGCGCCCTCGCGCCGCACGCCGAGGTGTTCCGTACCAGCCATTGTCCGCCTCCCATCCAAAGACCTAGAACAGGTTGCAGTAGGTGGTGGCCCAGTTCAATAGTTTTCTGACAGCTAGTCAGATTTCCTTGGCGGCACCTCTTCCCAGTTGCGCCTCCCGGCGCTCTAATGACCGCCGAGCCAGTCAGCTTCCGGGGTCAGGAGGAACGGTGGAGTACAACCTTGCCGACCTGTTCGAGTCGGTCGTCGACGCGGTCCCGGAACGCGAGGCGCTCGTCTACCTCGACCATCCCGGTACGGGTGCGGAGCGCCGGCTGACGTACGCGGAGCTGGACGCGGCGGCCAACCGCGTCGCCCACCATCTGATCGAGGCGGGCATCGCCCCCGGCGAGCATCTGGGGCTGCACCTCTACAACGGGGTCGAGTACCTCCAGACCGTGCTGGCCTGCCTCAAGGCCCGCATCGTCCCCGTCAATGTGAACTACCGCTATGTGGAAGAGGAGTTGGTCTACCTCTACCGCGACGCAGATCTGGCCGCGCTGGTCTTCGACGCCGAGTTCGACGAGCGGGTCGCGGCCGCCGCGCCGAAGGCCCCGGGCCTGCGTCATCTGGTGCGGGTGGGCGCACCGGAGGCGGGGGGCCGGAGCCCCGACGCCGTCGCGTTCACCGATGCCGAGGCGGCCGGGAGTCCGGAGCGCGGCTTCCCGCCGCGGTCGGCCGACGACCAGTTCATCATCTACACGGGCGGCACCACCGGAATGCCCAAGGGCGTGATGTGGCGCCAGGAGGACCTCTTCTTCTCCGGCCTGGGCGGCGGCGCACCGACCGGCGAGCCGGTGAAGACACCGCAGGAGCTGGCCGAGCGGGTCGCCGCCGGCGGTGACGGGATCACCTTCTTCCCCACTCCACCGCTGATGCACGGCACCTCGACACTCACCGCCTTCATCGGTTTCAACTTCGGGCAGCGGATCGTGGTGCACCGCAAGTTCGTGCCCCAGGAGGTGCTCCGTACGATCGAGAAGGAGAAGGTCACCAGTGTGTCGCTGGTGGGCGATGCGATGCTGCGGCCACTGATCGACGCGCTGAAGGGCCCGCTGAAGGGCACCGACTGCTCGTCGATGTTCTCCGTGTCCAGCTCGGGCGCGATCATGTCGGACTCAGTGCGCGCGGAGTTCCAGGCACTCGTGCCGACGGTGATGCTGCTGAACAACTTCGGCTCGTCGGAGTCCGGGTTCAATGGCACGGCCACGGCCGACTCGGGTCCGAAGAACGGCTTCCGGCTCCAGGTCAACTCCCGTACGGCGGTGGTCGATCCGGCCACGTACGAGCCGGTGGCCCCGGGTGAGCCGGGGCGGATCGCCCAGCGCGGACACGTGCCGCTCGGGTACTACAACGACCCGCAGAAGACCGCGGAGACCTTCTTCCGCAGGGGCGACGAGCGATGGGTCCTGCTCGGTGACATGGCGACGGTCGACGAGGACGGCATCGTCACGGTCCTCGGCCGCGGCTCGCAGTGCATAAACACCGGGGGCGAGAAGGTGTACCCCGAGGAGGTCGAGCAGGCGCTGAAGGCCCATCCGGACGTGTACGACGTACTGGTCGCCGCGGTGCCCGACGACCGGTGGGGCAACCGTGTCGCGGCGGTGGTGCAGCTGCGCGAGGGGGCGTCCGAGCCCTCGCTCGACGAGCTCCAGGCCCACTGCCGGACCCGTCTGGCGGGCTACAAGCTCCCCCGTCGGCTGGTGATCACCCGCCGGATCCAGCGCTCGCCGAGCGGCAAGGCCGACTACCGGTGGGCCCGCTCGGTCGTCGCACCCCGGCGCGAACCCGGGGAATGAGGGCGGGCCCGGCCGCGCGGGCGGACCGGGCCCGGCCGCCGGGCGGCGGGTCCCCAGTAAGCCATTCGGGCACGCTCCGAACCCATCCGCTCACCCTATGTGGCCGCCGGGAGGGATCGCCCATAACTTCGGCTCATGAGGAAACGAAACATCACGATCCTTGTCCCCGTCGCGGTCCTCTCGGCCGCGGGATGCGGGATGTCCGTCCCCTCCGCCTCGGCCACGGACTCGCACGAGGTCCGTCCGGGCCAGTCGATCCAGAAGGCGGTGGACGCCGCCCGGCCGGGTGACACCGTCGTCGTGCTGCCCGGCACGTACCGGGAGAGCGTCCTGGTCACCAAGCCCGGCCTGACCCTGCGCGGCTCCGGCAGCGGGACCGTGCTGCGGCCGGCCGAGCCGGGTGCGAAGGCCGCCAACGCCTGCGCGAAGACCGGCAGCGGAGTCTGCGTCCTGGGCAGGGCGGGCGGGACCGTGGACGGTGTGCGCATCGACTCGCTGACCGTCTCCGGCTTCAAGAAGAACGGCGTCTGGGCCTCCTGGACCGACCGGCTGACCGTCCGGCGGGTGACCGCCGAACACAACGGCGTCTGGGGCATCGCCCAGGAGCGCTCCACCCGCGGCGCCTTCACGGGCAACACCGCCCGTGCCAACGGCGACGCGGGCATCTTCGTCGCGAACACCGTGGACAAGGAGGGCGGCGCCACCGACACCCGGGGCACCGAGCTCCGGGACAACACACTCACCGACAACCGGATCGGTTTCACCGCCAGGCGGGTGCGCAACCTGTCGGTCCACGGCAACAGCTTCACCGGCAACTGCACCGGTGTGTTCGTCGTGGGCGACGAGGGCAAGCCGCAGGCCGGAGCGATGAAGATCGAGTCCAACAAGGTCACCGGCAACAACAAGTTCTGCTCCGCGACCGAACGGCTGCCGGCCCTCCAGGGCTCCGGCATCGTGCTCACCGGCGCCGCGGACACCAAGGTGCGCTCGAACACGATCCGCGACAACTCGGGCGCCACCCCGATGTCCGGCGGTGTCGTCCTGTTCAAGAGCTTCGTGGGCACCAAGAACACCGGCAACGCCATCAGCGACAACGTCGTGCTCGGCAACAAGCCGGCCGACCTCGCCAATGGGGACACCGGTAAGGGCAACACGTTCACCGACAACGTCTGCGCCAAGTCCGCACCGGCCGGGATGTGCTGACCGGTGCACCCCCGCACGAGGAGAAGCGAAACAGCATGACCACTGTGAGCCCCACCCCCACACCCACCCCCGTACACGCCGCCCTCCCGCACCCCGTCACTCCCCCGCAGCCGGCCATGCAGCTGCGTGAGCTCGTCTTCGGCGCGGCCAGGGCCGCCGCCGTGCGCGCCGCCGCCCGGCTGGGCGTCGCCGACGCGCTGGGCGAGACGCCCGCGACGGCGCAGGAACTCGCGGCCCTGGTGAAGGCCGAGCCGGCGCCGCTGCGGCGGCTGCTGCGCGCCCTGTCCTGCTACGGGATCTTCACCGAGACCCCGGACGGGCAGTTCGCCCACACGGAGATGTCACGCCTGCTGCGCAAGGACGACCCCAACAGCCTGCGCGACATCTCACTGTGGTGCACCGAGCCCTGGACCTGGGACGTCTGGCCGCACCTCGACGACGCGGTACGCACCGGCAGGAGCGTCTTCGCGGACGTGCACGGCAAGGGGTTCTTCGACTACCTCCACCAGGAAGCCCACGAGTCCGCGCAGATCTTCAACCGCGCGATGACCACCTCCAGCATGCAGTCCGCGCTGGACGTCGCCGAACTCCTCGACCTCACCGGGGTGTCCTCGGTCGCCGACATCGGCGGCGGCCAGGGGCACGTGGTGGCGAGCCTGCTGGAGAAGTACCCGTCGCTCCACGGCACCCTGATGGACCTGCCGGGCGTGGTGGCGCGGGCGGACGCCCGGCTGCGGGACGAGGGCGCGCTCGTCGACCGGACCCGGATCGTCGCCGGGGACTGCCGTGAGGCCATCCCCGTCGAGGCCGACCTCTACATCATCAAGAACATCCTGGAGTGGGACGACGACAGCACCCGCCGGACGCTGCGCAACGTCGTCGCGGCGGCCCGCCCGGGAGCCAGGGTCGTCGTCATCGAGAACCTCGTCGACGACACCCCCTCGATGCGGTTCACCACCGCGATGGACCTGCTGCTGCTCCTCAACGTCGGCGGCGCGAAGCACACCAGGGAGAGCCTGGTCACCCGGATCTCCGACGCCGGGCTGTTGATCGGCGAGGTCGTCGCGGTCAACGCCTACCTCCACGCGTTCGAGTGCGTGGTCCCCGACTGACCGCCCCTCCCCCGGACGGAAATCGCCCCGGGTCCGGCCTTTCGGCCGGACCCGGGGCGATCGTCGGTCTCAGAGCCTGTCGGGGGTGCCGCGCTCCCACCGGTAGAACTCGTGGGCCATGGCGTCCTTGGGACCACGCCAGGTCAGCGGGTCGTACGCGCTGACGTAGGCGGTGAGCTTGTCGCTGATGTCCTTGAACTCCGGGTGCTCGGTCACCTTCGCGATCTCGGGGCCCGGCGGCTGCTCCGACTCGATCAGGTGCAGATACACGTCGCCGAACTGGAAGAGCTTGCGCCTCGTGACGCCGACGAGGTGCGGCAGTTCGCCGCTGTCGGAGGCCGCGAACAGTTCGGCGATGTCCGGCGCCGAACCAGGGGCCATCCGGGCGACGATCAGAGCGTGGTGCATCGGGAGATGCCTTTCTGGTTCCCGTCCCGGCACCCGGCCGGGTGGCCGGGTGGCGAGTCGTGGGCGGATGGCGGGTCAGTTGGCCCCGACCGAGGCGGTGCGGCGCTCCCGGTCGCGCTGCTCGATCTTGTCCCGGATCAGCTCCATCTGGACCTTGGAGTTGCGGTTGATGTTGTCGGTCATCCAGGCGTCGTCGACGGGTGCGTCGGGACGCATCGCGAAGTCCTGGGCCCAGTGCATCTTGGTGCCGCCGGGAACCTCCGAGTACTCCCAACGGATGTTCATGTGCTGGAACGGACCGGGCTCCACACGGCGGGCACGGACGGTGCGGTTGGCACGGTCCACGGTCCGCTCGGAGACCCAGCTCCACACCTTGTCGTTCTCATCGGGGTGCATCGTCAGACGGAAGGTCGTGCTGTCGCCGTCCCGCTCGATGACCTCGACCGCGGCGTACTCGCTGAACAGCCGCGGCCAGTTCTCCAGGTCGTTCGTCACGTCCCAGACCAGGTCCAGGGGGGCGGCGATGGTGATCTCGTTCTCGGTGTGTCCGGGCACGTCAGGCTCCTGTCATGAGGCTGTTGTTGACGAGGTCGAGGAATTCCTGGGGGGTCTTGCAACGGTCGGCATCGGCCGGCAGCGCCCGGCCGTGCCGGTTCTCCAGCACGCCCACGATGCCGAGCAGGCCCAGCGAGTCGAGGCCGTACTCGTCGAAGGCCGAACTGGGGCGCTGCTCCATGTCGCGCGGGTCGACGGTGACTCCGGCGCCCTTCTTCATCAGGACGGCGAGTTCCGTGTAGGTCAGTCGGTCGGTCATGAGGACTTCTCCTTCTCACGCTTGGGGGTCGGTGGAGCGCCGCAGCACCATCGCCGCGTTCGAGCCCATGAGCCCACGGCTGAGCACCAGCGCCGTCCGCAGTTCGGCGGGGCGGGCGCTGCCGGTGACCACGTCGAGGTCGTGGCACACCTCGAAGACGTTCGGGGTGGGCGGTATGAGCGCGTTCTCCATGGAGAGCACCGCGGCGGCCGCGTCCAGCACCGGGGCACCGCAATAGGCGCGCCCGATACCTGTCTTGGGCGCCGTCACCGGCACCCGCCTGCCGTGCGCGCCGAGGGCGTCGGCGATCGCCAGCGCCTCGGCGCGGTCGGCCACGGGCACACCGAGGGCGTCCGCGAAGACGACGTCGATCTCGTCCGGCGCGCAGTCGGCCTCCCGCAGGGCGCCGATGATCGCCTGGGCGAGGCCCTCCCGGGACTCCTCCCACCTCGACGCTCCGGTGAACGTGGCTGCGTGTCCGGCGAGTTCGGCCCGGACCTTGGCCCCGCGCCGGCGCGCCGACTGCTCCTCCTCGACCACCAGCATGGCGCCGCCCTCGGCCGGCACGAAGCCGCAGGCCTCCGAGGTGAACGGCCGGTAGGCGCGGGTGGGGTCCTCGACGGTACTCAGGTCCTCGTACCCGAGCTGGCAGACGACCGAGTAGGGCGCCAGGGGGGCCTCGGCCGCTCCGACCACCACCGCTTCGGCGCCGCCGCGGATCGAACGGGCGGCGTGCGCCAGTGCGTCCAGACCGCCGGCCTCGTCGCTGGCCACGACCGCGCACGGCCCCTTGAAGCCGCCGCGGATCGAGATCTGGCCGGTGCTGGCCGCGTAGAACCAGGCGATGGACTGGTACGGGCCCACGTAGCTGGACCCCTGTCCCCAGAGCCGCTGGAGTTCACGCTGGCCGAATTCGCCCCCGCCGGACCCGGCAGCGGTCACCACGCCGATGTCGAAGGGTGAATCCTCGTAGTCGGCGCGGCCGAGCCGGGCGTCGTCCAGCGCGATGTCCGCGGCGGCCATCGCGAAGTGCGTGAACTTGTCGGTCTGGACAAGGAATCGCTCCTCGATCAGCTCGACCGCCTCGAATCCCCGCACCTCGCCCGCGACGCGCAGGGGCAGGTGTTCGCAGCCCTCGCGGGTGACCCGGTCCAGGACGCTCATTCCTTCGTGCGTCCGCTTCCAGAAGGCCTCGGTGTTACTGCCGTTGGGGGCGACCACACCGATGCCGGTGACGACGGTGCGCCGGGCTTTGCGGGTTCTCATGGTGTCCTCCCACCTGTTCGGGTCAGGGCCACCGCCGACTGGAAGCCACCGAATCCGCTGCCCACCGAGAGGACGCTGCGCAGCTTCAGGGGACGCGCGGTGCGCGGCACGTAGTCGAGGTCGCATTCGGGGTCGGGATGCTCGTAGTTCGCCGTCGGCGGCACCGTCTGGTGGACCAGGGCGAGTACGCAGGCCGCGATTTCTATCGCGCCGATCGCCCCCAGCGAGTGGCCGACCATGGACTTGATCGAACTCATCGGGATATCGAAAGCGTGTGCGCCCAGTGCCCGCTTCACTGCGGCCGTCTCGTGCCGGTCGTTCTGCTTGGTGCCCGAGCCGTGCGCGTTGACGTAGTCGATCTGCGACCCGTCCATACGGGCGTGGCCCAGCGCCCGGTTGATCGCCTCGGCCATCTCCAGGCCCTCGGGGGTCAGCCCGGTCATGTGGTAGGCGTTGCCGAAGGTGGCGTAGCCTGCGATCTCGCAGTACACGGTGGCGCCGCGGGCACGGGCGTGTTCCAGCTCCTCCAGGACGAGGACCGCCCCGCCCTCGCCCATGACGAAGCCGTCGCGGCGTGCGTCGAACGGCCGGGAGGCGTGCTCGGCGTCGTCGTTGTTCGCCGACGTGGCCTTGATGGCGTCGAAGCACGCCACGGTGATCGGGGTGATCGGTGAGTCCGACGCACCGGCGATGCACACGTCGACGCGGCCCTCCTCGATGGACTGGAAGGCGTACCCGATCGCGTCCAGGCCGGAGGTGCAGCCCGTGGAGACGGTCTGCACCGGACCGTGCGCGCCGACCTGCTCGGCCACCGCCGAGGCGAGGGTGCTGGGTGAGAAGGCCCGCTCCAGGTGGGGGCCGGCCGACCGGTGGTCGACGTCCCAGCGGGCACCGCTCTCGCTGACGGCGACGTAGTCGTGCTCCAGCCGGGTGGTGCCGCCGACCGCGGTGCCCAGCGACACCCCCATCCGCCAGGGGTCCACCTTCTCCGGGTCGAGGCCCGCGTCGCCGAGGGCCTCCCTGGCGGCCACCATCGCGAACTGGATGTAGCGGTCCGACCGGTCGACGGTGGCGGCGTCCAGCCCGTGCGCCGCCGGGTCGAAGTCGCACTCGGCGGCGATCCGGGAGCGGAATCCGGCTGGGTCGAAGAGCGTGATGCCCCTGGTCGCGGTGCGTCCGTTCGCGAGGAGGTCCCAGAACGCCGGTGCGCCGATCCCGCCGGGGGCGACGACACCCACGCCGGTGACCGCCACCCGGCGGGTCACGAGGCGGCCTCCGTTCGTTCCGGAGGCGCGACGCGGTCGGCGGATTCGGTGTGCTCGGTGTCGACGTGGCCGAGCTCCGGACGCGGGGCGAGCGGGCCGAGGTGGAAGACCATGCGTGCCTCGACGTCGCCCACGTTGCGGAATCGGTGGCGTACATGGGGAGGAATCAGCAGGCCCTGGTCGGGCCGCATCCGGTGCGGTTCACCGTCCAGATCCACTTCCAGCAGACCGTTCACGACGTACACGAACTCCTCGGAGTACGGGTGGTAGTGCTCGCCGATGCGGTCGCCGGGCTGAACGATCGCCAGCCCCATGAAGCCACTGGTGGCTCCCACCGCTGTCGGCGTGAGCATGGCGCGAAGATCCCCTCCACGCCTGCGGTTGGGCTGCGTCTCACTGAGGTCCACGATGCGTGGCCGGTGCGTGGTCATGACTGCCTTCCTCCTGGCGCATTGCGCGTTGTGTTGACGGGTTGAGCGAGAACCCCCCAGGGTGCGGATGCGCGGTTCAGGACTCCACGGCCCGCCGATCCGTGATCAGGGTCATCTCGGACTGCTTGAGGAACTGCGAGATGCCCCGCTCGTCCGCGGGGACGGCGTTGCTGCCGCCGTCGAGGAGACGTCCGAGCCTGGCCACCTTGCCGGGGCCGTCGATGCCCACCGCCTGGGCAGGCTGCGCGTCGATCGGTTCGACCGCTTCGAGGAGGCGGACGACGACGTCGTCGCGCTGGAAGATGGTGCTGCTGTCGATGATGCTCGCCGGGTCGTCGGCCGCCTCCTCGTCGTGCTCGGCAAGGAGCCGGGCGAGGGCCATGCCGCAGCCCTCCTTGGCCTCGTAGAAGAGTGCGTGCCGGCGGATGTCCTCCGCCTTGTGCCGGCCGGCGGTCACGTGGTGGACGGTCGGCAGCGCCGCCCGGGTGAAGAACATCCGGGCGGAGTCCGGGTCGCTGAGGTCCCGGTCCTGCTCCAGGTACGGGTTGATCGCCTCTTCGACGGCCCTGACCTCGGGCTGCCGGGCGACGTGGCGCAGGGCGGCGAGCAGGTCGCCCTCGACCTCGACGGCCCGCACGACGCGGTTTCCGTGCATGAAGAGCGAGGTGCGGCGCAGCCGGGTGTCGTCGTCGACCCGTGCGTTCGGGGAGTCGTAGTCGGCCAGGATCTTCGCCACGACGTCCTCGGTGCCCGGCTTGACGGTGAAGGTGAGCGCGTGGCGCACCACCCCGTCGCCCAGGCGCGGGGACGCCTGGAGGCGGCCCTTGACCGTCTCGGGCGCCATCTCGAAGGCCTTCCCGGTCTCCCGCAGGACGCTGAAGCGCAGCGACCGGGTGTCGCGCACGCAGTTGTGCAGCGGCTGGACCGTCGCGACGTGCTCCTCGCTGTTCACCCAGGCGAGGAAGGGAGGTGCGCTGTCCCATTCGCTGGTGATCAGCCACTGGGAGGGGTTCTCGATGGACTGGCACAGCTGGTCGCTGATGTGTCCGGGGACGGACGCCACCTGATTGCGCAGGTGCTCGTACGCCTCGAGGAACTCCTTCTGGGCCCCGTCGTAGAGGTCCAGCAGCAGCACGACGCGCAGCCGGGAACCGTCGAAGGCGGACTGGGAGATCCGTTCCGAGAGGGTGGTGGTCATCTTTCGATCTCCTTCGAGACTGTTTCGTGGTCGAGCCGGGTGGCATGCCGTCAACCGTCGGTTGGCGAGTGGATTCGGAGCGGGGACTCTCCCGGCGGATGTGAATGGTCCGCCCCCGAGGCCGCGGGCGTCGTCTCCGTGACCGATCGTGAAACGCTGGTCCGGGTGGCGCGAGATTTATGAACCGTTCAGGTGAGCGAGCGTCCGAACCGCTCTCACCAGGGCATTGAACAATGCAACCGAACGGCGTCCGAGCTGGAGCAACTGATGAACGAGAACGTCGACATCCGCGTGCCGGTCCTCATCGTGGGCGGCTCCCTGGTGGGCTTGTCCGCCTCACTCTTCCTCGGCCGGCTCGGGGTCGAGCACCTGCTGGTCGAGAAGCACCGGTCCACCTCGACACACCCGCGCGGCCGCGGCAACAACGTCCGCACGATGGAGGTGTTCCGCACGGCCGGTGCCGAGGCGGACATCCGGCAGGCGGCCTCCGTCCTCGCCGACAACCACGGCATCCTGCAAGCCGGTTCGCTCACCGGGGACGATCAGGAGTGGCTGTTCAAGGAGATCGACCCGGGTGGCGGGATCGCCCGTTTTAGTCCGACCGGCTGGTGCCTGTGCAGCCAGAACGACCTGGAGCCGGTACTGGTGAAGCTGGCCCGGGAACAGGGCGGTGACCTGCGGTTCTCCACCGAGATGCAGAGCTTCGACCAGGACTCGTCAGGGGTGGACGCGGCGCTGAAGAACCGGGAGACCGGCGAGCACATCACTGTGCGCGCGGACTACCTGATCGCGGCCGACGGTCCGCGCAGCCCCATCCGTGACCAGCTGCGCATCGACCGGACGGGTCCCGGCGACCTCTTCCACAACGTCAGCATCACCTTCCGCTCCCGGCAGCTCGCCGACGTGCTGGGCGACCGGCGCTTCATCGTCTGCTATCTGACCAACCCGGCTGCGGACGGTGCCCTGTTGCCGGTCGACAACAAGAAGGAGTGGGTGTTCCACGCGCCGTGGCAGCCCCAACTCGGCGAAACCCTGGAGGACTTCACCGACGAGAGGTGCGCCGAGCACATCCGTACGGCGGTCGGTGCTCCGGACATCGACATCGAGATCACCGGCAAGGCGCCGTGGCACGCCGCGGAGCGGGTCGCCGAACGGTACTCCTCCGGCCGGGTCTTCCTCGCCGGTGACTCGGCCCACGAGATGTCCCCCACCGGGGCGTTCGGGTCCAACACCGGCATCCAGGACGCGCACAACCTCGCCTGGAAGCTCGCCACCGTGCTGAAGGGCGAGGCGGGTCCGGGCCTGCTGGACACGTACGAGGCGGAGCGGCTGCCGGTGGCACGGGCGACGAGCGCACGGGCTTCGGCGCGCTCCAGCGAGCACAGCCACCCGGGATACTCCGCGGCGCCGGGCGTGGGCGGCGGAAGGCAGGGCGGCATGCTGAGTGTGGCGCTGGGCTACCGCTATGTCCGCGGCGCGGTGCTGGGCACCGACCCCGAGCAGCCGGTGGTGCCGCAGGGGATGCAATTGAACGGTGAACCAGGCAGTCGTGCACCGCATCTGTGGGTCCATCAGGACGGTGAGCGCAAGTCCACACTCGATCTGTACGAGCACACGCTCGTGCTGCTCACCGACGGTGAGAACGTGGCGTGGCGCCGGGCGGCGGCGCGGGTCGCCGACCGGCTCTCGGTCCGGCTCCAGGCGTACGGCATCGGCCCGGGTGCCGATCTGGAGCCGGAGAACGGCGTCGACTGGGCCGAGATCCACGGGACGACGTCCGAAGGCGCCGTGCTGGTGCGTCCCGACGGTTTCGTGGCCTGGCGGTCGACGGGCCCCGCGGCGGATGCCGAGAGCACCCTCCACGAGGTCCTGACCTCCCTGCTGCACCGTTCCTGATCCCTCCGTCGACGCCCGTGACGGACTCAGGAAAGGCCGAACTTCCTTAATTCCGCGAGGAATTCATCCGGCCGCTCGGTGTGGACGAGATGTCCTGCGTCGATGGTGACGAACCGGCCGTCGGGTATCCGCCCCGCCATCCAGACCAGTCTCTCCTGGGCGATCTGGCTGGTGGGGCCGCCGCCTATGACGAGCGTCGGGGCAACGATCTCGCCGAGGCGTTCCCGTCCGGCGGGATCCGGTTCGTTCAGCTGGGCATCGGTCGACGGCACCACCGGCCAGTCGAAGTCCAGTTCCCCGTCGGGCCGTTCGGCGACACCGCGCGGCGGATCGAGCGGGAACGGCGGCGGCACCTCCTCCAGGACGAGCCGGCCGATCAGCCCGGGTTCCCGCTCGGCGAGCAGATAGGCGGCAGCAGCGCCCATGGAGTGCCCGATCACGGTGGCTCCCGCCAGGTTGCGGGCCTCCAGGAAGGCGTGCAGATCGTCCCGGAACAGCTCGAGGGAGTAGCGGCCGGGCCAGTCGCTGAGTCCGTGGCCGCGGAAGTCGAAGGCGTACACCCGGTGTTCGGCCGCGAGGCGTTCGGCGATCGTGGTCCAGGTCCTGCTGTCGTCGCAGCGGCCGTGGGCGAGCACGACGGGCGGTGCCGACGGATCCCCCCGCACCCGGTGGGCGAGCCGGGTGCCACCGGCGTGCACGCTGAGCACCTCCGGGTCGAGGAAGGCCTCCACCGTGCGGACGAAGGCGCCCGGGTCGTCCAGCCAGGGGAAGTGCGCGGCGCCGCGCTGCACGACGAACTCGGCGTTCGGGAAGAGTGCGACCAGTTCGGCGGCGCGGTCCGGAGTCGGCCCCGCGTCGTACTCCCCCGCGAGGACGAGAACCGGTGCGGTGACCGCTGTCAGCGCGGCGTTCGTGGTGGCCGGGTCGAAAACGCCGTCCTGGTAATAGAAGGGCGCGGCCGAGGAGTTGGTCTGTGCCGGCGCCGCCTCGGCATGGGTCCGGGCGGCCTCGTCCCAGCGTCCGTAGGCGAACGGCGCGACAACGGCACGGACCTGGCCGGAGGCGCGGCCCGCGAGGAAGTCGTCCAGGGCGGCCCGTGCGTCCGCGTACCACGGTTCGTCGCGCCGGAGTTCGCTCGCCTCGCGCCAGTCCTGGTCGGTGACGTCGATGCCGACCGCCCGGGTGCCGGGGGTGACGAGTGTGAGCGTACGCAGCCGCTCGGGGTGCCTGGCGGCGTAGAGCGCGGCCAGGTTGGCGGAGGCGGAGTGGGCGAGCAGGTCGATGCGTTCCTCGCCGAGATGTTCGCGCAGCGCCTCGACGTCGTCGACCAGGCGGTCGCAGCGGTACGTCGACGGGTCGTCCGGCACCGCGGAGTCCCCGGTCCCGCGCGGATCCGGCACCACGAGCCGGCGGCGGGCGGAGAGTCCGCCGAGGTCCCCCAGGTACGCACCGGCCCGCATCGGCCCGCCGGGCAGGCAGATCAGCGGTGTGCCCTTCCCCAGAAGGCGGTAGGCGAGTTCGGTCCCGTCGTATGCGTGGAAGATCGGCATGCCTGCCATCCAAACAGGGCCGCACGAGCGGCGCAGCCGTGTTCGGTGTGAGCGAATCCGCGACGCGGATGAGCTGCGTCACGCCTCTTGCCATGGGGCGGAACATCCTGAATTACTACTGTCGAAAGATCGACCGAATGATCGGTCGCCTGCTCGGAAGAGGGAGATCCGGATGACGGCTCTGCTGGACGAGGCGGAACGACTGGGCCGGGACGAGCTGGAAGCACTCCAGCTGGAGCGGCTCCGGGCCACGCTGCACCATGCGTACGAGAACGTCGGCCACTACCGGGCCGCGTTCGACAAGGCCGGACTGCGCCCGGACGACTGCCGTACCCTCGCCGATCTCGCCCGTTTCCCCTTCACGACCAAGGCCGACCTGCGGGACAACTACCCCTTCGGTATGTTCGCCGTCCCCGAGGAGCGCGTACGGAGGATCCATGCGTCCAGCGGGACGACGGGCCGCCCGACCGTCGTCGGCTACACCCAACGGGACCTGGACACCTGGGCCGACGTGGTCGCCCGCTCCATCCGGGCCGCCGGTGGACGTCCCGGGCAGAAGGTCCATGTCGCTTACGGATACGGGCTGTTCACCGGTGGACTCGGCGCGCACTACGGGGCGGAGCGGCTCGGCTGCACGGTCGTCCCCGCCTCCGGGGGCATGACGGCCCGGCAGGTCCAGCTGATCCAGGACTTCCGCCCCGAGATCATCATGGTGACGCCGTCGTACATGCTGACGCTCCTCGACGAGTTCGAACGGCAGGGCGTCGATCCGCGTTCGACCTCCCTGAAGGTCGGGATCTTCGGTGCGGAGCCGTGGACTGAGGAGATGCGGCGCGAGATCGAGGAGCGGTTCGCGATCGACGCGGTGGACATCTACGGCCTTTCGGAGGTGATGGGCCCCGGGGTGGCGCAGGAGTGCGTCGAGACGAAGGACGGGCTGCACATCTGGGAGGACCACTTCTATCCCGAGGTCGTCGATCCGTTCACCGGCGAGGTGCTGCCGGAGGGGGCGGAGGGCGAGCTGGTCTTCACCTCGCTCACCAAGGAGGCCATGCCGGTGATCCGCTACCGGACACGGGACCTCACCCGGCTGCTGCCGGGTACGGCCAGGGTGTTCCGGCGGATGGAGAAGGTGACCGGGCGCAGCGACGATCTGGTGATCCTGCGCGGCGTGAATCTCTTCCCGACCCAGATCGAGGAGATCGTGCTGCGCACACCGGGGGTGGCTCCGCACTTCCAGTTGCGGCTGACCCGCGAGGGCCGTCTCGACGCGCTGACCGTGAGGGCGGAGGCGCGGGCGGGGGCCGCCCCGGAGCAGCGGGCGGCGGCCGCGGCGTCGATCACGGCGGCCGTCAAGGACGGGATCGGGGTGTCGGTCGGGGTCGAGATCGTCGATCCCGAGACCCTGGAGAGGTCGGTCGGCAAGTTCAGGCGGATCGTGGACGAGCGCGGCGGGTGCTGAAGGTCCTCGGGCCGCCCTCGGCCTACTGGATCACGCCCGTGGGGATGTTCTTCACCGCGGCCTACTGCGCGGCCAGGACCGGCGGGTACCCGGTCCTGGCCGTACGCCATGCGCTACGCGAACCGGTCGCGCAGCTCCCGCTTGAGAATCTTCCCGCTGGCGCTGCGCGGCAGTTCGTCCACGAAGAGGACCTTCTTCGGGGCCTTGAAGTGGGCGAGCCGCTCGCGGGCGTGGTCGATGAGTTCGGCCGCCGTCGCGTCGCCGCGCAGCACGACGACCGCGGTGACGGCCTCGATCCAGCGCTGGTCGGGCAGTCCGACGACGGCGGCCTCGGCGACGGCGGGGTGGGTGTAGAGGGCGTCCTCGACCTGCCGGGAGGCGACGAGGACACCGCCGGAGTTGATGACGTCCTTCACCCGGTCGACGACGGTGAGGAACCCCTCGGCATCGCGCACCGCGAGGTCGCCGGAGTGGAACCAGCCGTCGCGGAAGGCCTCCGCGGTCTCCTCGGGTTGGTCCCAGTAGCCCTCGCACAACTGGGGTGAGCGGTAGACCACTTCGCCGGCCGTGCCGTCGGGGACCTCCTTTCCGTCCTCGTCGACGACCCGGGCCTCGACGAAGAGGACGGGCCTGCCGCAGGAGTCCATCCGGCCCTCGTGCTCGTCCGGTCCGAGGACGGTGGCGAGCGGGCCGATCTCGCTCTGCCCGAAGCAGTTGTAGAAGGCGAGCGCGGGCAGCCGTTCGCGGAGCCGTTCCAGTACGGGCACGGGCATGATCGACGCGCCGTAGTACGCCTTGCGCAGGCCGCCGAGTTCGCGGGTGGTGAAGCCGGGGTGCTGGGAGATGCCGATCCAGACGGTCGGCGGCGCGAAGACGCTGTCCGCCTGTCCCGTCTCGACGAGGTCGAAGATCCGGTTCGCGTCGGGCGCGTCGAGGATCGTGTTCTGTGCCCCGACCGCGAGGTAGGGCAGCAGGAAGACATGCATCTGGGCGGAGTGGTAGAGCGGCAGCGAGTGGACGGGCCGGTCGGTGGCCCGCAGATCGAGCGCCGTGATCGCGCTGACGTACTCGTGCACGAGTGCGCCGTGGGTCATCATCGCGCCCTTGGGCAGCGCGGTGGTGCCCGAGGTGTAGAGCAGCTGGACGAGGTCTCCGGCGGCCGGTTCGCGTTCCGGGGCGAAGGGGCGCGGGGTGGCGGTGGCCGCCAGGAGGGAGTCCGGTGCGTCGCGCAGCGGGCGTACGGGGAACGCGGCCGGAATCCGGTCGGCGAGGGCCGGGTCGGTGAGGACGAGGGCGCTGCCGGACTGTTCGAGGATGTACATGAGGTCGTCGCCGGTGAGGTTCTGGTTGACCGGCACATGGACCAGGCCCGCGCGGGCGCAGCCGAGGTAACCGATCAGATACGCGTCGGAGTTGTGCGCGTAGCAGGCGACCCGGTCGCCGGGGCGCAGTTCGTGCTCGCCGGCGAGCACGGCGGCGGCGGTGCTGACGGCCGCGTCGAGCTCCGCGTAGGTCCATGACCTGTCCGCGTACCGCAGGGCGGTGCGCTCCGGGGTGCGCCGGGCGCTGCGTGCCAGGACTCCGTCGACTGTGCTGCTCCGTACACCTGTCATGGCGTGATCGTGTGCGGCCGGAACCCGGGGGTCAAGGGTCCGGATACGGAGGTGATGTTGACAGGGGTGCGCAGGTGCTGGCTGAGTTGCGCGTGGCGACTCGAACCCTCGGGCAACCGCCTTTCGCACCCGCACAGTTGGGAGGACCGTTGCCTCTCCGCAACCGTCTGAGACTTCTTGCGATATCCGGCCTCGCGCTGTTCACCGTTTCGGCGACGTTGCCGCCCGCCGCGACCGACGCCTCGCGCTCCCACCGCCCATCGGGCGGCGGGCTGTCCGCCACGATCCGGTACACCGAATACGGCATCCCGCACATCGTGGCGAAGGACTACGCGAACCTGGGCTTCGGCAACGGCTGGGCCCAGGCCGCCGACCAGGTGTGCACCCTCGCCGACGGCTTCGTGACGCTGCGCGGCGAGCGGTCCCGGTACTTCGGTCCGGACGCGGCTCCGGACGGCTCGCTGTCCGCCGCGACGAAGAACCTCTCCAGCGACCTCTACTTCCGCGGGGTCCGCCAGAGCCGCACGGTGGAGAAGCTGCTGAAGGCTCCCGCACCGGCGGGTCAGAGCCGTGACGTCAGGGAGCTGGAGCGCGGCTGGGCGGCCGGATACAACGCGTGGCTGGCGCAGAACCGGATCGACGACCCGGCCTGCCGGGGCGCCGCCTGGGTACGGCCGGTGACCACGCTGGATGTGGTGGTGCGCGGCTACGCGCTCTCGGTGCTCGCCGGTCAGGGACGCGGCATCGACGGCATCACGGACGCTCGGCCGCCCACGGATGGCTCGCAGCCGCCCACGGCTCCGACGCCGGACGAGGCGGCGGACGCGGCCCGGAGGCTGCTGTCGACGCAGAACGCCGACATGGGTTCCAACGCGGTCGCGTTCCGCGGGGACACGACGGCGAACGGGCGGGGCCTGCTGCTCGGCAATCCGCACTACCCGTGGCAGGGCGGACGGCGGTTCTGGCAGTCGCAGCAGACCATTCCCGGTGAGCTGAACGTGGCGGGCGGTTCACTGCTCGGCGCGCCCATCGTGTCCATCGGGCACAACACAAACATCGCGTGGAGCCACACCGTGGCCACCGGTGTCCCGCTCAACCTGCATCAGCTCACCCTCGATCCGGCCGATCCGACCGCGTATCTGGTGGACGGCAGACCCGAGCGGATGACGAAGCGCACGGTCTCGGTCGCGGTGAAGGGCGGCGGTGCCGTGACCCGCACGCAGTGGTGGACCCGGTACGGGCCGGTCGTCACCTCGCTCGGTGCCGGGCTGCCGTTGCCCTGGACGACGACGACCGCGTACGCGCTCAATGACCCGAACGCCGTGAATCTGCGATTCTCGGACGCCGGTCTCGGCTTCAGCCGGGCCCGCAGCACCGCCGACATCCGGGCCGCGCTGCACCGTACCCAGGGGCTGCCGTGGGTGAACACCATCGCCGCCGACTCGTCCGGGCATTCGTTCTTCTCGCAGTCGCAGGTGCTGCCCAGGATCACGGACGAGCTCGCGGCGCGGTGCTCCACCCCGCTGGGCAGGGCGACGTATCCGTCGTCCGGGCTCGCGGTGCTGGACGGTTCGAGGAGCGACTGCGCACTTGGTTCGGACCCGGACGCCGTGCAGCCGGGCATCTTCGGGCCGAACCGGATGCCCACCGTGAAGGACGCCCCGTACGTGGAGAACTCCAACGACAGCGCCTGGCTGACGAACGCCTCCGCGCCGCTGACCGGCTTCGAGAGGATCTTCGGCACGCTCGGCACGCCCCGCTCGATGCGGACCCGGGGCGCGATCGAGGATGTGTCCGCGATGGCGGCGAAGGGCCGGCTGACCGTGGCCGATCTGCAGGGCCAGCAGTTCGCGAACCGTGCGCCGGCCGGTGATCTGACCGCCGCGGATATGGCAGCGGCCTGCGCGGCGCTGCCCGGCGGCAGTGCGGTCGGCAGGGCGGTCGATGTGTCGGCGGCGTGCGAGGTGCTGCGGCGTTGGGACCGGAAGGTCGACACCGGCAGCCGGGGCGCGCTGCTCTTCGACCGGTTCTGGCGCAGGGCAACGGCCGCGGTCCCACAGGCCGAGCTGTGGAAGGTGCCGTTCTCCCCCGCCGATCCGGTCGGTACGCCGAACACGCTGAACGTCTCCGCGCCCGGCGTCGCCAGGGCTCTCGCCGACGCGGTGGCCGAACTGCGGGCGGCCGGGATCGCGCTGGACGCCCCGCTGGGCCGGCACCAGTCGGTGGAACGGAACGGGAAGCGCATCCCGATCGGCGGCGGTACGGAATCGCTCGGCATCTGGAACAAGACGGAGCCGGTGTGGGACACGGCGGCCGGCGGTTACCGGGAGGTGTCGGCGGGCTCCAGCTACATCCAGGCGGTCGGCTGGGACGGCAGCGCATGCCCGGTGGCGCGCACCCTGCTCACGTACTCCCAGTCCTCCAACCCGCACTCGCCGCATTACGGCGACCAGACCGAGCTGTACTCGGGTGAGCGGTGGGTGACGTCCCGGTTCTGCGAGAAGGACATCCTGCGCTCGCCCGCGCTGCGGGTCGTGCGGGTCCACGAACGCCGGTAGGTCCTCACAGTGCGATCGGTCGGTCCCTGCCCGCCCGGCGGGTGGACAGGGACCGACCGCGCGGAATCCGGGATCGGCCGCGCGGAATCAAGGGCTGATCGCGCGGAATCAGGGGCTGATCGCGAGGAAGACGAACGCGGCGAAGATCGACAGATGGACGCCGCCCTGGAGCAGGGTGGCCCGTCCCGGTACGACGGTCAGCGCGCCGACCACCACAGTGAGTGCGAGCAGCACCATATGGGTGGCGCCGAGGCCGAGATGGAGCGGTCCGTCGAGCCAGACCGAGGCGAGGGCGATGGCCGGAATGGTCAGGCCGATGCTCGCCATCGCCGAGCCGAGGGCGAGATTGAGACTGGTCTGGACGCGCTCGCGACGGGCGGCCCGCACCGCCGCCAGGGTCTCCGGCAGCAGTACCAGCAGCGCGATGACGACACCGACCACCGCCTGGGGCATCCCGGCCGCCTCCACCCCGGACTCGATGGTCGGCGAGACGGACTTGGCGTCGCCGACGACCGCGACCAGCGCGACCAGCAGCATCACCAGGCTCAGGGCGGTGGCGCCCCGGCCGGGCAGCGGCGCGTGGTGCTCGTCCGGCTTGAGCGCGCCCTCGGGTGTGAGGGGCAGGAAGTACTCGCGGTGCCGCACCGTCTGCACGGCGACGAACAGCCCGTACAGGAAGAGTGAGGCGACGGCGGCGAACGCCAGTTGGGCGGTGGAGAACTCGGGACCGGGTTTGCCGACGGTGAAGGTCGGCAGGACCAGGCTGAGGGTGGCGAGCGTGGCGACGGTCGCGAGGGCGGCCCCGGAGCCTTCGGCGTTGAAGACGACGACGCGGGAACGGACGGCGCCCACGAGCAGGGACAGCCCGACGATTCCGTTGCAGGTGATCATCACGGCGGCGAAGACGGTGTCGCGCGCGAGCGCGGACGTCTTGGGGCCGCCGTCCACCATCAGGGTGACGATGAGGGCCACTTCGATCACGGTGACGGCGACGGCCAGGACGAGCGAGCCGAACGGTTCCCCGACCCGGTGGGCGATGACCTCGGCGTGGTGCACGGCGGCCAGGACGGCGCCGGCGAGACAGAGCCCGACCACGGCGACGGCGAGCGCCGGCAGTTCCCGTCCCCAGCTGAAGACCAGCGCGAGGGCGGCGACGATCGGCACGACCACCGTCCACCGGGTCGCCAGTGACCGGACCGTCGCGCTCGCTTTCATGGGCCACACCCTGCCAGAGCCGGTACGAAGGCGCTCGTCGGGCGGCGGACGGCCGGCGGTTCACGGACTGGCGGCGGTTCACGGACTGGCGGCGGTTCACGGACTGGCGGTGGTTCACGGACTGGCGGTGGTTCACAGGGCCCGCTGATGTCCTTCCCAGTACGGGTCGCGCAGCCGCCGTTTGTAGAGCTTGCCGTTGGGGTCGCGGGGCATCGCGTCGATGAAGTCGATGGTTCTGGGGCGCTTGTACCCGGCGAGACGCTGTTCGCAGTGGCTCAGGATCCCGGCGGCGAGCTCCTGGCCCGCCTCGTGTCCCGGGGCCGGTTCGACGACCGCCTTGACCTCCTCCCCCCAGTCGGGGTGCGGAATGCCGAAGACCGCGACGTCGGCGACCGCGGGGTGGCCGAGGAGGGTGCCCTCGATCTCGGCGGGGTAGATGTTGACGCCACCGGAGATGATCATGTCGATCTTGCGGTCGCGGAGGAAGAGGTAGCCGTCCTCGTCGAGGATGCCGAGGTCGCCGACGGTGAAGAAGTCGCCGATGCGGTTCTTCCGCGTCTTGGTCTCGTCCTTGTGGTAGCTGAAGCCGCCGGTGTTCATCTTCATGTAGACGGTGCCGAGCTCGCCGGGCGGCAGCCGGTTGCCGTCGTCGTCGAAGACGGCGAGTTCGCTGATCGGCCAGGCCCGGCCTACCGTGCCCGGTTTCTTCAGCCAGTCCTCGGCGGTGGCGAAGGCGCCGCCGCCCTCGCTGGCCGCGTAGTACTCCTCGACGCACCTCCCCCACCAGTCGATCATGGCGCGTTTGACGTGGTCGGGGCAGGGCGCCGCACCGTGGATGGCGTGCCGCATGGCCGTGACGTCGTAGCGCCGTCTCACTTCGTCGGGGAGGGCGAGGAGGCGGTGGAACTGGGTCGGGACCATGTGCGTGTGGGTGCAGCGGTGGGTGTCGATGAGCCGCAGCATCTCCTCGGGCGTCCATCGGTCCATCAGCACCAGCGGGTGTCCGATGTGCAAAGACGCGCCCGCGAACTGCAGAACGGCGGTGTGGTAGAGCGGCGAGCAGACCAGGTGGACGTTGCCGTCGAACGGTTTGATGCCGAAGATGCCGAGGAATCCGCCGAGGTGGCTCTCCTCGGGGAGCCGGCCGGAGAGCGGTCGGCGGATGCCGCGCGGGCGGCCCGTGGTGCCCGAGGTGTAGTTCATGACCCAGCCCAGGGTGCGGTCGTCCGGGGCTCGTCCGGGCTGTCCTTCGAGCAGTTCGGCGTACGGGCGGAAACCGTCGACGGTGCCCACGGCGAAGCGCTGGGCCGCCGGCAGCTTCGCCTCGTCGGCGGCCTCGGTCACGGCCTGCGCGAACCGCTCGTGGGCGATGAGCACCTTGGCGCCGGAGTCGGAGACGATCCAGGCGATCTCGGGGCCGACGAAGTGGTGGTTGACGGGTACGAGGTAGAGACCGGCCTGGGCGGCGGCGAGATAGGCAGTGAAGAACTCGACGCCGTTGGGCAGCACGACCGCGAACGCGTCGCCCCGCCGCAGCCCGGCCGCGCGCAGTCCGTGGACGAGGCGGTTGGCGGCGGTGTGCAGCCGGCCCGCCGTCCAGCTCTCGCCGTCGGGTGCGATCAGGACCGTGCGGTCGGGGTCGGCGGTGGCCTGGGCCCAGAAGCCGTTGGGGGTTCGAGTCATGAGGCGCTCCGTCCGGCGATGCGGTTGATCCGGTCCACGGCACGCTCGAAACCGCGGGTCAGATCGTCGAAGACGGCCTGCACGCCGCGTTCGCTGTTCATCCGGCCGACGATCTGGCCGACGGGGGTACCGAGCAGCGCGCCGGTCTCGTACTTCTGGATACGCGATACGGCCTCGGCCACCAGCAGCCCCTGGAGCGGCATCGGGAGAGTGCCGGGTCCCGCCGGGTCGTCCCAGGCGTCGGTCCACTCGGTACGGAGCTGGCGCGCGGGTTTACCGGTGAGCGCGCGGGAGCGGACGGTGTCGCCGGAGCCGGCGGCGAGGAGTTTGCGGGTCAGCGCGCGGGAGTGGAGGTCGGCCTCCTCGGTGGTCAGCCAGAGGGAGCCGAGCCAGACGCCCTGGGCGCCGAGGGCGAGTCCGGCGGCGATCTGCTCGCCGCTGCCGATCCCGCCGGCGGCGAGGACGGGCAGCGGTCCGACGGCGTCGACGACGTCCGGGACCAGGACCATGGAGGCGATCTCGCCGGTGTGGCCGCCCGCCTCGTACCCCTGGGCGACGACGATGTCGATGCCCGCGTCGGCGTGGTGGCGGGCGTGCTTGGCGCTCCCGGCGAGGGCGGCGACGAGCACGCCCCGGTCGTGGGCGCGCCGGACGATGTCGGCGGGCGGTGACCCGAGGGCGTTGGCGAGGAGCCGGATGGGGTAGTCGAAGGCGACGTCGAGCTGGTTGCGGGCGACTTCCTCCATCCAGCCGGTGATGCGCCAGCCGGACACCTCGCCCTCGGGGAGTTCCGGTACGCCGTGCTTGGCGAGGGTGTCCTGGACGAACTGTCGGTGTCCGGCCGGGATCATCGCCTCGACATCGGCCTCGGTCACCCCCTCCACCTTTTTCGCGGGCATGACGACATCGAGGCCGTACGGCTTGCCGTCGGTGTGTTCCTGCATCCAGTCGAGGTCGCGCGCGAGGTCTTCGGGGGCGGTGTAGCGGACCGCGCCGAGTACGCCGAATCCGCCGGCCCGGGTGATGGCCGCGGCCACCGCGGGGAACGGCGTGAAGCCGAAGATGGCGTGCTCGACTCCCAGTTTCTTGCTCAGCTCCGTCTCCATGGGCCGCAGGATGCCGCAGCAGGACAGCCGAGGGAAGAGATTTCCTGATGCTGTGTCAGATTCTTTGTGACGCAGGGGGCCTCCGTGACGGCGGGGGTGACAGTAATCTCTGCGGCGGCAGGAAGTTTCATTGTCGGACGAAATTTCGAAAGTTACTTTCGCGCAGCAGGAAGGGGTTCCGGATGACCGAGGACGCGGCGGGCAGAGGGATCAGCCGACGGAGGCTCGGGGGTGGGATGCTGGCCCTGGGCGGGGCACTCGCCCTGGCGCCGATTCCGTTCGCGGAGCGGGCGTCGGCCATGGAGTCGGGGGCGGGGTCGTCGGATATGCGCGCAGGAGCCCTCGGGAGCGCCGCGTCGGGGCAGGGCCGGCCGACACTGCGGCGCGGACCGGCTGCCCGCGCCGGGCTGCTTCAGGAGCCCCTGGACCAATTGGTCGCCGACGCGGAGAAGTTCCTCTCCGACTCCCCCAAGCACCCCTGGTACGCGGGTGCGGTGCTGCTCGCCGGGCGGGGCGGCACGGTGGCCCTGCACCAGCCGATCGGCAAGGCCGTGCGCTACGCGGCGTACGACGAGAAGACCGACACCGGAGTGGAGTTCCCGCCCGACCGGCAGATCCCCATGGCCGAGGACACCGTCTTCGACCTGGCTTCGGTCTCGAAGCTGTTCACCTCGATCCTGGCCGTGCAGCAGATCGAACGCGGGACGCTGGAACTGGAGGCGAAGGTCGCCTCGTACCTCCCCGATTTCGCCGGCGGCGGCAAGCAGGACATCACGATCCGTCAGCTGCTCACGCACACCTCGGGATTCCGTGCCTGGATTCCGCTGTACAAAGCGCCGACGCGGGAGGGGAAGCTGCAACTGCTGTGGAACGAGGTGCCCGCCAGCCCGCCCGGCACGGTGTACCTCTACTCCGACCTCAACTTGATCTCGCTCCAGCTGGTCCTGGAGAAGATCACCGGCCGAACGCAGGATGTCCTGCTCCGTGAGCAGATCACCGCTCCGCTCGGGATGCACCGCACCCGGTACAACCCACCGGCCTCCTGGAAGCCGAAGATCGCCGCGACCGAGGACGCCCGGCTGCCCTGGTCCGGACTGGACCGCGGACTGGTCTGGGGCGAGGTCCACGACGAGAACGCGTACAGCCTGGACGGGGTGGCGGGCCATGCCGGAGTCTTCTCCTGCGCCTGGGACCTGGCGGTCCTCGCCCGTACGCTGCTCAACGGCGGGGTGTACGGGCGTGCGCGGATCCTCTCCGCCGAATCGGTCGACCTGCTGTTCACCGACTTCAACACCGCGTTCCCGGGCGATGCGCACGGCCTCGGATTCGAGCTCTACCAGCACTGGTACATGGGGGCGATGGCCACGCCGCGCACCGCGGGCCACACCGGCTTCACCGGCACCAGTCTCGTACTGGACCCGACGACCGACTCGTTCCTGATCGTGCTCGGCAACTCGGTCCACCCGGTGCGCAGTTGGCGTTCCGGCAGCGCGCCGCGCGTCGCCACGGCCAACCGGATGGCGCGCGCCGTCGCGGTCCGTCCCGCGCGTGGCCGTACGGCGTGGTTCTCGGGGATGGCGAGCGCCGCCTCCGCCACGCTCACCCTGCCGGCACTGCGCCTCGGCTCCTCGCACGCCCGGCTGAGCTCGGCCCTGTGGTGGGACACCGAGCCCGGCTCCGACTTCCTCTTCCTGGAGGCGTCGGCGGACGCCGGGGCGACCTGGCAGCCCGTACCGTTCACCACCGTACCGACGGCGGAGAAACCCCATCCCGGGCCCGAGCCGCATCCCACCGGCGCGGTCTCCGGCTGGTCCGGCCGGGTGTGGCACCGCCTCGACGCGGACCTCGCCGCCTGGCACGGCAAGGAGGTCCGGCTGAGGTGGCGGTACACGACGGATCAGCTGTACGTAGGGCGCGGGGTCTACGTGGACGCCGTCCGGGTCGAGGACGGCAACCGGACGGTCTTCGACGAGAGCCGGTCCGGCGACGCCGCGCGCATCGAGGCGCTGGGCTGGACGGCGTCGGCGGACTGAGAGCCTGTCGGACCGGACCGATGGGACGCCGTGGCGGGGGAGGGGCGTCCCCCCTCCCCCGCACAGGAACAACACAAAGAAAACCAAAACCAGGGGCACCCCGCCAACCGGCGTTGCTCCTCCCCCCCCCCCCCCCACCCCCTCCTTCCCCCCCCGCCGCCCCCTCGCCGTGCCCAGG
>NZ_JBHVWT010000024.1:67348-97545 GCF_042882135.1 Streptomyces sp. NPDC058240
TTCCCTCCCTATCCCCCGGGTCTCTGGGGGGGGTTCTCTGTGATGGGCGGGTGGTTTGTCGAGCATGCCCGTGGCTCCTTTGGGCGGGGGAAGGGCCGTCCCCCTTCCCCGGCACGGCAGCAGCGCGACGCAGCACGAGCCGGGTGGCACTCGGCCGATCGGCGTGCCTCGTACGCCCACCGCCCCCGCTCGCGGTCGCGGGACCCCCACCGGGGGAACAGGGTGTGCCGCATCGGAGAATGCCCCGATGACCACATCACCGCAGACCTGGAAGCGTGTCGAGCGCCTGGACGCCGAGCGGATGGCAGCCGCCGTGTACGCCGGGGCGGGCGTGCGGCTGGTGGTCGAGGGGCCCTGTCCGGGCGGTGAGGTCGGTGCCGCGTACGTGCGGTGGCCCGACGGCCACCGGTCGGTCCTCAAGGCGCGGCCGGACACCCGGATCGAGGAGTTGCGGGCGGGTCCGCTGGCGGTGTGCGAGGTGCTGGGCGCTCGCGGGTATCCCTGCCCGTCGACGGAGTTGGCGCTCCAGGTGGACCGTGCGGTAGTGCTGGTCCAGCAGCTGCTGCCGGGGACACCCATGGAGGGTCTGGACCACCATGGGCTGGATCAGGCGCTCGCCCTCAACGCCTCGCAGGCGGGACTGCTGACCGGGCACCCGCATGTCCCGTCGATGAACCTGTATCTGCTCGACGACGGCCCCGGCTACTGTCTCCACGAGCCGCTGCGTAGGCACAGCCGGCGCGGCGATGCCCTGGAGCGACGGATCAGGTCGGTGGGGGCCGGCCGTCCTCGCCTGCTGGCCGGACACGACGTCGTGCACCAGGACTTCCACCACGGCAACCTGCTCGCCGTGGACGGTACCGTCACCGGAGTCATCGACTGGGACGGCGCCGGACGGGGAGACCACCGTTTCGATCTGGTCACCCTGCGCTTCGGACTGCACGCGAAGGAGCAGGCGCCGGGGGTCGTGCGTCGCCTCGACGACATCCTGGACGCCCTGCCCGAGGACGTACTGCGTCCCTGCTGGGCCCATATGAGTCTGCGCATGACCGACTGGGCCATCCGGCACTTCGCCCCGGGCGATGTCGCACACTGGCTGGATCTGGCCGAACAGCGCCTGTGACGGATCCGGTTCCGGCCGGACGCTGTAGGTTCCGGTCGTGATCCACGACTGGAAGAACGATCGAATAGGCAGTGCCCTGCGGGGCGGGAACCCGACCGTCCTGCGGCGCCTGGAGGCAGGATTCGCCGTGATCGGGGACGTGCAGTTCCTGCCGGGGTACTCGGTGCTCCTGGTCGACGAACCAGGAGTAGAGCGCCTGTCCGAACTCCCGAGGGCCAAGCGGCTGGCCTTCCTGTCCGACATGGACCGGCTCGGCGAAGCCGTCGAACGTGCCTGCCGCCGTACGGACCCCGCGTTTCGCCGGGTGAACCTGGAGATCCTCGGCAACACCGACGGGTTTCTGCACGCACACGTGTGGCCCCGCTACGAGTGGGAGCCGGGCGATCTGGTCGGCATGCCCGTCTGGCTGTATCCGCAGGACCGGTGGAGCGACGGACGTTTCGCGCTCGGCCCGCGACACGACGCGCTGCGGGCGGCGATCGGCGAGGAGCTCGACCGGGTGGCGGCGGGAGGCAGGCGGCCCATCGGCCCCGCGGCGCCCGGCGCGCCGGCCACGGGAGCGGTGTGAAGACGGCTACCGACCCGGCCGCGCCCCGCCTGGCGCCGCTACGGGTTCCCGCCTTCCGGCGGTTCGTGCTCGCCAATGTCGTCTCGGCGACCGGGTCCGCGATGGCTCCGATCGCCCTGGCCTACGCGGTGATCGGGCAGGGTGGTGGCGCGGGTTCGCTCGGTGTCGTGCTGGCGACGAATTCGGTCCCGACGATCGTCTTCACCGTCGCGGGTGGTGTTCTCGCGGATCGGCTGTCGCGCAGCCGGATCCTGTTCCTGGGCAATCTGCTGGCCGCGGCGGCGCAGGGGGCGCTCGCGGCGCTCGTGGCCACCGGCCAGGCGGCGACCGCTTCGATCGCCGTGTGCGGCTTCGTGTCCGGGATCGCCACCGCCTTCACGGCTCCGGCTGCGACGGGCGTCGTGGCGCAGGTCGTCGCGGCGGAACACCGGCAACAGGCCAACGCGTTGCTCCGGCTTCCGAGCAACGCCGTCAAGGTGCTCGGTCCCGTCGTCGGCGGAGTGATCGTCGCGATCGGCGGACCGGCGTGGGCGCTGTCGTGGGACGCGCTCAGCTTTCTGGTCGCGGCGCTCCTGCTGCTCGGCCTGCGGCTGAGCGCACCGGTCACGACGAGCAGTGCCCTGGCCGATCTGCGGGCCGGCTGGTCCGGGTTCCGGTCCCGTACCTGGCTGTGGACGTACACCGCCGCGGGCACGGTGGTGGTCGCCGCGTGGCTGGCCGGTTTTCAGCTCCTCGGTCCCGTGATCGCGGCCGAGCACTACTCGGGGGCGCGTTCCTGGGGGCTCGTCCAGGGCGCGTTCGCGTTCGGGCTCCTGGCCGGGACGGTGGTGTGCCTGCGCTGGAGGCCGTACCGTCTGCTGGCCGTCGCCGTCCTCACCGGTGCCGGACTCTGTCTGCCACCGGCGGCACTGGGCTTCGGGCTGGCCCTGCCCTGGGTCCTGCTCGCCGCCGTGCTCGCGGGCATCGGGCTGGATGTCGCCATCGTGGCGTGGAACACCGCACTCCAACAGCACGTGCCACAGGAGGAACTGGGCCGGATGAGCTCGTTCAACGGTGTCGGGGAGCGGATCGCCATCCCACTCGGCTACCTCGTCACCGCGCTCGCCGCGCATGCCTGGGCCGACCGGGCTGTGCTCCTGGTCTGTGCCGGTGCCATCGTGGCCACCACGGCCCTCAACCTCTGTGTACGGGACGTGTACCGCGTCAATCGCACCTGAGCACGGGGGCGTGCACTCGACAGCCTCTCAGACCGCCCCGGAGTCGTCCGGCTGGATGCCTGCCCGGCGGGACACGTCCTCGCTGTGCGCCAAGTGGCCGCGCCCCTCCTCGCCGAGCTGCCCGAGCACCCCGGCGAGCACGGTCTCGACGGTGGCCAGCGTCGGGACCATGCTGTCGTACGGCGAAGGCGCGGCGACGTGGCTGGGCAGGACGACATCGGCGAGGTTGGTCACCGGCGAGAGCCAGGCGTCGGTGAACAGGACGACCTTGCTTCCGCACTGCGCGGCCATCTCGGCGATGACGATCTTGTCCGGTTCGTAGCGCCGGTAGTCGAAGACCACGAGGACGTCCTGCCGCCCGAGACCCGCCAGGACGGCGGTCCGCTCCACGTCGCGGTCCGGCAGGATGACCACGTCGCCGCGCAGTTGCATGAGGTGCAGCCCCAGGTACTGCGCCAGCAGATGCGTGAACCGGCCGCCGGCCAGGACGATGCGACGCTTGGGGTGGCAGAGCAGGGAGATCGCCGCCTGCACGTCGTGGGGCGGCAGTTCCCGCAGCGTACGGGCGACCTCGGAGCTGAAGACGTCCTGTCCGCCCTCGGGGTGCGCGGTGTCGCGCCCCTCCTCGTCCTGTGCACCGGGTGGCGTGGTGCCGTATCCCCGCGTGCTGTACAGCTGCAGAGGTGAGGCGGTGCGTTCCTCCAGCTCCCCCCGCAGCGCCGCCTGGAAGTCGGGGAACCCCTTGTATCCGAGCCGGTTGACGAAACGGATCACCGTGGGCGCGCTCACCGCGGCGCGTTCGGCGAGCGTGGCCACCGTCTCGAAACCGGCCGACGGGTAGCCGGCGAGCAGCACCCGGGCCACCTTGCGCTCGGCGGGGCTGAGGTCACCGAACCGTTGCCGGATCTCTTCGGCGAGTGAGGACATGGGCCGGGCGCCACCTTTCTGAAGGGGTTCAGGTTACGCGGGCCGGCGTGCTCCGGGTATCCGGGTCAGCCGTCGTCGTGGCGCCGAGAGCTGTGATCAGCGCCGCGAGCAGGGCAACCCGGTGCGGGACCGTCGTCACGTCCAGCCACTCCTGCGGGCTGTGGTCGCCGCCGCCGACCGGGCCGAGGCCGTCGAGCGTCGGCACCCCGGCTCCGGCAATGGTGTTGGCGTCGCCGACGCCACCGGTGGCAGCCGCTCCCAGGTCGAGGCCGAGCTCCGCCCCGGCCTCCCGGGCACGGGCGAACACGGCGCGGGCCGCCGGGGTGTCCTCCATGGCCGGGCATGTTTCCGTCTGCCGCACGGTGGCCGTGGTGCCCGGTACGGCCAGCTGGGAGGCGGCCACCACGATGGCCTGCCTGGCGCGCTGGATGCCCGATTGGGTCGAGGACCGTACCTCCACGTGCAACTCGGCCTCGGGACAGACGATGTTGATACGGCTGCCCGCCCGGACCATCCCCACATTGACCGTGACGTCGTCCCAGAGCCCGTTCATCTCCTGGCAGGCGATGAGCAGATGAGCAGCGGCCAGTGCGGCGTTCGCTCCGCGTTCCGGTTCGATGCCTGCGTGGGCGGCCCGTCCCGTGACGGTGATCAGGAAGTCCGCCACCCCCTTGCGGGCGATGACGAGGTCGCCGTTCTCCCGGGCGCACTCCAGGCCCAGCCCGTAGTCGACGCCCGCGGCGAGCTCCGCGGTCACCCGGCGGCTGGCCGGGGAGCCGATCTCCTCGTCGGGGGTGGCGAGGAAGACGATCTCCGCGAAGTCCGTCATCCCGCGGCGCAGCAGGATCTCCACGGCGGTGAGGCCGGCCAGCAGGCCGCCCTTGTCGTCGCTGACTCCGGGGCCGTGGGCGAGTCGGCCGTTGCGGGTGAAGGGGCGCCGCGCCGCCGTCCCGTCGTCGAAGACGGTGTCCAGGTGCCCGGCGAGAAGGATGCGCCGTCCGCCCTGTTCGGCGGGGATCCGGCCGCGCAGCCGCCCCACCACCAGGTCGCCGAAGCGCATGTCGCGGCCCGGGACCGCGACGGGCGAGCGGTCCACCTCGAACCCCAGGCCGGTCAGGCGCCGCGCGGTCCATGTCGCGACGCGATTGACTCCTTCGGGGCTGTACGAGCCGGAGTCGATGGACACCAGGTGTTCCAGGTCCGCCAGGTAGCGGGACTGGTGGGCCAGGGCGTCGGACAGCAGCAGGGCCGCCGTGCCCCGCTGCGGTACCTCGGGCATCACAGGACCTTCGACAGGAAGGTGCGGGTGCGTTCCTGCCGGGGATCGCCGAGTACCTGCCGGGGGTCACCGGCCTCGACCACGACACCGCCGTCCATGAAGACGGCCGTGTCCGCGACCTCCCGGGCGAATCCGATCTCGTGTGTGACGACGACCATCGTCATCCCTTCCGCGGCCAACTGCCGCATCACGTCGAGCACTTCCCCGACCAGTTCCGGGTCCAGGGCCGACGTCGGTTCGTCGAAGAGCATCAGTTTGGGCTTCATCGCGAGCGCTCTGGCAATCGCGACGCGTTGCTGCTGGCCGCCGGACAGCTGGGCCGGATAGCGCTCGGCACGGTCGGCGAGGCCGACCCGTTCCAGCAGCCGCAGCGCGTCGGCACGTGCCTCGGCCCTGGTGACGCCCGCGACCTTCACGGGCGCCTCCATGACGTTCTCCAGCGCTGTCATGTGCGGGAACAGATTGAACCGCTGGAACACCATCCCGATGTCGCGGCGGGCGCGGGCGATCTCGCGTTCCTTCAGCTCGTACAGCCGATTGCCCTGCTGCCGGTAGCCGACCGGGGCGCCGTCGACGGAAAGGCTGCCTCCGTCGATCTTCTCCAGATGGTTGATGCAGCGCAGGAACGTGGATTTCCCCGAGCCCGAGGGGCCCAGCAGGCAGCAGACGCGGCCGCGTTCGACGGTCAGGTCGATGCCCCGGAGCACGGAGACCTTCCCGAAGTGTTTGCGCACGCCCTCGGCGTGCACCATCGGCGTTTCCACTCTCAGCCCTTCGTGTCGGTCGATGTGGCGGGGCCGGTCCGGGAGATCCGGAGCGCGGCGCCCGTGACGAGGCGTCGCAGCGGCCCGGCGGCGGGGGCGGCGGGTGCCGTGCCGCGGCCGTAACGGCGCTCCAGCCAGGACTGCGGCAGGCCCAGTGCCGTGACGAGGATCAGGTACCAGATGCTGGCGACCACGAGCATGGGGATGACCTGGTAGTTCTGGGCGTACACGTCCTGGATGTTGGACATCAGGTCGTGGGCGGAGATCACCGAGACCAGAGCGGTCATCTTGAGCATGTTGATCGTCTCGTTGCCCAGCGGGGGGATGATGACCCGCATGGCCTGGGGCAGCACGATGCGCCGGGTGGTGAGCGCCGGTCGCATGCCGAGCGACTGGGCGGCCTCCGCCTGTCCCGGGTCGACGGACTGGATACCCGCGCGGACGATCTCGCTCGCGTACGCCGCCTCGTTCAGCCCCAGTGCCAGGAGTGCGGCGACCGCGGGGGTGAGGACCGTGTTGGTGTCCAGGTCCAGGAAGGTGATGTGGGTGAACGGGATGCCGATCAGGATGTGCTTGTAGAGGGCGCCCGCGTATCCCCAGAAGATGATCTGGACCAGTAGCGGGGTGCCGCGGAAGACCGAGACGAACGCGTTGGCCAGGGCGCGGAGTACGGGGTTGGACGACAGGCGCATCACGGCCACGAGAACGCCCAGGCCGAGGCCGACGGCCATGGCTGCCGCGGTGAGCCACAGGGTGGTGGCCAGGCCGTCGAAGACGAGGCCGGCGAAGACGTAGTGCCCGACGATGTCCCAGTGCAGGTTCTTGTTCCCGGTGAGGGAGCCGATCAGGCCGACGAGGGCGGTGAGGGCCGCCGCGGCGGCCAGCCACCGGCCCCAGTGGCGGATCGGTACGACGGTGAGGCTCGCCTCGGCGGGCGGTGCGGGGGCCTGGGCGCCGCGTACGGTACCGGCGGGTGTGAGGGCGCTCATGTCAGGACACCGCCGCGTTCTTGGTGGCCTGCTTCACCGCGATGGAGGCGGCGCCGTACTTGTCGCAGATCTTGTCGAGTGTGCCGTCGTCGATGAGTGCCTGCAGGGCCTTCCGGATCGCTTCGGTCAGCCCGGGAAGCTGTTTGCCGACACCGATGCCGTTGGGTGTCGCCTCGTAGCCGCCGCCCGCGGCGGGGTCCTCGACGACGTCGAAGGCGCGGCCGCCGTCGGCGGTCTTCGCCGTCCAGCCGGCGCCGGGCTTCGTCACCAGGTCGGCGACCACCTTGCCCGAGCGCAGTGCGAGTTGGGCGTCGGAATCCTTCGGGAACGTCTGGATGGAGACGGCGTCCTTGCCCGCTTCGGCGCACGTGGACTGGTGTTTCTTCAGTACTTCCAGCTGGTGGCTGGCGGCCTGGGTACCGACCTTCTTGCCGCAGAGATCGTCGAGCCGCGCGATCCGGTGCGGGTTCCCCTTGACCACGAGGATTCCGGAGCCCGATACGGAGTAGTCCACGAAGTCCAGGACCCGCTGGCGTTCCCTGGTGTCGGTCATGGCCGACATGACCGCGTCGAACTTGCCGGCCTGGATGGCGGGCACGATGCCGTCGAACTTCTGGGCGGTGAAGGCGAATCGCACCCCCAGCTTGGCGCCGAGCGCCTGGCCGAGGTCGTAGTCGAGCCCGGTGAGCTCGGGCCGCCCCTCGGTCTTGAACATGACGAACGGCGCATACGGCACGTCGGTGGCCACCCGGACCGTGCCGCTGGACCTGACGGCCGCGGGCAGGGAGGCGTGGAGTTCCGCGTCGCGGGTGACGTGCACACCCGCGACGGCGACATCGCCCGCGGGAGCGGCAGCACCATCGGTGGCGCCGCCCTTTCCGCATGCGGACAGCGCCGTGGACGATGCGATCAACAGTGCAGTGGCCGCTACTGCGCGGCGGACTGGGCGGGTGTGCAACACGAACCCCTCTCGCGGAACTGCCGTGCGGCTGCTTCACCGCCGACCGGATGCCCGCACGTTACACGCCAGATTCATTTCGGCCATACTGTAATGCCTGTAACGGATCAATAACGGTCGGACCCGATGATGAAGCTGGCCACCACCTGCGAATCCCCATCCCTTGACGCAGCCTTCACATCACGCGTCCCGCCGCATCTTCGTTTCAGAATGTCGATTCTCATGGAGATCTGTAACGCATCCGAACGCGTGGCGTTGCCGTCGCCCGCCGGCGGGTGACGCTCACATCCGACCGGTCCGGTCAGTAGGAGTGGTCGGCGGTGACGTCGGCGGAGAGGTGGAGGGTCTGTTGCGCCGTGGTTGCGCGCAGGGCGAGAAGGGTCTGGGCGAGCGCGTCGACGGCGACGAGGTGGGCGATCCGGCTGGCCGTGGCTTCCAGCCCGAAGACGAGGTCCTGTCCCCCGGCGACGAGGGTGTGCGTACAGGTCTCGCTCAGGGGTGAGTGTGCGTAGCTGGTGAGGCCGACGACCTCGGCCCCCGCACGGCGGGCGCGGCGAGCGGTGTCGACGGTGCTGCGGGTGGCTCCGGTGTGGCTGATGGCCAGGCACACCGCGCCCGGGGGCAGTTGGGCGGCGGCGAGGGGGTCGGCAGGGGCGTCGACGACGCACCCGAGGGCACGCAGGCGGTAGGCGGCGTCGGCGGCCACGGCGGCCGAGAGGCCCGCCGCCGCGACCACGACGCGGGGCGCGGTGTGCAGCGCGGTGGCCGCGGCGAGCAGCCGGTCGGCTCAGCGTGGTGGCGAGGTCGTCGAGGGCTTCGCGGGAGGCATGGATCGTGTCGGCCGGGGCGCGGGCGGCCGGATCGACGGCACAGGGGTCCACCGGTCCCAGACCGTGATCGGCTACATCGCGTGGCTCTTCCTGTGCCGGGGCCCCGTCCTGCCGCTGCTGGCACTCGCCCGACGCGGCCGCCCCCTGTTCGCACAGCTCAAACCGGTCTGCGGGATCGGCCTGACGGGCGGCGCCATCTCCTTGCTCGCCTACGGCCTCGTCATCTGGGCCCAGGCCCACGGCGACCTGGCGACCGTCGCCGCCCTGCGTGAAACCAGCATCCTGATCGCGGCGCTGATCGCCACGCTTCTCTTCCGTGAGCGCTTCGGCCCTCTGCGCCTCACCGCCGGCGCGGTCGTCCTCGCCGGCATCACCGTTCTCGAACTCGCCCACCCCTGAGCGCGACGCCTTGGCGGGCCCTGAACATCGGCGCCCTTACGCCGAGCGGCCCGCCACCCGCTGCCCGGCTACGGTCGGCACGGCCCCGGCGTCGACGCCGGGGCCGGGGCGGTCGACTCCCGTACGACCAGCCTCGGCCGGATGAGCAGTGACCGTCCCGCCGAAGGCGCCGAGTCGATCCGGGCCCTCAGCTGCTGGAACGTCTCCGCCGCCATCTCCGGCAGCGGCTGGCGGACCGTGGTGAGCGGCGGTTCGAAGAGGTCGGCGAGGAGGATGTCGTCGAAGCCGACCACGGAGATGTCCTGTCCGGCGTTGCGCCCGGCGTCCTTGGCGCCCCGGCAGATCCCGATCGCGCACATGTCGTTGATGGCGACGAACGCGGTGGGCGGACGCGGGCCGCCGAGGAGCTCCCTGGCAGCGTTGCGCCCCAGTTCGGCCGCGTCCTTGTCACCGTACTCGGTGGTGTCGGCGCCGGGCCAGACGATCGCGTCGGCCGGGTCGAGACCCGCCGACTCCAGGGCGGCCCGGAAGCCGCGCAGCCGTTCGCGGCGGTTGACGCTGTTGACCGAACCGGAGACGAAGGCCAGCCGGCGGTGGCCCAGTTCGATCAGATGGCGGGTGGCGAGTTCGGCGCCCATCGCGTTGTCGACACTGATGGAGGCCAGCGACGGCGGGTCGCCCGCCTGGGCGGTGCGGTCGAAGGCGACCATCTTCAGCCCGCGGCTCAGCAGCGGTGTCACATGGTCGAGCGAGGGCAGCGAGGAGCACAGCACCACTCCGCTCACCCCGTCCGCGAGCAGTTCCTCGCCGTACTTGAGCTCGCGGGCCGCGTCGCGCTCGCTGTTGCAGAGCAGTACGTGGTATCCCTCGGCGAGCGCGATGGCCTCCAGCTCACGGGCGAGCGCCCCCCAGAAGGGGTTGGCGACCGACGGCACGATGAGGCCGATGACCTTGATGCGGCCGGTGCGCAGCATCCGGGCGGCGCGGTTGGGCCGGTAGCTGAGCTGCTCGATCACCTGCTCCACGCGGGCCAGCGTGGCCGCCTGCATACGGTCCGTCCGCCCGTTTAGGACGTTGGAGACCGTGCTCGCGGAGACCCCCGCAGCCTCCGCGACCTGATGGATCGTTACCCCGCTCATGCCACCTCCGGTTCGGAACTCGCCTGACCATACCAGTGTATCGATTTACTGAACTTCGTTTACCGGTACACCCGTTAACATCCCTGAAAATTCATGTGCATCAGCTGTTGACGTCGCTCTCACGGCGTTCCTAGCATCAGTGCATCGATTTACCAGCGCTTCTCAGCCATGGCCGGGATGCCATCGCTGGATCGATCCACAGTCTCCACCTCAAAAGGGGTGTCCCATGGAACTCAAAAGACGGTCGCTGCTTGCTGCCATCGGCGCCGGCACCGCTGCCGCCGCCCTCAGTGCGTGCGGCACCGGCACTTCGGCGGGCGGCTCCGCCGACGGCCCCGCCGAAGGCGAGATCACGCTGCTCACCCCGATCTACGAAGGCGCCGACGGCAAGACGCTGTTGGAGAAGGAGATACTCGGCGGGTTCCGGAAGAAGTATCCGGACGTCAAGGTGAACGTGGACTACACCACGTACGAACAGCTCAACGAGAAGATCACCACGGGGCTCGCGGGCGGTCTGCTGCCCGACGTGCTGATGATGGGCGTGGGCTGGATCCCGCCGTTCGCCGCGAAGAAGGCGATCGCCGAGCTGCCGGAGAAGTTCGCCACCGCGCACGACTACGAGAAGCGGGTGCTGGAGCCGTCCCGGTACGACGGCAAGCTGTACGCGCTGCCGGTCGTCCTCGACACCCGCATCGTCGTCTACCGCAAAGACCACTTCGCCGAGGCCGGCATCAAGAAGACCCCGGCGAACTGGGCCGAACTGCGCGCCGTGGCCAAGCAGCTGACCAAGGACGGCCGGATCGGTTTCGACCCGTTCTCCATCCATCTGCGCCAGTGCTGGGAGACCTTCCTCTTCGCCAACGGCGGCCAGCTGTTCAGCGCGGACGGCAAGAAGGTGCTGTTCACCGACGCCCGCGGGGTCGAGGCGCTGCAGTTCTTCAAGGACCTGATCAAGGACGGCTCCGCCGTCTACGCCAAGAAGACGGACCTCGGGGCCCCGACCAACGTACAGACCGGCAAGGCGTCGATGATGATGACGTCCAGTGCGCTGTGGAGGCAGGTCGGGGAACAGAATCCGGAACTCCTCAAGGACGACAAGCTCGGGGCGTTCGTCCTCGCCAACCGCAAGCCCGCGATGCTCCAGGGCGGCACGCTCGTCACCCAGTCCGCCAGTTCCAAGCACCCGGCAGCGGCCCGTGCCCTCGTCGAGTACCTCGCGACGCCCGAGTCGATCCTCGGTGCGGCCAAGCAGCGAGGTTCGGTTCCCGGGCTGAAGGATCTCAGCGACTCCAGCTATGTGAAGGAGAACAAGTTCGTCGATCTCTCCCTGCAGAGCATGGGTGACGCGTGTTCGGAGGGCGGCACCGCTGCCTGGATGGAGATCCGCGAAAAGATCAAGCCCACGCTGGAGCCCGCCATCGTGGGCGGCCAGTCAGCGAAGGACGCCATCGCGGAACTCGGCCGGCTAGCCGAGGCCGCCATCGGCCGGATGTAAGGACCCGTCACTGTGGGAGCGACATCCGTATTGAAGGCGAGGCCCGCGCGGCCGCCTTCCCCGACCGAGCACACGGTCGCGAAGAAACGCACCGGCCGGGCACCCACCGGCCCGGGGCGCCGCAGGCAACGCGCCGGCATGCTGATGGTGGCGCCCGCGCTGCTGCACGCCTCGCTCTGGATCGGCCTGCCGGTCGTCGCGTCGGTGGTTCTGGCCTTCACGAAGTACGACGTGCTGACGGCGCCGCAGTTCGTGGGCCTGGACAACTTCCGGGACATGCTGGACGACGCGGTGTTCCGCAAGTCCATCGTCAACACCGTCATCTACACCTTCTTCACCGTTCCGTTCGGCATGTTGCTGGGGCTGCTCGTGGCCCTGGCGCTGCACACCGGGCTGAAGGCGCGGGGCATCTTCCGTACCGCGGTCTTCATTCCCCAGGTGACGGCGACCGTCGCGATCGCTCTGGTCTGGCTGTGGATCTACAACCCGGGCAACGGGCTGCTGAACACACTCCTGTCGTTCCTCGGGATCCAAGGCCCGGCTTGGCTGTCGTCGACATCGTGGGCGATGCCTTCGGTGATCCTGGTCGGCATCTGGCAGGGCATCGGCATGAAGATGCTCATCTACTTGGCCGCGCTGCAGTCCCTGCCGAAGGAGCTGTACGAGGCGGCTTCGGTGGACGGTGCGTCCAAGGTGCGGCAGTTCCTCTCGATCACCCTGCCGCTGCTGAAGCCCGCGACGTTCTTCGTGCTCATCACGTCGATGATCAGCGCGTTCCAGTCGTTCGACCAGATCTACATCCTGACCGACGGCGGCCCGGCCAACAGCACCACGATGATGACGTTCGAGATCTACAAGTCCGCCTTCCGGGAGTTCCGCATCGGCTACGCCTCCGCGCAGTCACTGGTGCTGTTCGTGCTGCTGATGGGCTTCACTCTGGTCAACCGGCGGATCATGGGAGGCACCCGTGGCCACAACTGAGCTGCACAGGCCCGGGGTTGCAGAGAAGGCCCGGCCACGGACGAAGGGCAAGCCGCTCTCCGTCGGCCGGATCGCGCTCTATCTGACGCTCACCGTCGTCTCACTGCTGATGGTGGTGCCGTTCGTCTGGATGGTGCTCACCTCGCTCAAGACGCCGGTCGAGATCGCCTCGCAGGACGCCGGACTGCTCCCGGAACACTGGGAGTTCGGAAACTATGTCGACGCGCTGAAGGCGGCGCCGTTCGCGACGTACGCGCGCAACAGCTTCATCATCGCGTTCAGCCACACCCTCATCAATGTGGTCGTGGCGTCGATGGCCGGGTACGCGCTGGCGCGGATCAAGTTCCGGGGCAGCGAGGTCATCTTCTACCTCTTCATCGCCGCACTGATGATCCCCACGTACACCAAGGTGCTGCCGGAGTTCCTGATCGTCCGCTTCATGCCGCTGGCCGGCGGGAACGACATCTTCGGCCAGGGCGGCAGCGGCTGGCTGGACTCCTGGTGGGCACTGATCATTCCCGGCGCCGTCACCCCCTTCGCGGTCTTCCTCTTCCGTCAGTTCTATCTGGACCTTCCGGTGGAGCTGGAGGAGGCGGCCAGGCTCGACGGTCTGGGCGAGTTCCGGATCTACGCCCGGATCATGACGCCGCAGGTCAAGCCCGCGCTCACCACGGTGGCGCTGCTGACCTTCGAGTCGTCATGGAACAACTTCCTCTGGCCGCTGCTGGTGACCCGTACCGACAGCCTGCGGGTGATCCAGGTCGGACTCTCCGTCTTCAAGACGGAGAACGGCCCCCAGTGGCACTTCCTGATGGCCGGCACCACGCTGGCCACCCTGCCCATGGTCATTCTCTTCCTCATCGGCCAGCGCTACTTCGTGCAGGGCTTCGCGACCGCCGGTCTCAAGTAACCGATTCCGGCCCGAACCACCGTTCTTCGAAAGGTACTTACTCCATGTCTGCTGATCTCAACGGCTCCCGCGCACTGGTGACAGGGGCAGGCCACGGAATCGGCCGCGCCATCGCCGTCGCGCTCGCCGAGGCCGGTGCCGATGTCGCCGTCCACTACCACTCCTCCGCCGACGAGGCCGCGAAGACGGTCTCCGCGATCGAGGCGCTGGGCCACAGGGCGAAGGCATTCAAGGCCGATGTCACGGTGACCGGCGATGTGGACCGGCTCGTCGACGAGGCGACCGGCTTCCTCGGCGGGCTGGACATCCTGGTCTGCAACGCGGGTCATCTGATCGGCCGGGCCACCATCGCCGAGATGTCCGACGACCACTTCGACCAGGTCCTCTCCACCAATCTGACGTCCACGTTCCGCACCGTGCGCGCCGCCCTGCCGCATCTGACGCAGTCGTCGGCCGGCCGCATCATCACGATGTCCTCGCTGGCCGCGCACAACGGCGGCGGCCCCGGCTCGGTCGCCTACGCGGCGGCGAAGGCCGGTGTACGCGGCTTCACCAAGGGCCTGGCCAAGGAGCTCGGCGGTACGGGCATCACCGTCAACACCGTCGCGCCCGGCTTCATCAAGGGCACCGCCTTCCACGACACGTTCACCGCGCCCGAGGCGCAGCAGGCGATGGAGGCCGGCATCCCGGTCGGCCGGGCCGGCACCCCGCAGGACGTCGCCGCAGCAGTCGTCCACCTGGCGTCGCCGTCGTCCGGCTTCCTCACCGCCACCACGGTGGACATCGACGGTGGCGTGTGGCCGCGTTGAGGCGGATCGCCCGGGAGCGCGGCGGCTGGTGGCACGCGTACGTCTGCCCGGCGCACGGTGTGGAGCTCGACCACGGTGATCTGCTCGCCGGGGTGTTCCCCGAGGGCGGTGCGCGTTGTGCGTACGGCTGCCGGGTGGACGACGAGGCGGTGCGCGGCGCCTGGCTGGTGCTCTCGCACCAGGCGTGGGCGCGGCACCTGCGGGTGCTCGCCCACCGCAAGGAGCGCGCGGAGTCGGTGGCCCGGCTGGTGGAGTACGCGGGGCTGTACGCGGAGCTGGCCACGGAGCGGCACGGCGAGGCCCAGACCTGGATGCTGCGCGGCCGGCTCTTCCACCAGGCGCTGACCGATGCCATCTGGGCGGTGAACGTCGGGCACGCCGTGATCACGCTCGCCGAGCACTCCACGGAACACCTGGCGGCGCTGCTGCCGCTCCTCGACGACCTGGAGCGGGCGGCGCTCGACGCCCGGGACGTGCTGACCGGTCAGGGCCATCTCGCCTCCAACTACACCGCGTGGCTCAACGCCGCCGGCGTGGCGACGAGTCGGGCCGCCGCCGCGGCCCGTGGCCGGGAGTGGGACGGCGGCAAGCAGTGGCTGGAGGGCGAGCACGGCCTGTACGCGCATCTGCGGGTCGCGGTCGCCGATGACGGCTGGGAGTGGGAGGGCAGCACCTACTACCACGGGTTCGTGCTGCGGGCCGCGCTGCTGGCGCTGCGGGGCACCGACCCCGCGGCGGTTCCGTCCGATGTGGTGGGCGTGCTGGCCGGGATGACGGATGTGCTGGCGACGATCGCCACGCCGGGCGGCATCCTGCCGGCGCTGCACGACGGCCCGTATCTGCGCGATCCACTCGCCCTCGAATGGCTCGAACTCGTGGAGTTGGCACAGCAGTTGGTTCCCGCACCGGCCCTGGAAGCGGTGGCCGGGCGGGCCCGGACCGAGCTCGGCGCGCACGACGACGGGCTCGACCGGGAGCTGGGCGGCTGGTTCGCCGGTCCGCCGCTGCCCGAGCGGCCGGCGCCCGGTCCGGTGACGGTGTTCCCGACCGCCGGGTACGCGGTGCTGCACCACGCGGGCGTCCACGCGCTGCTGGACTTCGGTCCGCACGGCGGATCGCACGGCCATCGCGACAAGTTGTCGCTGTATCTGTACGGGGACACCACCCCGTGGCAGCCCGACCCCGGTCAAGTGCCCTACGCACACGCCGAGTTCCGTGATCTCTACGCGTCGACGGAGGCCCATCCGGCGTTCCGGGTGAACGACGCCGAACAGGCCGAGTGCACCGGTCGGCTGCTCGGCTCGGACGGTTCGTCCGTCACCGCCGAGGTGACGACGGCGTACGAGGGGGTGCGTGCGGTGCGGCGGGTGGTGCTCGGTGACAGCTATCTGGTCGATCTGCTGACGGTGCGTGCCGAGGACGAGCGGCGCCTCACCGCGCAGCTGCGCCCCGGTGTCGCGCTGGACATCCAGCTCCAGGCCTCGGGCGAGGTACGCACCACCTGGTACGGCGACGAGACCCTGCACGGCTGGCACACCCACACCCCCGGCGCGACCGTGTGTCCGGTCTCCCGGCCGGGTCCGGGTCCGGCCGACGATCCGCAGCGCGTGCGCATCCGGGTCGACTTCACCGCCCGGTCGGACCGGGTCGTCTTCGCCTCGGTGTACCAGGCGGCGTCGGCCGGGCCCGCCGTGACCGACGTACGGCTGGACGGTGACGGGGTGCTGACGGTCTCGCTGACCGATGGCGGCACCGCACGGTTCCGGACGGAGGACTGACCCTTGTTGCTCTCGGCGACCCCGCCGCCCGGCCCACGCCCCGCACAGCAGGCGCGGCTGTACGAGGAGGCCGCCCGCCACCGCGGGCTGACCCCGCCGCGTACCCACCCCCTGGCCAGCATCACCTGGCTCGGCCCCGCCGCCTCCAACCCGGCGCTGGCCTACCGGATGGGCGGCGATCCGGTCCATCTGGCGGAGAGCCGGCGCTGGATCGAGGCCGCGGTGCGGCTGCCGCACTGGGGCAAGGCCCATATGCCGGACCACGATCTGGACGCCGGCTGGCTGCTGCACCATCTGTCGCTGGCCTACCGGTGGGTCGGCGACGAGCTCCCGGACGGGGTGCGGGCGCTGCTGCGGTACAAGCTGCTGCTCCAGGGGCGGCGGATGTACGAGTTCGCGGTGGCGAGCGAGGGCCGCTGGTGGTCGTCGTCGTACTGGCAGAACCACAACTGGATCTGTTACGCGGGTCTGGCGACGGCCGGTTATGTGCTGGGCAAGGAGGAGTGGACCGAGCGCGCCAAGGACAACCTCGGCACGGTCCTCGACCTGATGCCGGACGACGGTTCGCACGCCGAGGGCGTCGTCTACTGGCGCTACGGTGTGCCCTTCCTCGCCATCCATCTGGATCTCCTCCAGGAGGCGGAGGGCATCGACTGGTGGGGGCGGGGCGGCTTCCTCTCGCACACCTTCCGCTACCGGCTGCACCAGTTGGCTCCCGGCTTCGCATTCAATGTCGACCACGGCGACTGCCACGACCGGCGCAGCGGACACAGCGCCGGCCTGTACTACCGTCTCGCGGCGCAGTACGGGATTCCTCAGGCTCAGTGGCTGGGCGATCTCGCCTCGGGCGAACTGCTGTGGCAGGAGGCGGCGGAGAGCGGGGTGCGGCCGGGGATCCTGCCGGAGGCGTATCTCGAATACCTCTGGTACGACCCGTCCGTGGCCGCCGCCCGGCCCACGGAGACGCGGGCGTTCTTCCCGGACCTCGGCCTGCTCGCGGCCCGCACCGGGTGGGACGACGACGCCACGCTCGTCTCGTTCAAGGCGAGCCCCGGCGGTGGTCACAAGGCCTGGGAGACCTCCGCGAAACACCGGGCGGAACTGGGCTGGGAGACCCTCAACCAGGGTCACCACCACCCCGATTCAGGCTCGTTCGTGCTGGTCTCGCAGGGCGCGTTCCTCGCGGTCGACGAGGGTTACAGCAACCGCAAACGGGCCGCGCACCACAATCTGCTGCTGGTGGACGGGCAGGGGTACGCGGACGAGGACCGGTACCACGTGTACAAGGACATCCCGTTCGAGCGGCAGGCCCGGCAGCGCGATGTGCTCGCCGGTCCCGACTGCGGATGGGCGCACGCCACGGCGGAGATCGCCGCGATGTACGACCCCGCGCTCGGGGTGCGGCGGCTGGACCGGACGCTGGTGTTCACCCCGTCGGGACGGCTCGTACTGCTGGATCTCGCCGAGGCGGACACGGAGCGGGAGTGGACGTTCCTGCTCCAGACCGACCGGCCGACCGAACCGCGGCCGGACGGCGGCCGGCTGATCCGGTCCGGGGCGGCCTCCGCCGTGGTGCGGCGGTTCGCACCGCTCGACGCCCCGGTCGTCTCCGAGGCCACCGAGGTCGAGGCCAATCCGACGTCGAGCACGCCGGAACTGCGGCTCACCCGCACGCTGCACACCCTGCGTGCGACGACCGCGCGCTCGACACAGGCGCTCTTCCTCACCTCGATCGTCCCGGGCTCGGCACCGGCCGCCGCCGAGCGGGTCGGGTGCGAGGAGGGCCAGGGCGTCACCTTCGGTGAGGAGACCGTGCTCCTCTCCCCCGTCGCCCGTCGTATCCGTACCGCCGCGGTGTCGGCCGACGCGGCGGCGGTGCTGCTCGGCACCGACGGCTCGGCCCCGTACGTGGTGGCGGCCACCCGACTGGTGCTGGACGGCCGCGTGCTGCTCGATGTCCCGGAGCCGTACACAGGAAAGGTCGGCTGATCATGCAGGCAACCCTCTCGTCCGGCTGGCCGACGCTGCTGCGGCGGCTGGAGTTCGTGGCCTACCCGGCGGCCGCCGGGGCCACCTTCACCGTGCTGTCGCTCGGTGTAGTGACCTGGCTTCCCGCGCTCGCCGCGATGGGGCACGCCCTGCAGCGGTGGCGGGCGGAGGGTGACAGCCGCTGCTTCACCAACACGTTCACCGCCTTCCCGCAGTACTGGCGGTCCCTGTGGCGCCACTCCCTGGCGTCCACCGCTGCGGGGATCGTCCTGGCCGCCAACATCGTCCATCTGCTGGGTCGTTCGGAGCCCTGGACGTTCGTGCTGCTCGCCGCGCAGGTGGGCATCGCGGCCGCGCTCGTCATCCATCATGTGGCGCTCGCGGCCGAGGCGGGCCGGTCCCCGCACGGAACGGTCCGCACCTGGTCGCGCGGTGCGCTGGCCCTCGGCTTCGGGTCGGCGGCCCGTGGCACCGCGCTGCTGGGCGCGGTGATCTCCGCCGCGCTGCTCTCCCTCGTCGTACCGCTGGGCCCCCTGCTCCTCGGCCCCAGCATCCCCGTACTGCTCGCTCTGTCCTTCGCAGACCCCAGGAGGCACACCCCATGAGCCGTGTACTGCGCACCACTCTGGTCGCCGCGCTCGCCGCAGGCGCCCCGCTCGTCCTCCCCCCGCCGTACGCGGTGGCCGCCGAGGCCGCCACCGCGTACTACGTGTCGCCGTCCGGCAGCGACTCCAACGCCGGTACGTCGGCGAGCGCCCCGCTCGCCACGATCCAGAAGGCGGTCGACCTGGCGCCGACGGGCGCGGTGGTGAACCTCGCCGCCGGTACGTACAAGCAGGACGTCGTGACCAAGCGCGCCGGAGTCACCATCACCGGCCCGTCGAACGCCGTGGTGAAGGGGGCCGGCGACGCCCGGATCATCCAGGTGCAGCACGACTCGACGACGCTCAGCGGTTTCACCGTGGACGGGCTGCACGGGTCGTCCACCGATGTGTCGGGGTACCGCCTCAAGCTCATCTATGTCATGAGCACGACTCCCGGCAACGGTGTGGGCGGCCTGCGGATCAGCGGGATGACGCTGAAGAACGCCGCCGACGAATGCCTGCGGGTGCGCTATCTGGTGACCGGCGCCGACATCTCCGACAACACGATCACCAACTGCGGGGTCAACGACTTCAAGTTCGGCGGCGGTGGCAAGAACGGCGAGGGCATCTACCTCGGCACGGCCCCCGAGCAGCAGGGCTCGAACGGCGCCCCGGACGCGGCCCCCGACATCAGCAGGAACAACCGCATCCATCACAACACCATTGCCACGCAGGGCAACGAGTGCGTCGACGTGAAGGAGAACTCGACCAACAACTACGTCGAGTACAACGACTGCAGCGGCCAGAAGGACTCCAGCTCCGGCGGCCTGGACGCACGCGGCAGCGGCAACATCTTCCGCTACAACACCATTCACGACAACGTCGGTTCGGGCATCCGGCTCGGCGGTGACACCGCGACCGACGGCATCGACACCAGTATTTACGGCAACACCATCACCGGTAACGCGGGCGGTGGCATCAAGTTCATGCGCACCCCGCAGGGTGCGGTGTGCACCAACACGATGAGCGGCAACACCGGCGGCGACGCGGTCGGCACCTACGGCAGCGAGTACGACCCGACGGGTGCGTGCCCCCAGTGAGCGGGCGGGGACCCGCGAGACGCGGGGTACTGACGGCGGCCGGTCTCGCGGCGGTCGCGGCCACGGCGCCGCAGGCACACGCGGCCGGGCCGTCGGGCGGCGGCGCGGGACCCTCGCGCTGGACGACGTCGTGGGCGACCGCGCAGACCGCGCCGACCGCCACGGACACGGTGGCGAGCGCCGGCCTGACCGACGGCACGTGCGTCGCGAACGTGCGGCTGTCCGCGGGCGGAGCGGTCCGGCTGCGATACGGGCACGCCTTCGGCACGGTCCCGGTCCTCATCGGCCCGGTGACGGCGGGCGGCCTGCCCGTGACGTTCGGCGGGCAGCGGCAGGCGTGGATCGCCGCGGGCGCCTCACTGACCAGCGACCCGGTCGCCGGTCTGCGTGCCGCCGAGGCGGCGAGGCTGACGGTGGAGACCCGGCTCCCCGGCCCCACCGGGCCGCTGTCCTTCCACCGCAACACCCACGCCTCGCACTCCGTCGACGGCGAGCGCACCACCTCGGTGTTCCTGCTGACAGGCGTCGAGGTGACGGGCGCGCACGGGCCGGTGGTCGCGGTGCTGGGCGACTCCATAACGGAGGGCGTCGGCACCCCCGACGACGCCGATCTGCGCTGGCCCGACCAACTGGCCAGGCGGCTGCCCGGTTCGGCCGTCGCCAATCTCGGCATCAGCGGCAACCGGCTGCTGCTGGACGACGCCCGGTTCGGTCCGGGCGGGCAGGCGCGCTTCGACCGCGATGTGCTGTCGCTGCCCGGACTGCGCACCGTACTCGTCCACCTCGGCGTCAACGATCTCCAGCAACCGCCGAGCCAGACCGATCCGGCGCTCGTCCTGGCCGGGTACCGGCAGCTGGTGCTGCGCGCCCGCAACGCCGGACGGCGGGCGGTCGGCGCGACCATCGCCCCGTTCGGCGGCTGGACCCGCTGGACGCCCGAACTCGAAGCGGTACGGCAGCGGATCAACGCGGCGGTGCGTACCGGCAGGGTCTTCGACGCCGTCGTCGACTTCGACGCCGCACTGCGCGACCCGGAACGTCCGTCCCTGATGCTGCCCGCGTACGACAGCGGCGACGGACTCCACCCCAACCCTTCCGGTCATGCCGCACTGGCAGCGGCCGTCGACCGCCGACACCTCCTGTGAGGGCCGTATGACGAACCCAGGCACCACTCCGGGCGCCACCCGGCGCACCGTTCTCGCCGGGGCGGCGGCCCTCGGCGCGGCTGCCGCACTGCCGCTGACGCTCACCGCCACCGCGCACGCGGCGGACGCGGCCGCTGTCATCGACGACGCCGCCGCCCTGCGCACCCGCTGGCACACGCTGCTCACCGGCGGCCCCGGCCTCGATCCGACGGACCCGCAGATCGCCGCGGCCGTGGCCAGGATCGGCAAGGCCGCGACCACCTCGGTCAAGGGCCTCGACCCGGCCCGGACCGACGGGCTGTTCCCCGATCTGACCAGCACCACGCTCTCCAACCACGTGACGACGTCGTTCAAGCGGCTCGCCACGGTCGCGACCGCGTGGGCCGTCCCCGGCACCCCCCAGTACGGCGACACCGCGCTGCGCGATCTCCTGCTGGCCGGCCTCGACTGGATGCTGACGAACCGCTACGGTCCCGGCCACACCCGGTTCGACAACGACTGGGACTGGGAGATCGGCTCCGCGCTCGCCCTCAACGACGCGGCCGTGCTGCTGTACGACGCGCTCGGGACGGAGCGGCTGGGCCGGATCACCGGGGCCGTACGGCACTACACGCCCGACCCGAACCTCTGGCGGGCCGACCGGCAGATCGCGACCGGTGCCAACCGGGTGTGGATCTCCACCGTGGTCGCCGTCAACGCGGTGCTCAGCGGCACGGGCGACGATCTGGCCCGGGTCCGTGACGCTCTTTCGGACGTCGAGGGTTCGGGCGCCAACAGTGTCCTCGCCTTCAACGACGCGAGCGCCGCGGCGGAGGGGACCGGCGAGGGCTTCTACTCCGACGGTTCCTTCCTCCAGCACTACAAGCATCCCTACAACGGCGGGTACGGCAAGGAGCTGCTGAACAACCTCTCGCGGCTGCTGAACCTGCTCGCCGGTACGGCGTGGACGGTCACCGACCCCGACCTCGACAACATCCGCGGCTGGGTCGACGACGGCTTCGACCCGCTGCTGGTGCGTGGCGACGTGATGGCGTCGGTGTGCGGGCGCGAGATCGCCCGCCCCAGCAAGCAGGGCCATGTGTCGGCACAGACGGTCATCGAGGCGGTGGTGCGCCTGATCCCGAGCTTCCCCGGCGAGACGGCCGACCGGTTCACCGCCCTGGTCAAGCAGTGGATCGCCGAGGACACCTACCGGGACTTCCTGGCCGTCACCGACCTCGCCTCGCTGGTCGCCGCCCGGCAGGTCATCGCCTCCCCGGTGCCGGCCCGGGGGCCGCTGGTCGCGCACAAGCAGCACCCGCGCATGGACAAGGCGGCCCACCGCAGGCCGTCCTTCTCGCTCGGCATCTCCGCGTACTCGTCCCGGATCTACAACTACGAGTCGATCCAGAACGAGAACCTGCACGCCTGGCACCTCTCCGACGGCATGGTCCTGCTCTACACCGACGACCTCGGGCACTACAGCGAGGACTACTGGCCGACCGTCGACCCGGCCCGGCTGCCGGGCACCACGGTCATCGCGGGACGCCCGGCGGACGCGGCGGGTCAGCGGACCACCAGCACGGCCGACTGGGCGGGCGGCACCGCGCTGCCGGGCACGACGCTCGGCGCGTACGGCATGGAGCTGCGCGCGTACGGCAGTTCGCTGCACGGGCTGAAGAGCTGGTTCTGCCTGGACGACGTGATCGCCTGCGTCGGCTCGGGCATCGGCGCGGACGCGGGCACGGCCGAGACGGTCGTGGAGAACCGCAAGCTCCGCGACCCGAAGGCGGCCCTGCTCGTCAACGGCACTGCGGCGCCCACGGACGCCGGCTGGTCGGACCGCCTCGACGAGGTCCGGTGGCTGCATGTGGCCGGAACCGGCGGCTATGTCTTCCCCGAGCCCGTCACGCTGAACGGTCTGCGCGAGGAGCGCACCGCGACCTGGCGCGAGATCAACCTCAAGTACGGCACGGACACCTCGGTCACCCGCCCGTATCTGACGCTCTGGCAGGACCACGGCGCCGTGCCGAGCGGGGCGGGCTACTACTGGCTCCAGGCCCCGGCGGCCTCGGCCGAGCGGACGAAGCAGTGGTCGTCCGCGCCGCCGGTGAAGCTGATCGCCCGCTCCACCGCCGTGCACGCGGTACGCCGCTGCGCGGACGGGCTGGTCGCCGCGAACTTCTGGACCGCCGGCACCGCGCAGGAACTGACCGCGGACGGCCCGGCCTCGGTGCTGGTGCGGCCGGACGGGAAGACGGTGAAGGTGTCGCTGTCCGACCCGACACAGCTGCGGCCCTCGGTCGTGCTGGACCTGGCACAGCGCGGTCTGAGCGTCGTCTCGGCCGATCCGGGTGTCAGCGCGGCACCCACCGGAAACGGCATCCGGATCACCGCCGACACGGCCGGACGCCACGGTGCAACCCTCAACCTCACCCTGAAGAGGAGCTAGACCCTTGCTGTTCGACATGCCTCTGGACCGGCTGCGCGACTACCGGCCGGAGCCGGAGGAGCCGGCCGACTTCGACGCCTTCTGGGAGAAGACCCTCACCGAGACGGCCCGCCACGACCTGGACGCCGCGTTCGTCCCGTACGACGCCGGATTCGCGACCGTCGACGTGTTCGACGTGACGTTCCGGGGCTGGGGCGGGCAGCCGGTGAAGGCATGGCTGCTGCTGCCGAAGGGGCGTTCGGGCCCGCTGCCCGCCGTGGTGCAGTACATCGGCTACAACGGCGGCCGGGGCATTCCGTACTCCTGGCTGACCTGGAGCGCGCTCGGGTACGCGCATCTGGTGATGGACAACCGGGGCCAGGGCGGCGGCGGCAAGAACACCGCGGACACCCCGGACATCGGCCCGGACGGGCACGGTTCCTCCTCCCCCGGCTTCCTGACCCGGGGCATCGAGGACCCGTACCGCCACTACTACCGGCGGCTGATCACCGACGCGGTGCGGGCGGTGGACGCGGCGAAGGCCCACGATGCGGTGGACGCCTCGCGGGTGGCGGTGCTCGGCGGCAGCCAGGGCGGCGGGCTCGCGCTGGCCGTCGCCGGGCTGCGGGACGACATCGTGGCGGCCGTCGCCGATGTGCCCTTCCTCTGCCACTACCGGCGTGCCTCGCAGATCACGGACGCCGGACCGTACGCGGAGATCGCCCGCTGGCTGTCCGGGCACCGCTTCCGGATCGACGAGGCGATGGAGACCCTGTCCTACTTCGACGGGGTCAACTTCGCGGCACGGGCGACCGCCCCGGCGTGGTTCTCGGTCGGCCTGATGGACAAGATCTGCCCGTCGTCCACGGTGTTCGCCGCCTACCACCGCTATGCGGGTCCGGCGGAGATCGAGGTGTTCACGTACAACGGGCACGAGGGCGGCGCCGAGTACGACCTGCCGCGCAAGCTCGGGGCACTGCGCGGCGTGTTCGGCTGCTAGGCGCAGACGCCGCGCGGCAGACGGCAGTTTGACGACAGGGCCTGGCGGACCACGGTCACCGGCCCAGCGCCGCCATCGCGGCGTTGTGGCCGGGTACCCCGCTGACCCCGCCGCCGCGCACCGCGCCGGCCCCGCACAGCAGCACATTGGCGCGCGCCGTCTCCACTCCCCACCGGCCGGTGGACTCCGTGGCGTACGGGAAGGCGAGGTCCCGGTGGAAGATGTGGCCGCCGGGCAGCCGCAGATCCCGCTCCAGGTCGAGCGGGGTCTTCGCCTCGATGCACGGCTCGCCGTTCCCGTCGCGTGCCAGGCAGCCGGTGATCGGCTCCTCCAGGTGCGCGTCGAGTTCGGCGAGCGTCGCCGCCAGCAGCTCGGCCCGCGTCGCCGCGTTGTCGGCGGCGAAGAGCCGGGCGGGGGTGTGCAGGCCGAACAGGGTGAGGGTCTGGTAGCCGCGGGCGGCGAGGTCCGGGCCGAGGATCGACGGGTCGGTCAGCGAGTGGCAGTAGATCTCGGACGGCGGGGCGGCGGGCAGCCGGCCCGCCGCGGCGTCCCGGTAGGCGTCGGCGAGCTGCCCGTACCCCTCGGCGATGTGGAACGTTCCGGCGAAGGCCTCGCGCGGGTCGACGGAGCGGTCGCGCAGCCGGGGCAGCCGGGTGAGCAGCATGTTCACCTTCAGTTGCGCGCCCTCGGCCGGGGCGGGCGGTTCGTCCCGGAGGAGGGCGGCGAGCGCCTGCGGCGAGGCGTTGACGAGAACCTTGCGGGCCGCGACGACATGTTCCGCCCCGGGGGAGCGGACGGTGACCTCGGCCCGTGTCCCGTCGGTGTCGATCCGGGTCGCCTCGTGCCGGACCCGGATCTGCGCCCCGGCCTCGCGGGCGGCGCGGGCGAGGGCGTCGGTGAGCGCGCCCATGCCGCCGACGGGGACGTCCCAGTCGCCGGTGCCGCCGCCGATGACGTGGTAGAGGAAGCAACGGTTCTGGAGCAGCGACGGATCGTGCGCGTCGGCGAAGGTGCCGATCAGGGCGTCGGTGAGGACGACTCCGCGTACGAGGTCGTCGGTGAAGTTCTTCTCGACGGCGACACCGATGGGCTCCTCGAAGAGCGTCCGCCAGGCCTCCGGGTCATCGATCCGCTCGCGCAGGGCGTCGCGGCCGGGCAGCGGCTCGGTGAGGGTCGGGAAGGCCCGTTCGGCGACGCGCCGCGTCATGCCGTAGAACCGCTGCCACGCCGCGTGCTCCCGGTCGGAGCCGGTGAGCGCGGCGAAGGAGTCCCGGGTACGGTCCCCGCCGACGAGCAGCCCGGTGGCACGGCCGCCGCGCACGGTCGGGGTGTACGAGGAGATGGTCCGCTTCCGTACGGCGAAGTCCAGTCCGAGATCACGGACGATCTTGGGCGGGAGCAGGGAGACCAGGTACGAGTAGCGCGACAGGCGGGCGTCGACCCCGTCGAAGGGGCGGGTCGAGACGGCCGCTCCCCCGGTGATGGCCAGGCGCTCCAGAACCAGGACGGACTGTCCCGCGCGGGCGAGGTAGGCGGCGGCGACCAGACCGTTGTGGCCGCCGCCCACGATCACTGCGTCATAGCTGTCGGGTACGGGCATGACCCTTCGTAGCACGGCACGATCGCCCCTGACCAGAGGCCGTGGTGCCCGGTCAGTGCGGCGACGCCCGCTGCCCGCGGCGCACCGCCGCGACCTGCCGGTACAGCTCGACGGCCTCCGTCCCGCGGCCGAGCTGCTCCAGGCAGTGCGCCTCGTCGTTGCGCGCGGCTAGGGCGTCGGGGTGGTCGGCGCCCAGGAGCCGCTCGCGGGCCGCGGCAACCGTGCGGTAGACGGTGAGGGCGTCGGCCCAACGTCCGAGCCAGCCGAGGCCGACGGCGACCTCGCGGCGGCTGACGAGGGTGTCGGGGTGGTCGGGTCCCAGGACGCGTTCGCGGATCGCGCACACGTCGCGGGCTTCGGCGAGCGCGTCCTCCCAGCGAGCGAGGCGCCCCAGGTTGACGCCGAGGCCGTGGCGGGCGCGGAGCGTCTCGGGGTCGGTGGGGCCGCCCACCCTGGTCCGGTCCTCCACCAGGACGCGGTACAGCTCCAGGGCTTCCGCGCTGCGGCCCAGGCGGCCCAGGCTGATGCCGACCTCGTAGCGGGCGGAGAGCGTGTCGGGGTGATCGGCGCCGAGCGACCTCGACCGGGCGTGGGCGACCTCCCGGTACGCCTGCAGGGCCTCCGTCCAGCGCCCCAGCCTGCCCAGCGTGTACGCCACCTCGTAGAGGGTGACCAAGGCGTCGGGGTGGTCGGCGCCGAGCAGCCGACTGCGGGCCGACGCCACGTCCCTGGCCATCCGGTACGAGTCCTCCAGGCGGCCGAGCCGGCTGAGATTGAAGGCGAGGTTGTGGCGGCAGCGCAGGGTGTCGGGGTGGTCGGGGCCCATCGAGCGTTCCCGGGAGGCGAGAACCGCGGCGTACACCTGATGCGCCTCGAAGTGCCGGCCCAGCCGGCCCAGCACGAACGCCGTCTCCTGGCGGGCGGCCAGGGTCTCCGGGTGGTCGGGGCCCAGGCTGCGCTCGCGGCCCCGGGCGACGCGGTCGAACTCCCGCAGGGCGTCCGAGGCGCGTCCGGTGCGGCTGAGGGTGAAGCCGATCTCGTACCGGCTGGAAAGGGTGTCGGGGTGGTCGGGGCCGAGGGCGTGCTCGCGTTCGGCGGCGACCGCGCGGTGCACCTCACCGGCCTCCTCCCAGTGGCCGAGCCGGCCCAGGTCGAGTCCCGCGCTGTGCCGGCTGGCGAGGACGGACAGCAGCTCCGGCGACGGGGTCGGGCGCTCGGCCCTGACCGGTGGCAGCTCGCCGGTGAGGCTGCGCATGTCGGTGCCGGTGGTCCACTCGCCGGTGAGACCGGCGGAGTGGTCGGGCGGGGCGAGCCCGGGGTGGGTGCCGGTCGCCTTGTGCCCGGTGGTCATGCCACGGGTCCAGGCCGGCAGCTGCTGCCCGGGGCGTACGACGGGAACGGGCGGTGCGAGCGGTACCGGCCCGGTGGGCGGCAGGTGCGGCTGCTCGCCGGTGCGGCCGACGGCGATCCGCCGCCGCAGGTCGCCCGCGTCGACGGGCCGCTCCTCGGGGGTCTTGGAGAGCAGTTCCAGCACGACGCGGTCGAAGAAGCCCGGGAGCTCGGCCCGGTGGGTGCGCAGCGGCCGGGGCTGGGTGTCGCGGTGTCCGACGAGGACGGCCCAGGCGTCGTCGAGGTCGAACGGCGGTGCTCCGGTGGCGATCTCGTACAGCACGCAGCCCAGTGAGTAGAGGTCGCTGCGGTGGTCGACCTGGCCGCCGCTGATCTGCTCGGGCGACATGTAGTGCGGGGTGCCCATGGCGATTCCGGTGCCGGTGAGGCGGGAGCTGAAGCCGATGTCGTGGCCGAGCCTGGCGATGCCGAAGTCGCAGATCTTCACCGTGCCGTCGGCCAGCCGCATGATGTTGGCGGGCTTGAGGTCGCGGTGCACGATGCCCTGCTGGTGGGTGTAGCCGAGGGCGTCGGCGACCTGTTCGGCGATGTCGACGACGTCGGGCACCGGCAGTGGGTGCTGTTTGTTGTCCTCTAGGAGCTGGCTGAGATTGCGGCCGTCGAGGAGTTCCATGACCAGGTAGAGGACGCCTTCGTGCTCGCCGAAGTCGTGGACGACGGTGACGCCGCGGTGCTGGAGCGCGGCGGCGACCCGGGCCTCGCGGCGGAAGCGTTCACGCAGGACGCGGGTGAAGGACTGATCGTGCTGGGGCCCCATCGGCTTGAGGCATTTTACGGCGACATGACGGCCGAGCGACTCGTCGCGGGCGCGCCACACCTCACCCATGCCTCCGCGCCCGATCAGATCGAGCAGTCGGTACCGGCTCTGGATCAGCCTGGTGTCCGCCATCGCCTGCTGTCGCCCCCGTCTGTTACGCCTGTTTCCGCGCCCTCCCCGGCCCGACCAGTATGGCGGCCCGGCTGCGCAGTTTGTACGGGGTGGGGCGGCTGCCGGGACCGAGCCGGGCCATCGCGTTCAGAATGTGACCGGGCGGGAGCTGCCAGCGGAGCCGGGCGGGGATGCAGCGCAGCGTGGTTCCCGCCGTGCGCAGGCGGCGGTCGACGGTGTGCGCCGGGGCGGCGGGTCTGCCGTAGAGCTCATGGGCGTACGGGGGCAGTGACTGGTAGGCGAGTGCCGCGACGCGCCGCCACAGCAGTGCCCGCGCCGGAACGAGCAGCGGGTGGACGGGGGGCCGGCGCAGGAAGTCGTCGACGTCCAGCGCGTCCGCGGACGCGGCGAGGCGGGGACGCACCCGCTCGAAGTAGGCGGCGAGCTGTGCGGCGGTGGCCGGTACATCGGCGGGGTCGAGGCCGACGAGGCGGGCACTGTGGCGGTGTTCGTCGATGTAGCGGTCGACCTGGGCTTCGGTGAGCGGGAAGCCCGAGCGGCGTTCGACCTGGAGGTAGGAGTCGACCTCCGCGCAGTGCACCCAGAGCAGCAGTTCCGGCTCGTCGACCCCGTAGGTCTCCCCGGTCTCCGGGTCGGTGGCCTTGATGAGCCGGTGGATCCTGCGGACCCGGGCACCGGCCTGCTCGGCGGCCTCGGTGGTGCCGTAGGTGATCGTGCCGACGAAGCCGGCCGTACGCATCAGCCGCCCCCAGGCGTCCTTGCGGAAGTCGGAGTTCTGCATCACGCCGCGTACGGCTCGCGGGTGCAGCGCCTGGAGGTAGAGCGCCCGCACTCCGGCGATCCACATCATGGGGTCGCCGTGCATCTGCCAGGTGACGGATTCGGGCCCGAAGAGCCCCGGGTCGGCGTCCACCATGCTGTTCGTACCTCCCGCTCGGCGACGTACGTACGCGAAGGATACGTACGGGCGCCGACACCTCCCATGGTTCCCGCGGGGGGTGCCGGGACGGTCCATTGCGGTGTACATGGGTTCCTCCTAGGGTGACCTCCATGGCCGATTCGAGCCGATTACGTCCTTCGGTGCCGCTCATGGGCGTCGAGGAGGAGCACTTTCTCGTCGATCCCCTCACCCGTGAAGTCGTGCCGTACGCGGGCGATGTGGTGCCGGAAGGCCGCGGAGGACCTGGGTGATCTGGTGTCCCGGGAACTGGGCCGGTACCAGGTGGAGACGAGGACTCCGCCGTGCGGCTCCTTCGAGGAACTGCACGGGGAGCTACGGCGGTCGCGAAGGGCCGTCGCAGCCGCTGCCGAGACCGTGGGAGCCCGTACAGCCGCGGTCGGCGCGGCCCCGCTCGGCACCCCGATCCCGATGCCGGTCAGCGACGACCCCCGCTGCACGGAGCAGCTGCGGGACTACCGGGGTCTGGTCGACGAGCACGTCATCTGTGCTGTGCGACCCATGTGCACGTGAGCGTCCCGGACCGGGAGCGCGCCGTGCTCGTGAGCAACCATCTGCGTCCCTGGCTTCCGCATCTGATCGCGCTGTCGGCCAACTCGCCGTTCTTCTGCGGGCGTGACACGGGGTACGCCAGCTGGCGCCGGATGATGTGGCAGCGGTGGCCGGTCTCCGGACCTCCGCCGTACTTCGCCTCCTACGACGAGTACGAGAATCTCCTCACGGCGCTGACCGACCCTGCTGCCCAATTCGTTCAGGCGGAGAGTTGGTAGTTGAGTCGTTCGAGCCTGCTGTGGCGGGCGCGGTCGAGTGGCCCGGTGGTCCAGTGTGCGTCGAGTCGGATCACGTTGAGTGCGGTGGCGGAGAAGGCGTGTTGGAGGCGGACTTTCGGTAGGCCGCGGTAGCGGGCCCGGCGGATGCCGGTGATGTCGAGGGCCTGGTTGATGGT
>NZ_JBHVWT010000025.1:0-94415 GCF_042882135.1 Streptomyces sp. NPDC058240
GGGCGGGTCCGCGCCGGGCGTGTCCGCGCCGGGCGGGTCCGCGCCGGGCGGGTCCGCGCCGGGCGGGTCCGCGCCGGGCGGGTCCGCGCTGGTCGAGGCCCTGCGCTCCATCGCCGCCGGCCTCCTCAAGTTCGAGGCGGAGGAGCTCGATCCGCGTACCGGTCTGGACGCGTTCGGTTTTGACTCGATCTCGCTGGTGACCTTCGCGCAGGAGATCCACGAGCGGTTCGGCGTCAAGGTCAGCCCGGCGGTCTTCTTCGATGTCAGGACGTTGGAAGGGCTGGGCGCCCACCTGGCCGACGAACACGGTGTCACGGTGGCGGTCGAGTCCCGGCCGGTCCGGGTCGAGGCAGAGACGCCACCTGTCCGGAGCGAGGTCCAGCAGCCGCAGCCAGGCCGGGCCGCGTCCGATCCGCGCATGCCGATCGCCGTCATCGGCGCGGCGGGGCGGTTCCCGGGCGCCCGCGACCTGGACGCGTACTGGGCGAACCTGGTGGCGGGCAAGGACTCCGTCACCGCGTTCCCCTGGCACCGGTACGACGCGGACCACCGCAGGGCCGTCGAGGCCCAGGACTTCCCCCAGCGGATCGGTGCCCTGGAAGACGTCGACGCCTTCGACGCCGAGTTCTTCCGCGTCCTGCCGCGCGAGGCCGAGCTGATGGACCCCCAGCACCGCCTGGCGCTGGAGACGGTGTGGCAGGCGCTGGAGGACAGCGCGTACCGGCCGGCCGACCTGCCGGCCGGCACGGGCGTGTTCATCGGCGTCACGGGCAACGACTACGCGACCCTGCTCACCGCGCTCGGTGTGGCACCGGACGCGTTCACCTCGACCGGGACGACGCACTCGATCCTCGCCAACCGCATCTCGTACCTGCTCGACGTGCGCGGCCCGAGCGAACCGATCGACACGGCCTGCTCCAGCTCGCTGGTGGCGGTGCACCGCGCGATGGAGGCGATCCGGTCCGGCACGTGCGACATGGCCGTCGCGGGCGGGGTGAACGTGCTGCTCAATACGGACACGTTCGTCAGCGCGCACCGTGCGGGCATGCTCAGCCCGGACGGCCTGTGCAAGACCTTCGACGCCGACGCGAACGGCTATGTGCGGGGCGAAGGGGTCGGGGCGGTCGTGCTCAAGCCCTTGGCAGCGGCGGAGCGCGACGGTGACGCGATCCTCGGAGTGCTCAGGGGAAGCGCGTTCAACCACGGGGGCCGGGCGAACTCGCTGACCGCGCCCAACGCCGATGCCCAGGCCGAGCTCGTGACGACCGCCGTCGGCGACCTCGATCCCGACACCATCGGCTACATCGAGACGCACGGCACCGGTACGGCCCTCGGCGATCCGGTGGAGGTGCGCGCGCTGCGCACGGCGTTCCGCCGGCTGGGTCGGAGCGACGACGGTGCGTGCGGCCTCGGTTCGGTCAAGACCAACATCGGTCACCTGGAGGCAGCCGCGGGCATCGCCGGGCTGCTGAAGGTGCTGCTCGCGCTCCGGCACGGTGTGCTACCGGCGACTCAGCACCTCCGGCAGGTCAACCCGTACATCGAACTGGACGGTGGTCCGTTCCACATCGTGCGGGAGAACACGTCCTGGCCGCGGCCCCGCACCCGTGACGGCGGTGTGGCACCGCGGCGCGCCGGGGTGAGCAGCTTCGGTTTCGGTGGCGCCAACGCCCACGTCGTCGTCGAGGAGTACGTGCCCGGCGGCCAGGACACGGAGCACGCGGGGGCCGGCGGGAGTGTGGTGGTGCCGCTTTCGGCACGCACCGCACGGCAGTTGACCGAGCGCGCCCGGGATCTGCTGGCCTACCTGGAGGAGTCGGACGAGGTACCGCTCCGGTCCGTCGCGTGGAGCCTGCAGGTCGGCCGTGAGGAGATGGCGGAGCGGGTCGGCTGGGTCGTCTCCTCGCGCGCCGAACTCGTCGACAGGCTGCGGGCGTTCGTCACCACCGGCGACCGTGGTGACGGCGGCGACCTGATCGGGCGGTGGACCGGCGGCGCCACCGTCGATTGGCGTGCGGTGTCCGACGGCCCGACGCCCGGTCGCGCGCACCTGCCCGGCTATCCCTTCGCCCGCGACCGGTTCTGGTTCCCCGGTATCAACAAGGAAGGCGCGAAGAAGGAAAGCGAAAAGGGGGAGAGCACCGGGAGGGCGAGTGGCACGGTCCTGCTGACTCCGCGGTGGACGCCGACGCCCGCCGCCCCGACCGAACGGTACGACCGGCGCGTCGTCATCCTGTGCGGGGGTGCGGGTTCGGTGCCCGGAGCCATCCGCCTGGAGACAGCCAAGCAGCGGCCGGAGAGCCGGTTCCGTGACCTGTCGTGGCAGGTGGCCAAGGTCCTCCAGGGCCTCGACGACCGGCACGGCACCACACTGGTCCAGGTCGTCACCGACACCCCCGCCCTGGCCGGGCTGCTGCGGACCGTCGCCAAGGAGAACCCGCGGATCGTCGGCCAGGTCATCGTCGTCGACGGTGCCGAGGGCGACGGCGGTGTCGACGTGGCCGCTGTCGTGGCGGAGAACGCGACCACCGCGGATGACCTCGTCGTCCACCGAGGCGGTGTCCGGCACACGCTGACCTGGGACCCGGCGCCTCGCGGCACGGACTCCTCGGCACCCTGGCGGGACGGCAGCGTATATCTCATCACGGGCGGTGCCAGTGGCATCGGTGCCCTGACGGCCCGCCGGATTGCCGCCGACGTACGGCGGCCGACCCTCGTGCTCGCCGGCCGGTCACCGGGCGACGACCGGATCGAGCGCCTGCTCGCCGACCTGCGACAGGCCGGAGCGGTGGCGCGGTACGTGCGCGCCGACGTCTCCCGCTGGGAGGAGGTACGCCATCTCGTCGCCGAGGCCGGCGAGGTGAACGGGATCGTGCACGCCGCCGGCGTGGTGCGGGATTCGCTGCTCGCGGAGAAGACCGCCGAACAGTGGGACGACGTGCTCGCGGCCAAAGCGGACGGCCTCGTCCACCTCGACCGGGCCACCGAGCACTGTCCGCTGGATTTCGTGCTCGCGTTCTCCTCGGGCGCCGCGATCACCGGCAACCCCGGGCAGTCCGACTACGCCACCGCCAACGCCTGCCTCGACTCGTTCGCCGCGGTGCGCAACACCTGGGTCGCGGACGGACGTCGCCGCGGGCGCACGCTCTCCCTCGCCTGGCCGCTGTGGCGGGACGGCGGCATGCGGGTGAGTGACCGCACGCGGGCGTACCTGTGGGCGGACCGGGGGCTCGCGCCGATGCCCACGGAGGAGGGGTTCAGGGCGCTGAGCGACGCCTGGCACACGGGAGCGGACCAGGTGTGGGTGCACCACGGCGATCCGGACCGCGTGCCGACCGGAGCGCCGGCTGCGGCGCCCGAGGTGCCCGCGGCGCCCATCACCGACGCGACCGTCCTCAACCACCTCCTCACCGTGTTCTCCGAGGTCACCAAGCTCGCGCCGGAGGCGGTGGACCCCGACCGCCCGCTCGCCGAGATAGGCCTGGACTCGGTGATGGTCCTCCAGCTCAACCGGGCGCTGGCCGAGACCCGCCCCCACGTCTCTTCAACGCTCTTCTACGAGCAGCCGACCCTGCGGGCGGTGGCCGACCAACTCGCCGGCCACGGCGCGGAGTCGGCGCATCCACGGCCGGCCGCCACCGGCGAACCGCACGTCCACACCCGACAGCCGGCGGCCGGCACCGCGCAGCGGGCCGTCCGTACCGAGCAGCGCGCCGTCGGCGCTGGGCGGCGGGCCGTCCGCACGGACATGCCGACGGCCCGCGCCGAGGAGCCGATCGCGGTCATCGGGCTGAGCGGGCGCTACCCGGGCGCCGCCGGCCCGGAACAGTTCTGGGACAACCTCAAGGCGGGCCGCGACGGCATCCGTGAAATCGACCGCTGGCCGCTGGACGACTTCTTCGAACCGGACCGCAACACCGCGGTCGCCACCGGTCGCAGCTACAGCAAGTGGGGCGGTTTCCTGGACGACTTCACGGCGTTCGACCCCAGGTTCTTCGGCATCGCCCCCCGGGACGCGTACGCCATGGACCCGCAGGAACGGCTCTTCGTGCAGGCCGCGTGGGAGGTGCTGGAGGACGCGGGCTACACCAGGGCACGCCTCGCCGAACGCCACGACCACCGGGTCGGCGTGTTCGCCGGCGTCACCAAGGTCGGCCACGCCCGGCACGGCGTGGGCCGGCTGCCCTCCGGCGAACTCGTGGTGCCCGGTCTGTCGTTCGCCTCGCTGAGCGCCCGCGCCTCCTACCTGCTCGACCTGCGCGGACCGAGTCAGACGATCGACACGATGTGCTCGGCGTCGCTGACCGCGATCCACGAGGCGTGCGAACAAATCCGGCGCGGCGCGTGCGAGGTGGCGCTCGCCGGCGGCGTGAACCTCTACACGCACCCGCTGGACTATGTCGAACTGTGCCGCTCCGGGATGCTCTCGCCCGACCGGAGCTGCCGTAGCTTCGGCGCGGGCGGTCACGGCTTCGTCCCCGGTGAAGGCGTCGGATGTGTGCTGCTCAAGCCGCTGTCGCGCGCGGAGGCCGACGGGGACCGCGTGCTCGCGGTGATCCGAGGCTCCAGCGTCAACCACGGCGGCCGCACCACCGGCTACACCGTGCCGAGCCCGGTCGCCCAGGCCGCCCTGATCCGGCAGGCGTTGGACCGGGCCGGTGTCTCCGCCCGGCAGGTCGGTTACGTCGAGGCACACGGCACCGGCACCGAACTGGGCGACCCGATCGAGATCACGGGCCTGACCAAGGCGTTCGAACAGGACACCGCGGACCGGCAGTACTGCGCGATCGGCTCGGTGAAGTCGGGCATCGGCCACCTGGAAGCCGCGGCCGGGGTGGCCGGTCTGACCAAGGTCCTGCTCCAGCTCAGGTACCGACAGCTCGTGCCGAGCCTGCACGCCGACGAGCCCAACCCGAACATCGACTTCGCGTCGACCCCGTTCCGGCTCCAGCGTGAGCTGAGCCCGTGGCACTCCGACGGCCCGCGGATCGCGGCGGTGTCCTCCTTCGGTGCCGGCGGCTCGAACGCGCACCTGATCGTCGAGGAGTATCCCGTGCAGCCCACTGACGGTACGACGAGCAGCGCAGCACAGATCGTCGTCCTCTCGGCGAGGACGCCCGAGCACCTCACCGCGTCCGTCGACAGGCTGGCCTCCTTCCTCGACCGCCACCCTGACACCGACCTCGCCGACCTGGCCTTCACGCTCCAGTGCGGCCGGGAAGCGATGCCCGAGCGGCACGCGCTCGCGGTGTCCTCGACCGCTGAGCTGAGGAGTGGTCTGAGGGCCGGCCGGGGGCACCGGGGCACCGTCGAGGCCGCGGGTGGTCTGCTCGCGGAGCTCACCGGCGACAGCGATCTCCAGGAACTGCTGGTGCAGCGGTGGCTCGCCGTCGGCAAGCTCTCCGAGGTCGCGGCGCTGTGGGCGTCGGGCGCCGAGGTGGACTGGGCGCGCCTGCACCAGGGGGTGCCGCGCCGACCGGTGTCCCTGCCGACGTACCCGTTCGCCAAGGAGCGGTTCTGGATCGGTGACCTGACCGGCCCGGGGCCCGCGCCGGTGTCGGCCCCGGTCCCCGAACCCGTGGTCACGCACCGGAGTCCGGACGAACTGGTGCCCGCCGTGGTGCGGGACAAGATCGCCCGCGCGCTGGCGTTGCGGGTCGACGAGATCGACGGCGGGCAGGCCTTCGCCGACTACGGCCTGGACTCGATCCTCGCGATCCGTGTGGTGCACCAGCTCAACGACGCACTGTCGCTGGACCTGCCGACGAGCGTGGTCTTCGACTTCAGCTCGGCCGACCGGCTGGCCGCGCATCTGCTCGCCGAGTACGGGGACACCATCGTCTGTACCGAGGACATCCCGGACACGGCGTCAGGTCCACAGTCCGTCCCGGAACCGGTCGTGGCGCCCGCGTCCGTGAGGAACGAGCATCGGGAAAGCCGTTCGGCGGACGGGGAGCGCGGACCGATCGCGGTGATCGGCATGAGCGGCCGGTTCGCCGGCGCCGACTCGCTCGACGGACTCTGGACGCATCTGGTCAACGGCGACGATCTGGTCACCGAGGCGACCCGGTTCGACCTCGACGGCCTGAGCGCCTGCACCCGGGGCGGCTTCCTGCACCGCATCGACGAGTTCGACGCGATGTTCTTCGGCATCTCCGGCACCGAAGCCGCCGTGATGGACCCCCAGCAACGGCTGCTGCTCGAAGAGTCCTGGAAGGCGTTGGAGGATGCCGGCTACGCGGGCCGGACCGGCGGGCAGCGCTGCGGCGTCTACGTCGGGGCGTGGGCGGGCGACTACCAGGAACTCCTCGACCAGGACGCACCGGCACAGGCCCTGTGGGGCAACATGACGTCGGTCATCCCCAGCCGGGTCTCCTACTTCCTCGACCTCAAGGGGCCGGCGATCGCCGTCGACACCTCGTGCTCCAGCTCGCTCGTGGCGATCGACCTGGCCTGCAAGGACCTCCGGTCCGGTGAGACGTCGATGGCGTTGGCGGGCGGGGTGTTCCTCCAGTCCACGCCACGGCTGTACGGGCTCGCCGGCCGCGCCGGGATGCTCTCGCCGACCGGCCGCTGCCACACCTTCGACCACCGTGCCGACGGGTTCGTGCCCGGCGAGGGCGTCGGCGTCGTCGTACTCAAACGCCTGGCGGACGCGCTGGCCGACGGCGACCACATCCACGGCGTGATCAAGGCGAGCGGGGTCAACCAGGACGGCGCCACCAACGGCATCACGGCGCCGAGTTCGGTGTCCCAGGAGACCCTGCTCGGCGAGGTGTACGAGCAGTTCGGCGTCGACGTGGAGCGCATCGGACTCGTCGAGGCGCACGGAACCGGCACCAAGCTCGGCGACCCCATCGAGTTCCAGGCGCTCGACCGGGCCTTCCGCGCCCGCACCGGCAAGTCGGAGTACTGCGCGCTCGGTTCGCTGAAGACCAACATCGGCCACACCCAGTTCGCGGCCGGCGTCGCCGGCGTGCTCAAGGTGCTGCTGGCGATGAAGCACGGGCAGATCCCGGCCTCGCTGCACTTCGAGGCGGCCAACGAGGCGATCTCCCTCGCCGGAAGCCCGTTCTACGTGAACACCCGCACCCGGCGCTGGGAGTCGCCCGCCGACGTGCCGCGGTGCGGGGTGGTGAGTTCCTTCGGCGCCAGCGGGACCAACGCGCACCTCGTGCTCGAAGAGGCCCCGCCCGTGGCCCGCGCCACGATGCCGCAGGCCGAACACGTGGTGGTGCTGTCGGCCGGCACCGAGCAGCAACTCGCCGAACAGCGGCGCCGGCTGGCGGCGCACATCCGCGCCGAGGCATCCCTCGACCTCGGCGACCTCGCGTACACGCTGGCTGTCGGGAGGGCGCGTCTCGCGCACCGGTTCGCCTGCGTGGTCCGTGATCCCGGCGAACTGCTCCAGGTCCTCGACGGCACGCTCCCGGCCCGCAGGCCCGACGACGACCGGATGCCCGCCCAGGGCCGGCGCATCCCGCTGCCGACCTACCCCTTCGCCCGCGACCGGCACTGGCCCGCGACCGGCGGCGCGCGGGTGACGCTGACGCGTGCGGACGGCCTGCTGCGCGACCACGTGGTGCAGGGCCGCCACATCCTGCCCGCGGTCGCCCATCTCGAACTGGCACGTATGGCAGTGGGCGCCCGCACGGTGCGGATGCGCCACGTGACGTGGGTGCAGCCGCTGGAGGTCGCGGACGATCCGGTCGACGTACGGGTCGAGGTGCGCGCGGCCGGCAAGGGCGGTCGGCGATTCGCGATCACCACGGGCAACGCCGTCTGCTGTGAGGGCGGCATCGCCTCGTCCGACGCCCCGCGCCCGGCACGGGTCGACCTCGCCTCACTGCGCGCGGACTGCCCGGAAACCGTGTCCGCCGACCGGATCCGCGAGGCCCTGGCGGCGAAGGGCATCGAGCACGGGCCGACCCTGCGAGCGATCCGGCAGGCGCACGTCGGCGCCGGGACCGTGCTGGCCGAACTGGTGCTGCCCGGGTCGGCGGAGCCGGGGGTGCTGACGCCAGCGATGCTGGACTCGGCAATCCAGGCGTCGGTCGCGGCCCACCTCACCGCGTTGGAAGACACTGCCGTGCCGTTCGCCCTGGAACAGCTCGACCTGTTCGCGCCGTGCACGCCGACGATGTGGGCAGTGGTGCGGGGCGTCGCGTCCGGGCCGCTCGGCAAGCTGGACGTCGACCTGGTCGACGCCGACGGCGAGGTCTGCGTACGGCTGACCGGGTACTCCGCGCGCCGCACCGCCCCGAGGGCCGGACAGGCCGAGCCCGCGGCGCTGTTCGCGCCCGTGTGGGATCCGGTCACCGCGTCCGAGGCGCCCGTGCCACAAGCGGCGGACCGGGTGCTGGTCGTCGGCCTGGCCGGCGCGCTCGAAACCGCCCTGCCCTGGCCGTTGCCGCCATCGGCGACCGTCGAGGAGGTGACCGACGCGCTCCGTGACCTCGGGCCGGTCGACCACCTGGTCTGGTCCGCGCCCGAGCCCGTCCTCGACCCCACCGACGCCGCCGGGTACGCGGCGGCCCAGGACGAGGGCGTCGTCCCGGCCTTCCGCATGATCAAGGCACTGGTCGGTGCCGGGTACGACGCCCGGCCGCTGGGGATCACCCTGATCACCACGCGTGCGCTCGCCACCCACGCCCAGGACCCCGTCCAGCCGGCGCACGCCGGACTGCACGGCCTGTTCGGGTCGTTGGGACGGGAGTACCCGCAGTGGACCGTGCGCCGCGTCGACCTCGACGGCCCCGAGTGGCCCGCCGACCTCGCGGCCCTGCCCGCTCGGTCACCCGACGACGCGTGGGTCCGACGGGCCGGGCAGTGGCTCACCCGGCGCTGGGCACCGTGTGCGGCACCGGCACAACCGGTGTACCGCGAGGGTGGCGTCTACGTCGTGATCGGCGGTACCGGCGGCCTGGGCACGGCCTGGACCCGGCACGTGGTGCAGCGCTACGGCGCACACGTCATGTGGATCGGCCGCAGCCCGCACGACGCGTCCGTGACGGAGAAGCTCCGCTCCGTCACCGGGCGCGGCACGGTCGGCTATCTCAGCGCCGACGCCGGGGACCCGGCCGCGCTGCGCCGTGCCGTCGCGGAGATCAGGCGGCGCCATCGGCAGATCCACGGGGTGGTGCAGGCCGCCCTCGTGCTGCGGGACAGCACGCTCGCGAGGATGGACGAGGCCGCGCTCCGCGCTGCGCTGCGGGCCAAGGTCGATGTCACGACCGCGATGGCCGAGGTCTTCGACGGTGCGGGACTGGACTTCGCCGTGCTGCTGTCGTCGATGCAGTCCTTCACCACGGCGGCCGGCCAGGGCAACTACGCGGCCGGGTGCACCTTCAGCGACGCCTATGCACACGCGCTCGGCGCGCACTGGGACACACCGGTCAGGGTCATGAACTGGGGCTGGTGGGGCACCTTGGGGAGCGTCACGTCCGCGTTCTACCGGGATCGGCTGGGCCGGGCCGGGCTGGTGTCGATCGAGCCGCACGAGGGGCTCGCCGCCATGGACGCGCTGCTCGGCGGGGACCAGCGGCAGCTCGCGTTCGTCAAGACGAACCAGCACAACACGTTGGCCCACTTCGACCGCGCCACCGAGGTCACCGTGCACGGGCCGACGCCGTCACGGGTCAGCGGCGAGCTGCTGACCGCCTCCGACGGCGCGGACGACCGCATGGACGCGGTCGTGCGGTGGCGTCGGACCGAGCGCGATCCGTGGCTGGCCAAGGTCCTTTCGGCGCAGGTGGCGCCCCTCGACCCCACGACGGTCCTGCCGTCGTACGCCGCGTGGTGGGAGCACGCCCGGCGCGTCCTGGTGCCGGCCGGTCCGGTGGACGAGGTGCTCGGGCAGTGGGACCGGCAGTGCACACTGTGGTCGGCCGACCCCGACCGCAGGGCCGAGCTGCGGTTGGCCTCCGCCACGCTCACCACGCTGCCGGACATCCTCACCGGCCGGACCCGGCCCACCGACGTCATCTTCCCGCGCGGTTCCATGGAACTGGTGGAGGGCTGCTACCGGGACAATCATGTCGCCGACGTGTTCAACCGTGCCATGGCACGGGCCGCCGTCACCGTCGTCTCGGAGCGGTTGCGCCGGGAACCCGGCGCGCGGCTGCGGATCCTGGAGATCGGCGCCGGTACCGGCGGGACCAGCGCGGGGATGTTCGCCGCGCTCAAGCCGTACCAGGACAGCATCGAGAGCTACCTCTACACGGACCTGTCCAAGGCGTTCCTCAACCACGCGCGTGCCACCTACGGGCCGGACGTGCCGTACCTGGACTGCCGGCTGCTCGACGTCGAACAGCCGCTGGCCGGGCAGGACATCGCCGAGGGGCGTTTCGACCTCGTGATCGCCGCCAACGTGCTGCACGCGACCAGGGACACCCGCACCACCCTGCGCAACGCCAAGGCCGCCCTGCGGGCCGGCGGGTGGCTGCTGTTGAACGAGCTGTCGGCGTTCGACCTGTTCAGCCACGTCACGTTCGGACTGCTCGAAGGCTGGTGGCTGTTCGACGACCGGTCGCTGCGCATTCCGGGCTCCCCCGCGCTCTCGCCGGAGAGTTGGCGGGAGGTGCTGGCCGGAGAGGGATTCCGCACCGTGGTGTTCCCGCTGTCGCAGGCGCTCCCCCTGGGGCAGCAGATCATCGCGGCGGAGAGCGACGGGGTGGCCCGGCAGCGGAGCAGGGTCGTGGCGGAGGGAAGCGCGCGGCGCGCAGCCGGCGGCGCGGAGCGGCCGGCGCCGCAACCGCAGCCCACACCCGCCGCGACTCCCTCGCCACATCCCCCGTCCACACGTCCTGCGGCCGCCCCGGTGTCCGGGCCCCGCTCCACGGCCGCGAGCCCCCCGACCGAGCGGACCGGGCCCGCCCCCTCCCCCGCACCGACGACGCGATCCGGCCTGACCACGCTCCTCCTCGACAAGGCCGCCGCCGTGCTGGGCATCCCCGCCGACCGGATCGACCCCTCGACCCCACTCACCGATTACGGCTTGGACTCCCTCCTCGTCCTCCAACTCACCAGCGCCCTGCGCGAGGACCTCGGCGCGGACATCCCCGCCACCCTGCTCTTCGACATCGCCTCCATCAACGGCCTGACCTCCCACTTCGCGGGCCCGGCAGGCGAACGGTGGAACCTCTCCCGCGGTCAGCTGACCATGTACCAGGACCAGCGGCGCCAACCGGAGTCGGCCGCCTACAACCTCCCGCTGCTCTTCGAGCTCCACGGCGACCTGGACGAGACGGCCCTGGAACGGGCGGTCCGCGCGCAGACGGAGATCCACCCGGTGCTGAGTGCACTCTTCGGTGAGCGGGACGGCGTGCCGTACATGGACATCGCCCCGACCAGGGCCCCGTCGTTCGACCGGGTCACCCTCACGGCCACCTCGCGCGAGGCTCAACTGGCCGCGCTGCGGGACCTGGCCGACGTCCCGTTCGACCTGGCGACCGGTCCGCTGGTCCGGGCCCACCTGGTCTCCCTCCCCGGACGACGACGGCTGCTGCTGCTCACCGCGCACCACATCCTGCTGGACGGCACGTCGACGGCCGTCCTGATCCGTACGCTCAAAGCGGCCTACCAGGGCAAGGGAGGTCCGGACCGCGCCCCCTACGGCGACTTCGTCACCTGGGAAGAAGCGCTGCTCGACGGCGTACGGGCAGCGCGGCACCGGGACTACTGGCTCCGTGAGCTGGCGGGACCTCGCACGGCGCTCGCGCTGCCCTACGACCGTCCGTACGATCCGGAGCGGCTGCCCCGCGTGGAGGTGATGCGGGAGAAGCTGTCGCCGGCGCTGGCCGCCGCACTCGCCGGCACGGCACGGGAACACCGGGTCAGTGTCGCCACGGTGCTGTTCACGACGTTCGTGCGGTTCCTGCACCGGCTGACCGGACAGGACGACCTGGTCCTGGGCATGACTGCAGCCGCCCGCTACGAGGAGCGGTTCCGGGACGTGGTCGGCCAGTTCGCGAACTGCCTGCCCCTTCGGTGCACGGCCACCGGCAGCTTCCCCGAGCTGCTCGCGTCCGTACAGCGCACGATGGTGGCCGGTATCGAACACGGCGCCTACCCGCTGCGGGAGATCGCACGAGCTCTGGGCACGGACGACGAACCGCTGGTCCTGACGAACTTCCTGTTCCAGAACTTCGAGGGCGCCGAACTGCTCACCGATGACTCACCGGCCGCGGAGGGCGAGTTGGACCTGCGTCCGTTCGATGACCTGCCATATGCCGGAGAGTATGCACTTTCCCTGGAATTCTATCGGGAGGGTGAAGGCTACAAGGCATTTCTCAAGTACGACGCAAACGTATTCACCGAAGCCACGGCGCGACACATGATGTACGAGTGGTATGCGACCGTCCAGAATGAGATGGGGATGCAACAAGGGGCCATTTCTGTCGATGCCACCCGCAGATGAAGAGCGAATCCATGAAGATCGGCATCATTGGAGGCAGCGCGGCGCCGGGCGCCGTGGTCATCGACACCGGGAACTACTACCCGCAGCAGCGCGACGACAGGATCGCCGCCATCGACGACGCAGCGGCCAAGCGGATCATGCGCGTCCTCATCGACGAACTCGGCTTCGACACCGCGGACGCGGGCGGGCTGGACGAGTCGTGGCGCCAGCAGCCCGGAACGCCCGCCCACGGAAGCCGGGGCGATGCCGACAACGAAAGATCCTAGGCACCAATAAGAGAAATGAGGACTCGACGTGGAGCGGAACATCGGCGAGAAGGCGATTGAGTTTCTGCGGTGTCTGGAGATTTATGACTTCTCCAGCGCCCAGGCAATGTGCACCGACACGGCCGCTGTGTGGCAGAACGACGGTAAGGGAGCGCAGGCGATCGGCGAGAGTCTGGAACACTTCAAGTCCTTTGCCGCTACCGTCAGTTCATTGCGGTACGACATAATCCGCCAGTTCCAGAATTCGAACGAGGTGCTCCAGCAGCAAGTACTCCGCCTGGAGATGACCGACGGCTCTCGCCGCGAGGCGCACGCTGCGGTGTATTTCCGGTTTGAGGGCGGCCTCATCGACCGGATCGAGGAGGCCGTCTACACCGTGCCGACGGACAAGGCGTCATGACTTCAGCCTGCTGCCCGAGTGTCAGATAGAAAATGAACTTTCGCGTGCACCGCCGTCGAGGAACTGCTGCGCTGCCTGTCGGTGATCTGATCCGGTTCGGGCTGTTCCGGTACGCCCCCGAGGTTGTTGTCAGGCCAGGGTCGTGAGCACGGCCGGGTCGTAGGGGACGGACCGGGCCAGCTCGCCGCGGAGCGCCAGTGCGGCCCAGTCCGGGTTGGCCAGCAGCGTCCTGCCCAAGGCGACCAGGTCGAACTCGTCGCGCTCCAGGCGGGCCACCAGTTCGTCGATGCCGGTCACGCCGGCCTGCCGGGTGAAGCCCTGGGTGAACTCGCCCTCGCCGTACTGATTGTCCAGGCCGATCGAGCCGACCGTCACGGTGGCCTTGCCGCTGAGCTTGCGCACCCAGCCGGCCAGGTTGAGGGCGCTGCCGTCGAACTCGGGCAGCCAGTAGCGGCGGGTGGAGGCGTGGAACACGTCGACACCCGCATCGGCCAGCGGCGAAAGCATCTGCGCCAGCTCATCCGGGTTCTCCGCGATGCGTGCCTCGTACGCGTTGAGCTTCCACTGGGAGAGCCGGAAGAAGACCGGGAATCCGGGGCTGACGGCCGCGCGGACGGCCCGCACGATGTCGGCGCCGAATCGGGCCCGGGAGGCCGGGTCGCCGCCGTAGTGGTCGGCGCGCCGGTTGATGCTCTTCCACAGGAAGCTGTCGATCAAGTAGCCATGCGCGCCGTGGAGTTCGACGCCGTCGAACCCGAGTCGTTCGGCGGCCGCGGCGGCTTCGGCGAAAGCGGCCACCGTCTCGTCGATGTCCTGCTGGGTCATGGCCTTCCCGGCCGGGGCGCCGTCCAGCCCGAGCCCGGACGGGCCCTCGGCGGGCGGGTCGGTTGCGGTGCGTACGACTCCGGTGTGCCACAGCTGCGGAATGATCCTGCCGCCGGCCTCGTGTACCCGCCGCAGCACGTGGGCCCATCCGGCAAGGGCCCGCTCGCCGTGGAAGTGGGGCACGTTCTCGTACGCGCCGGCCGCGGCGCGGTTGACGTAGGTGCCCTCGGTGATGATCAGCCCGACCATGTTGGCCGCCCGGCGGGCGTAGTACTCCGCGACATCCGGGCCCGGCACGCCGCCGGGGGACGCCGTTCTGGTCATCGGGGCCATCACGATCCGGTTGGGGACCATGAGATCGCCCACGATGAACGGCTCGCCCAGGCTGGCCATTATTCCTCCCTAGTTTCGGCAGCGCTCATACACAGATCTTCCATGTGCGCCTGTCTTCCAACCTGGCAATGCACTTCGAGGTCGTACGGAAACCACTGCGGCCGGACATCGACAGCGCACAATCATCGACCTTGCCGATCGAGATGTCCAGCCTTCTGGATCGAATTATGCGATTCATTGGATCGAAATAATCAGTTTGACCACACCAACGGGATCACCAACAGTGGTCCTCAACGGTTCCATGCTGGCGCCAATGATCACTCTGTTGCCGTTTGAGGGTCCATAAACGAGCTCATGACCCAAAAAATGAAGGAAGACGGGTATGCAGACACTGGAACCGTCCGCTCGTCCGAACCGATTGCCATCATTGACCGGCATGCGATTCATCGCGGCATTCGCCGTGCTGATATCTCACCTGGACAGTCAAATCGTGGGAACATTCCACCCCGACCCGCCGTATCGGGTGATCACGACCCTCGGGCCGGTCGGGGTGTCTTTCTTTTTTGTGCTCAGCGGATTCATTCTCACCTGGGTCGCCGATCCGGACGATACCGCGAGGCTGTTCTGGCGTCGACGTCTGGTGAAGTTGTATCCGAACCATTTGGTGACCTTTGTGGCCGCCAGGCTCTTGATGGTCGCCGCCGGTGTGCAGATCGTGGCGATCAACACGTTTCCGGCGCTGTTCCTGATCGAACCCTGGATTCCTTACCTGGAACCCCATGGCGGGTTTACCGGTAGCAACGCGGTGAGCTGGAGCCTCGGCTGTGAGATGGCTTTCTACCTCACGTTCCCTTGGCTGATCCGTCTCATCGGCAGTATCCGCCCCTCACGGTTGTGGCTGTGGGTGGCAGCCGTCGTCACGGCCAGTACCGCTGTCCCATTTATTTCCCAACTGCTGCCGGCGCAGCCATTCACGTCGTGGGATCCGACGTCTTCGGAGTGGCAGAGCTGGTTCGCATACCTCTTTCCCCTCCCGAGGATGCTCGAATTCGTCCTCGGCATCCTGATGGCACGCATCGTCATCACCGGGAAATGGATCCGCCTCGGCATGACGCCGGCATTTCTCCTGACGATCACCTGTGTGGTGGTCCAGTCCTACCTGCCCGGTGTGTTCCACCTACGCGCCGGGCCGACCGCGCTTGCCGTCGCCCTCGCGATCGCAGCAAGCGCCAGCGCCGACATACGCGGTGCGCGAACGCCTTTCAGTGGCCGAATCATGGTCTGGCTGGGTGAGATCTCGTACGCCCTCTACATGGTGCACTACCTCGTCGTCCAGTACGGCCCGGTCGACGCCCTGCACGCCACGGGCGAAGTGACCGCATCCCTGTCGACGAGACTGATCAATATTCTGCTTACCGTCGTGATCAGCATCTCCCTCGCGGCGGCCCTCTACATGCTGGTCGAACGTCCCGCGGTACGACGCTTCAGTCGTCCAGCCGGCGGACGAAAGGGGCTTGAACCGGTCCCACCTTCGACCTGACACCATCAACCCCATCATCGTGACCGATACCTTTCGCTCCAAAAGACGTCACTCCACTGAATCTATTTATGCGATTCAGTGGATCGAAATAATGAGCTTGACCGTGTCAACGGGATCGCCAATAGTGGTTCCGTGCCGACGCTGCCGACTGGAGAGAAACTCTCGTTGTGAGCCGCAACGGGAGAGTCGGTTTCCGTTGCCGATCCGCGTCGCGGACGTTGTTGTCGAGGACAAGGCAGGAAGTGGAGTCCGGAGTGAACCAGAGCCGCCCTACCGAACGGATTTCCGACGAGTTGCAAGGTAAGCGAGCCGTGGTCACCGGTGGCAGTCGCGGTATCGGCGCCGCGATCGCGCAGCGCTTGTTCAATGCCGGCGCCACGGTTGTCACCGCTGCCCGTAATCCGACCGCGGACGCTCCGTCCGAAGCCAATTTCGTGAGCGCCGACCTCAGCACGCCCGGCGGTGTTCGCGAGTTCGCGGACGCCGCGCTGCGAATTCTCGGCGGCGTGGACATCATCGTCAACAATGCGGGAGGGGTTCGCACCTTTCCGAATGCGCTGGACATTGAGGAGGACTGGCAGTACACGATGGATATCAACTTCCTCGCTGCTGTCCGGCTCAATTCCGCACTTGTGCCGTCCATGATCGCGAGCGGAGGTGGGGTCATTGTGCATCTCTCGTCCATTGCCACCCTTTCTTCCCATCCGCTGCTCCTGCACTATGCCGCCGCCAAGTCCGCACTCGCGGTGTACAGCAAGGGGCTTGCGGTCCAGTTGGCGCCGCAAGGTATCCGTGTCGTAGCTGTCTCTCCGGGGAGGGTGGCGACACCGGGGGCGGACGAAGCACTCGAAAAGATGAGTGCGCATCTCGGCGACAGCACGGAGCTGGATTCGGAAACGTGGGTCGGCGATATTCCGCTCGGGCGGATCGGTCAATCACATGACATCGCCGAGGCGGTTGGTTTTCTGGTCTCCCCACGCGCCGCGTGGATCACCGGCAGCACTCTCTCCATTGATGGCGGGCAGAGCGCAGCCCTGTGACCTGTGACCTGTGACCTGTGACCTGTGACCTGTGACCTGTGACGCACGGTGGGCCACGCCGGTCCTTCTCACGCCTGCCTACCAGCAAGATCACGAACTTCTGTTGGGTCGGCAACCAAGTTATTCGTCAGGTGACCGCTCGCCCGTACTGGAAGGACCGACGCGATGACCGAAGCAGGGGACAGCGCGCGGGCCTATACATTCGGTCCGGCCGACCGGCTCGACGTCGACCCGCGGCTGGCCGAGATGTGCTGCGAGCAGCCAGTGCTGCGCGTGAACCTGCCCTACGGCGGCGACGGTGACGCCTGGCTTGCCACGCGGCACGCGGATGTCAAGACGGTACTGGGCGATCCCCGGTTCAGCCGTGCCGCCGCCGCGGGCGAGAACGTGCCCCGCGCGGTCGCTGCCGCGTTGCCCAGTACCACCATGCTGAGCATGGACCCGCCGGAGCACAGCCGGCTGCGGCGCCCGGTGGCCGAGGCCTTCACTCCACGACGTGTTCAAGCGCTGCGCCCGCACGCCCAGCAGATTGTGAACGGCCTGCTCGACACCGTGATCGCCGCGGGACCGCCCGCTGACCTGGCCAAGGCGCTGACCTGGCCGCTGCCGATCACGATGATGAGCGAACTGCTCGGCGTGCCCACGGCCGACCGCGACCAGTTCACCGTCTGGGTGGACAGTTTGTTGATCCTCTCCGACCCGGACCAGGCCACGCGGGCCCGCGAACACCTCGACAACTACCTCACCGGCCTGATCGCATTCCGCCGCACCAACCCCACCGACGACCTGCTCGGCGCTCTCGTCGCCGCGTCGGACGAGAAGGACGGGCCCGGCGACGAGGACTTGGTGAGCCTTGCGTCCAGCCTGCTGTCCGCCGGCTACGAGGCCACCGCAAGCCAGCTCGGCAACTTCGTCTACACGCTGCTGACCCATCCCGATCACTGGCGGGAGCTCGTCGCCGATCCCGGTCTGGTACCCGGTGCGGTCGAGGAACTCTCCCGGATCATCCCGAGCAGCGCTTCGGCCGGCTTCACCCGTGTCGCCCTTGAGGACGTGGAACTGAGTGGGCGAACCGTTCGCGCCGGCGACGCCGTGGTCGTCGAGTACGCCGTGGCCAACCGGGATCCCGAGGTGTTCGCCCACCCTGAGGAGATCGACTTCCACCGGCCGAACAACCCGCACCTCACCTTCGGGTACGGCGTGCACTTCTGCCTCGGCGCGCAGCTGGCCAGGATGGTGTTGCGCATCGTGGTCGAATCCCTGGCCCGCCGTCTGCCCGATCTGCGTCTGGCAGTCCCTGCCGACCAGGTGCCCTGGCGGACCGACCGCCTCATCCGCGGGGTGGCCGCACTTCCGGTCAGCTGGTGACGGAGGCAATCAGGAGCTCGGTGCCGGATGAGGCCCGCAGGCAGATGACCTCGCAGTCCTGTGATGCACGTATTTCTGCCGGACCAGTAACCAACCGCTTGCCCGTACCGGAAGGACTGACGCGATGACCGAAGCAGGGGACGGGGTGCGGGCCTACCCGTTCGGTCCGGCGCCCGACCGGCTCGACGTGGACCCGAGGCTGGTCGAGATCTGCGGCGAACAGCCGGTGCTGCGCGTCACTCTGCCCTTCGGGGGCGACGCCTGGCTGGTCACGCGGCACGCGGACGTCAAGACTGTGCTGGCCGATGCCCGGTTCAGCCGTGCCGCCGCCGTGGGCGACGACGTGCCCCGGACGGTCGCGGTCGGTCTGCCGCGGACCTCCATGCTGAGCATGGACCCGCCGGAGCACAGCCGGCTGCGGCGCCGGGTGGCGAACGCGTTCACCGTGCGCCGGGTGGAGACGCTGCGCCCGCGCATCCAGGAGATCGTGCACGGCCTGCTGGACACCATGGTCGCCGGCGGGCCGCCGGCCGACCTGACGCAGGCCCTGACCTGGCCGCTGCCGATCACGGTGATCTGCGAACTGCTCGGCGTGCCCACGGCCGACCGCGACCGGTTCACCGTCTGGGTGGACGGCTTGCTGATGCTCTCCGACCCGGACCAGGCCGCGCAGGCCCGCGGACACCTCGGCGACTACCTCACCGGTCTGATCGCACTGCGCCGCACCAACCCCACCGACGACCTGCTCGGTGAACTGGTCGCCGTACGGGACGAGGAGGACAGGCTCCGCGAGGAGGACCTGGTCAGCCTCGGGGTCAGCCTGCTCTCCGCCGGTCAGGAGGCCACCGCCAACCAGATCGGCAACTTCGTCTACACGCTGCTGACCCATCCCGGCCTCTGGCGGGAACTCGCCGCCGATCCGGCGCTCATCCCCGATGCGGTCGAGGAACTCTCCCGGTTCATCCCGATCAGCGCGACCGCCGGCTTCACCCGGATCGCCACCGAGGACCTGGAGCTCAGTGGGCAGATCATCCGCACTGGCGACGCGGTGGTGGCCGAGTTGGGCCTGGCCAACCGGGATCCCGAGGTCTTCGACCACCCCGACGAGATCGACTTCCACCGCGGGACCGTCCCGCACGTCACCTTCGGGCACGGCGTGCACCACTGCCTGGGCGCGCAGTTGGCCAGGACGGAGTTGCGCGTCGTGCTCGAAACCCTGATCGATCGCCTGCCCGGTCTCCGACTCGCCGTTCCGGCCGACCAGTTGTCCTGGCGGACCGAGCGCCTCATCCGCGGGGTGGCCGCACTTCCGGTCAGCTGGTGATGTGTGCCTTCGGACACCAAGGGCACCCCGCCGCTGCACCACTCACCGACATCACCAGGACGCTGTCAGGAGGGCTGACCATGGCCGAACCACGGGAGGCGGGCACCGCGCCGGTGCCCGATCCGGGCACGGGACTTGCCCAGGCCCTGGCGGCCGTCGATCCGGGCAAGCAACTCGCCGAGGTCATGGCGACCGTCATGGAGGGCTACGGGGACCGGCCGGCTCTCGGCGAACGCGCCAAGGATCCGTCGACGGCACGCCTGCTCCCACGGTTCGACACCCTCAGCTACCGCGAGCTGTGGGCGCGCGTCCGTGCGCTCGCCGGCCGGTGGTACCACGACCCCGAGTACCCGTTGAGCGCGGGCGACCGACTGTGCACCCTGGGCTTCGCCGGCATCGACTACGCCACGCTCGACCTTGCGTGCCTGCACACGGGCGTCGTGGCCGTACCGCTGCAGTACAGCGCGCCGCCGGCCCAACTCGGGCCGATCATCGCGGAGGCCGAGCCGCGCGTGCTCGCCGCGAGCGCCGAGCACCTGGACACCGCCGTCGCAGCTGTTCTCGGGGCACCCTCGATCCAGCGCCTGATCGTGTTCGACCACCACGCCGAGGACGCCCACCGGTACGACGTCCTGGCGTCCGCCCGGCGGCGCCTGGCCGAAGCCTGCAGCCCGGTGGTCGTCGACTCGCTGGCGGAGCTGATCGACCGCGGGTCCGACCTGCCGCCCCCTCCGCTGTTCACCGCCGCCCCGGGCGACGATCCGCTGGCCCTGCTCATCTACACCTCCGGCAGCACCGGGGCGCCCAAGGGGGCCATGTACACGCAACGGCTGGTCGGCACCGCGTGGTACGGGTTCAGCTACGGGACCGATGACATGCCCGCCGTCAGCGTCCTCTACATGCCGCAGAGCCACCTCGCCGGCCGCTACGCGCTGATGGGCTCGCTGGTCCGCGGCGGTGTCGGATACTTCACCGCCAAGAGCGACTTGTCCACCCTCTTCGAGGACATCGCCCTGGTCCGCCCCACGGAACTGACCATGGTTCCCCGCGTCTGCGACATGCTGTTCCAGCAGTACCGGAGCGAACTGGACCGGCGAACCGGCGAACCGGGCGACGTCGAGACAGCGGTCAAGACGGACCTGCGGGAGAACTTCCTGGGCGGGCGCGTCGCCAAGGCGTTCGTCGGCACCGCCCCGTTGTCGGCCGAGTTGACGGTCTTCGTCGAGTCCTGCCTCGGCCTTCACCTGTACACCGGTTACGGCTCCACCGAAGCCGGCGGGGTGCTGCTGGACACGGTGGTCCAGCGTCCGCCGGTGATCGACTACAAGCTGGCGGACGTCCCGGAATTGGGCTACCACCGCACCGATTCGCCGTATCCGCGCGGCGAACTGCTACTGAAGTCCGAAACCCTCGTCCCCGGGTACTACAAGCGCCCCGAGCTCACGGCCGAGATCTTCGACGAGGACGGCTACTACCGGACCGGCGACGTCATGGCCGAGATCGGACCCGACCGGCTGGTCTACGTCGACCGCACCAAGGACACCCTGAAGCTGTCCCAGGGTGAGTTCGTGGCCGTATCACGCCTGGAGGCCGTCTTTCTGGGCAGTCCCCTCGTCCGGCAGATCTACGTGTACGGCAACAGCGAACGCGCCCACCTGCTCGCGGTGGTGGTGCCCGCCCCGGATGCAACGGCCGGGTGCGACGGGGCCGTCGAGTCGCTCAAGCCGCTGCTCAGCGCGTCGCTCCAGCACGTCGCCAAGGAAGCCGGACTCAACTCGTACGAGATCCCGCGCGACTTCCTGATCGAGACCGAGCCCTTCAGCCCCGAGAACGGCCTGCTCGCCGACAGTCACAAACTGCTGCGCCCCAGGCTCAAGGAACGCTACGGCGAGGCCCTGGAACGGCTCTACGCCGAACTCGCCGAGAGACAAGCGCAGCAGCTGCGCGCACTGCGGCAAGCCGGTCCGGACCGGCCCGTGGTGGAAACGGTCGGCCGGGCCGCCCAGGCACTGCTGGGCGGCACGCACGCCGGCCTGAGCGCCGAGGGGCACTTCACCGACCTGGGCGGGGATTCCCTGTCCGCCCTGTCCTTCTCTCGGATCCTGCAGGAGATCTTCCACGTCGAGGTTCCGGTCGGGGTGATCATCAGCCCGGCCAATGACTTGGCACGGGTGGCGGGGTACATCGCGGCGGAACGGCGTTCCGGGGCGCGGCGTCCCACGTTCGCCTCCGTGCACGGCGAGCACAGCACCGCGGTCCGCGCCGGTGACCTCACTCTGGACAAGTTCCTCGACGCGGCCACGCTCGCCGCCGCCCCGGCACTGCCCCGCCCCGAAGGTGCCGTGCGAACCGTCCTGCTGACCGGAGCCAACGGCTACCTCGGCCGGTTCCTGTGCCTGGAATGGCTGGAGCGCCTGGCGCCCTCGGGCGGCAAGCTGGTCTGCGTCGTCCGCGGCAGCAGCACGGCCGTCGCGACGCAGCGCCTGAACGCAGCCTTCGACAGCGGCGACGGCGAACTGCTCCGGCGCTACCGGGAATTGGCCGATGGGACCCTGGAAGTGCTCGCCGGGGACATCGGCGAGCCGCACCTCGGGCTGGACGAGGACACCTGGCGCGGGCTGGCCGGCTCCGTGGACCTGATCGTCCACCCGGCCGCCCTGGTCAACCACGTGCTGCCCTACCGCCAGTTGTTCGGCCCCAACGTCGCCGGCACGGCCGAACTGATCCGGTTGGCGCTCACCACGCGGATGAAGCCCGTCACCTACGTCTCCACCGTCGCCGTGCACCTCGGAGCTGCGCGGGCGGCCCTCGACGAGGACGCCGACATCCGCAGCACCAGCCCGGTGCGGCACCTGGACCAGAGCTACGCCAACGGCTACGCGACCAGCAAGTGGGCCGGCGAGGTCCTGCTCCGGGAGACACATGACCTGTGCGGCCTGCCGGTCGTCACCTTCCGGCCGAACATGGTCCTTGCGCACAGCAGGTATCCCGGGCAGGTGAACGTGCCCGACATGTTCACCCGCCTGCTGCTCAGCCTTATCGCCACCGGCATCGCGCCGGGCTCGTTCTACCGGACCGGTGGCGCACGCGCCCATTACGACGGTCTGCCGGTCGACTTCACCGCCAAGGCCATCACCGCGCTGGGCGGGCGGGCCATCGAGGGCTACCGGACGTTCAACGTACTGAACCCGCATGACGACGGGGTCTCGCTGGACACCTTCGTCGACTGGCTCACCAAGGCCGGCCACCCGATCCAGCGGATCGACGACTACGGCGAATGGCTCGCCCGCTTCACGGCCGCGCTCCGTGCCCTGCCGGAGAGGCAGCGTCGGCACTCGCTGCTGCCCCTGCTGCACTCCGTGGCGCAACCCGAGGAGGGCGCCCCCGGTCCGGCGCTCCCCTCCGAGCGGTTCCGCGCCGCCATGCAAGCCGCCGAGGTCGGCCCCGGCACGGACGTTCCCCACCTGTCGGACGGCCTCATCCGCAAGTACGTCACCGACCTACGGCAGCTCGGCCTGCTCTAGCGGTGGCTTGTTGACGGGGGGCAGGGCCGTAGCAGGCCCGTAGCAGAGGAACGTCACCTCGCCGCCCGGGGATGTGCTGACCCGTCGTCTGCCGTGTCCGCCCGCTCGGGGACCGCTGGAAGCCTGTGCGGCACGCTTCGATGACCTGCTCTCCACACTGACACGGCGCCGCGGGTTCCGTGAGTACCTCGCGGGGCTGCTGCTACCGCGGGGCCGGAACCAGACCCCGCCCCGCCTGGTCGGCACGGAGCCGGTGGTCGGGCCCAGAACCGCTCAGTGCAGCAGCTGCAGTTCTTCAGGTCAACGACGAACTCGGGTGGGCCGAATTCCAGGTCCGCTCCGCCACCGCCATCCGCCGCCACCAGACGCTGGTCACCTGCGCGTTCTCGTTCTGTGGGGACGGTCTGGTTCAGTCCGCCACCCGAGGCTTCGCCCGGCACAGCGCCACCGGAGCCGCCCGAACAACCGGGCCGGCCCGAGAGGAGGACCAACCGGACCCCACCAGCCCCACACGGCCGGCTGGCCCAAGGCAATACGCGCCGTCCGGGCCTGGCTCGCCCCCTGGACCAGCATCCAACGATGCCCAGTTCCTCCCGTCGTAGGCCCGGCACGCGGCGCAGCCGTCCGTCGTCCGGCATCCCGGCCTGGTGCGGATCGACGGCGGCGCGGCGCGAGCGCAGGAAGGCGCCGAGCTCGTTGCCTCTGGCGGGAGTGGCACGGTGGTCCATGGCTCCAGTGTCCGCTCGGCCATGGCTGGGCGCCTGGTACTGGTCTGCATAGGCAGGGCCCTCCCTGGAAGCGGGTGCCCTGCGGGACGACGTTGGGGAGGTGGCCGGCTGACCCGGCGGCCACCGGGTTCACCCCGATCAGCCCCTCCTCCCCGTGCCACTGGAGTGCATCCACCATGCGGACTGACGTCACCTTTCTCAGCGCCGGCCTGAAGCTCGCCGGTCACCTGTACATTCCCGACGGCGCGGCCACCGGTCCGCGTCCGGCGATCGTCGTCGCCCATCCCGGGAGCGGGGTGAAGGAACAGACTTCCGGTCTGTACGCACGGCGCCTGGTCGAGCAGGGCTTTGTCACCCTGGCTTTCGACGCGGCCTATCAGGGGGAGAGCGAGGGGGAGCCGCGCGGTCTGGAGGATCCGGCCCACCGGGTCGAGGACCTCAAGGCCGCCGTCTCCTTCCTCACCACTCGCGAGGGGATATTGCCCCGGACCGTTTCGGCGTGCTGGACATCTGTGCCTCCGGCGGGTACGCCCTCGCCGCAGCCGCGACCGACCAGCGGATCAGGGCGGTCGCCACTGTCAGCGCCGTCGGCATCGCCCTGCAGTTCCGTGTGGGAGCCGACGGAACCCAGGATCCGGCCCTCGCCGTCGGAGATGGCGCAGAGGTGCTCGACGCGGGCCTTCTCCGGCTCGTAGTCAGGGTCGTTGGATGCCTTCCAGGTCTCTCCCGAGCAGCCCGTCATCCCCACGAGCACTCCACCGGTGCCGAGCAGCAGTGCACGTCGGCCGAACGGCCGTCGCCTGCCATGCCCCCTTCCCGTTGAGGGTCCTCGCTCAGCCCTCGGACTCGGACCCGTACAGATTTCGATGGTCAGGCATGAATAGCTTCATCATCTTCCATTCACCGGGGCGCGACTGCCAGCATCGGCGCACCGCCACCCCGTGAGGGAGAATCCGATGAATCGTCCCCGTTCTCTGCGCTGTCTGGCAGCCCTGGCCGTGGTGGCTCTCGCGGCCACCGCCTGCGGGCGCTCCGGTCAGGGCGACGCCCCGTCCGGGGCCGCGTCACAGGCCACCTCCGGCCGGACCGCGGCCGAGCTGCTGCCCGCTCAGCACCGGCAGAAGGGTGTGCTCCGGGTGGCCACCGCGGTCGGCTACCCGCCGATGGAGATGTACGAGCCCGGCACCACCCGGCTCACCGGTGTCGACCCCGATCTGGCCAAGGCCCTCGCCGAGCGGCTCAAGCTGAAGCTGGAACTCACCAATGCCGCCTTCGACGGACTGATCCCCGGTCTGGAGTCCGGACGGTTCGACCTGGTCATGTCGTCCATGACCGACAGTGCACAGCGGCGCCAGGCGGTCGACTTCGTCGACTACTTCCGCACCGGCGGCGTCATCATGACGAAACAGGGCAACCCGCAGGGCATCAAGTCCCTCGCGGACCTCTGCGGAAAGACCGTCGTCCTCGCCAAGGGCAGCTCCAACCTCCACATCGGCGAGGAGCAGAACGCCAAGTGCCAGGAGAAGATGCGGATCTCGCAGAGCGAGGACGCACCGACCGGGCTGCTGCAACTGGACAGCGGACGCGCGGTCGCGACCATCGTCGACTATCCCGTCGCCAAGATGTTCACCAAGAAGAGCAGCGCGTACGAGGTGCTGCCGGAGCAGTACGGCACCGCCCCCTGGGGCATCGCGTCCGCGAAGAGCCAGGGCGGACTGCGCGACGCCGTCCACAAGGCCCTGCAGGAACTCATCGACAACGGCGACTACAAGAAGATCCTCGACACCTGGGGAGTCGGCGACAGCGCCGTGCCCGAGGCCACCGTCAACGACGGGCGGTGAGAACAGACATGAACCACCAGAAAATATCCGGCGCCTCCCTCGGCCGGGCGCCGGATGCCACCCCCGCCGACGGGACGCCGCAGGAGGACGACCTCTCCCTCCAGGTGACCGGACGCCCGCGTCCCGGGCGCTGGCTCGCGGTCCTTGCCGCCGCCCTGTTCGCGGTGTGGCTCGCCTACACCATCATCGTCAACCCCAATCTGCACTGGGACATCGTCGCCAAGTACCAGTTCGACGGCGTGATCCTCAAGGGCCTCGGGGTGACCATTCAGCTCACCCTCGTCTCGATGGCTCTCGGCATCGCCATCGGGGTCGTCATCGCGGTGATGCAGCTGTCCGACAGCCCCGTCCTGCGTCTCACCGCCGGTGCCTACACCTGGTTCTTCCGGGGCACCCCGCTGCTGGTCCAGCTCATCTTCTGGTTCAACCTGGCCCTGCTGTTCCCCGTGATCAGCATCGGAATCCCGTTCGACGGCCCCAAACTCATCAGCTGGCAGTCCAACCAGGTGATCACCGGGTTCGTGGCCGCGCTCCTCGGTCTCTCCATCAACGAGGGCGCCTACATGGCCGAGATCGTGCGGGCCGGCATTCAGAGCGTGGATCCCGGCCAGCGCGAGGCGGGAGCCTCCATCGGGATGTCGAACCGTCAGATCCTGTCCCGGATCATCCTCCCGCAGGCGATGCGAGTCATCATTCCGCCGTTCGGCAACCAGTTCATCTCCATGCTCAAGACGACCTCACTGGTCTCGGTCATCGCCGGCGCCGATCTGATGACCGTCTCCCAGCACCTCTATCTCGCCAACTTCGAAGTGGTCGCACTGCTCCTGGTGGCCTCGATCTGGTACCTCGTGCTCACCACGATCGCCAGCATCGGCCAGCACGCCGTCGAGCGACGCTACAGCCCCGGTACCGCTCCCGTGCTGCGGAGCAGGATCCTGGCCAATCTCCTGCCCGGACGCGCCAAGAAGGGAGCAGCGGCATGAACGACGTGATCCTCAGGGCCCGCGGGGTTCGCAAACGATTCGGTGACACCGAGGTACTGAAGGGCATCGACCTCGATGTCCGCAGCGGTGAGGTGCTCTGTGTCATCGGCCCCTCCGGGTCCGGGAAGTCCACGCTGCTGCGCTGCTTCAACCACCTTGAGCGGATCGACGCGGGGCGGGTGTGGATGGACGGTGAGCTGGTCGGCTACGAACAGCACGGCCCGTCCGGCCGAGTGCTGCGCGAGCGGCGCGCCCGGGACGTGCGGCGCCAACGCGAACGGATCGGCATGGTGTTCCAGCGGTTCCACCTGTTCCCGCACCGCACAGCGGTGCAGAACGTGATGGAGGGTCCGGTCGCCGTCAAGGGACAGCCGCGTGCGCAGGCCGAGAAGCAGGCCCGCAAGCTGCTGGCCGACGTCGGTCTCGCAGACCGGGCGGACCACTACCCGGGGCAGCTGTCCGGCGGGCAGCAGCAGCGCGTGGCGATCGCCCGCGCACTGGCCATGGAACCCGCCCTCATGCTCTTCGACGAACCCACCTCCGCCCTCGATCCCGAACTCGTCGGCGAGGTGCTCGGCGTCATGCGCGACCTGGCCCGCAGCGGTATGACGATGGTCGTGGTCACCCACGAGATGGGCTTCGCCCGCGAGGTCGCCGACCGGGTCCTGTTCATGGACCGGGGTGCCGTCGTCGAGGCCGGGAGCCCCGACCTGTTGTTCACCGACCCGCGGCACGACCGCACGCGGGCCTTCCTGTCGACGGTGCTGTGATGGGCCGCCCCCTCGATCTGCTGCTGCGCGGCGGCACGCTCGTGGACGGAACCGGCGCACCCGCCCGGGAAGCGGACATCGCGGTGGTGGACGGGCGGATCGCCGTGCTCCCCGCCGGCGCCCCTGCCTCGGCCGTCGAGACCCTGGACGTGACCGGGCGGGTCGTCGCACCCGGCTTCATCGACGTGCACACGCACTCCGACGCCCTCGCGGCGCCCCACGGAGCCGGCGGTACCACGGAGCCGATCGACGTCCTCCGCCTCGCTCCGCTGCTCCAGGGCGTCACCACGGAGATCTGCGGCAACTGCGGGACCAGTCTGTTCCCCTCGTTCCCCGGGCGGCTGCCGGAGCTCGCCGAGCACCTCAGGGTGACGTTCGGGCTCGGACCGGTGCGGCCCGCCGTGGACTTCGACGCGTTCGCCGCCGGACAGGACCCCGCTCTGCGCCACACCCACATCGCCTCGCTGGTCGGCCACGGCACGCTGCGCGCCGGAGTGATGGGCTTCGAGGCCCGGCCGCCCCGGCCCGACGAGCTGGACGCCATGTGCGCGCTGCTGGACCGGGCGCTGGCCCAGGGGGCGGCCGGTCTGTCCACCGGGCTGATCTACCCTCCCGGCACCTATGCCGACACCGAGGAGATCGTCGCGCTGGCCGGGGTCGCCGCCCGGCACGGCAAGCCGTACGTCACTCATCTGCGCGACGAGATGTCACAGGTGGAGTCCGCCCTGGAGGAGGCCCTGGAGATCGCGGTACGCTCCGGCGCCCCGCTGCAGATCTCCCACCACAAGACCGCGGGCCGGCACGCCTGGGGCGCCACACTGCGCACCCTGCCCCGGCTGGAACGGGCCCGCGCCGAAGGTGTGGACGTGCTGTGCGACGTCTATCCGTACACGGCGGGAAGCACCGTCCTGCACGCCATGCTGCCCCCGTGGGCGAGTGAGGGCGGCGTCGGTGCCCTGCTGGAACGGCTGCGCCGCCCCGAGACGCGCGACCGGATCAGGACGGACATCGCTCAGGGCGTCGAGGGGTGGGAGAACACCGTGGGAAACGGCGGCTGGGACCTCATCTCGGTGGCCGCCGCGCAGACGCACCCCGAGGCCGAGGGGCGCAGCATCGCCGACCTCGCGGCCGAGCGCGGCGTCCATCCGGTCGACCAGGCGTGCGATCTCCTGCTGGCCGAGCAGGGCGAAGTGACCATCATCAGCCATTCCATGCGAGAGGACGATGTCCGCCGGGTCATCGCCAGCCCGTTGTCGATGATCGGTTCGGACGGCGTCCCCAAACCCGGTCGGCCGCATCCGCGCTGGGCGGGGAGTTTCGCCCGGGTGCTCGGCCGTTACAGCCGCGACGAGCAACTGCTCCCGCTGGAGAGTGCGGTGCACAAGATGACCGGACTGCCTGCCGGGCGGTTCGGCCTCACCGGCCGCGGCGTGGTCCGCGACGGCGCCGTCGCCGATCTGGTCGTACTCGACCCGGCGTCGGTGCGCGACACCGCCGACTTCGACCGTCCCCTGCTGGCACCCGAGGGCATCGATACTGTCGTGGTGTCGGGACGGATCGCGGCAAGAGATGGCCGCCCGACCTCGGCGCGGGCGGGAGAAGTGGTGAGAATCCGATGAGTCTGGCCCAAGTGGCCGCGGCGGCACGGCGCTCGGCCGCGCTGCCGCTCACCCTGGCCGTCGCCGCCGTCGACATCGACGGCGGCGACACGGTGGGGGTGAACGAGCACACCGTGCTGCCGGTGGCGTCCGCCTCGAAGCTGCTGCTGCTCGCCGAGGTCGCACACCGGCTGGACACCGGGGAACTGCCCGCCGACCGTGTCGTGGAGGTCCTCGACGAGGACCTGGCGGAGGGCACCGGTCTGCTGCGCCGGCTGAGCGGGCGCGGCTGGACCGTCGAGGACCTGGCCTGGCTGACCGCCTCGGTGAGCGACAACACCGCGACCAACGCGTTGTTGCGCCTGGTGGGGCGCGAGTCCACGGCCCGGCTCGCACAGGAGCTGGGGCTCGACCACCTCACGCTGCACGACAAGGTCCGCGACGTCCGGGGCCCGGATGTGCCGCCCGTCTTCGCCACCGGCACCGCACGGGACCTGGCGCGGCTGGTGACACACGCGGTGCGCGGCACCATGAGCTGCCCGGCGGCCTCCACCCGGCTGCTGCGCTGGATGCGTGCCAACACCGACCACGGCCTGGTCCCCGCACTGGTCGACCACGACCCGTACGAACCGGGTTTTCCCGAGCGGCTGTGCGACGGGCTTCTGGTCGCCAACAAGACCGGCACCGACACCGGGGTCCGTGCCGACGCCGGTGTCATCATCGGCAGGCGCCGGCTCGCATACGCGGTGGTGGCGCACTGGGAAACGGCACTGGGACCGAGCACCGAGCGGGCCGCCGTGCACGCCATTCGGGACGTGGGGCGGACCCTCGCGGCCTGTGCCGGGCGCCGGACCGCCGATTGAGGCACGGGGCACCGGCCCCGAGGAGGCGTGACCGGTGCGCCGGTCATGACCACTGCACCTCCAGCAGCGACCTGATCTCCTCGGCGGCCGACCGCAGTTCCGCGAGGAAGATCTGCAGCAGCGGGTTGCGGTTGGTGGACCGGGTGGCGACCCCGATGCGCCGGTGCAGTCGGGGGTGGTCCAGTCGGCAGACATGCACGCCGGTGGTGTCGCCGAGCCCGAGGGCCGGGACGAGTGCGATGCCCATGCCCGCGCGAGCCAGGTTGATCGTGACCTGGTAATGATCACTGCGGCAGCGGACCCGGGGCCGGAAACCCTCGGCCGCGCACGCGCGTTCCAGAACCGGTTCGCCGGTGTGGCCGCCGTGCGTACCGATCCAGCTCTCCCCCTCCAGGGCGGCGAGCCGGACCGTGGCGTGCCGCCCGAGGCGGTGCCGCAGGGGCAGGACCACCAGCTGCGGCTCGTCGAAGAACATCTCCACGTCCACGGTCGCCTGTCGGCACCAGGGGTCCAGCGCATGCTCGAAGACGACTGCGGCATCCAGCCGACCCGCCTCCAGGTCGGGCACCAGCTCGTGCGGCTGCCCGAGGATCAGTTCCAGCTCGACCTGGGGCCGGTTCGCCGCGAACCCCGACAGGGCCCGGGGCAGCAGCTCCAGGCCCGAGGACGCGAAGAAGCCCAGCCGCAGGACACCGGCCTCGCCCCCGGAGTGCGCCCGCAGGTCGTCCTGTGCGACGGCCATCAGGTCGGCGACCGCCTGCGCGTGCTCGGCCAGTCGCACCCCGGCCGCGGTCAGCCGCAGGCTCTGCGGCTGACGTTCCACCAACGCCACTCCGAGCTCCTGCTCCAGCCGGGCGAGCTGATGCGAGATCGCGGAGGGGCTCAGATGCAGCGCCTGGGCCGCGGCCACGATGGTGCCGGTACGGGCTATCTCCAGCAGGACGAGCAGTCGGGCACTGTTCAGCATCGGGTCAGGTTAGGCCGTGCCGACGCGCTGCGCCGCTCCGGTGCCGGACCGTACCCTCTCCGTCGGCTCCAGGAACCCGGCGGGCTCGTCCACGTCCAGGCGCAGCAGGTCCTCCTCGGTCTCCCGGCGCACCACGGTGCGGGCGCGGCCGTCGCGTACGAAGACGACAGCGGGGCGCGGCAGCTTGTTGTAGTTGGAGGCCATGGCGTACCCGTAGGCGCCGGTGACCGGCGTGGCCAGAAGGTCGTCCACCGCGATGTCGGCGGGCAGGGCGGCATCGTCGACGATCACGTCACCGCTCTCGCAGTGCTTGCCGACCAGCCGTGCCCGCATGGGCCGGGGGGCGCGCGGACTGCGCGGCAGGAACACCTCGTAGCGGCTGCCGTACAGGGCGGGGCGCAGGTTGTCGCTCATCCCGCCGTCCACGCCGACGTACGTCCGCACGCCCTCGATCCGCTTGATCGTGCCCACCCGGTAGAGGGTCAGCCCGGCACGGGCGGCGATGGAACGGCCGGGCTCCACGGTGACCGAGGAGCCCCAGCCCGCGCCGCGTACCGCGGTCCGTACCCGGGCCGCCCATTCGGCGAACGACGGTGCGGTCTGTCCCGCCTCGTACGCGACGCCGAGGCCGCCGCCGACCGTGAGCCGGTGCATCCGTGTGTCGGCGGCGAACCGGGCGACGGCCGCGGCGCCGGCCGCGAGCTCTGCCGTGTCCAGCACCTGTGAGCCCACATGCGCGTGGACGCCTTCCAGGATCATCGCGGGGGAACCGGCGGCCCGGCGCACGGCGGCCGCCGCGGTTCCGCCGGCGAGGCCGAAGCCGAACTTCGAGTCGTTGCCACCGGTCCGGATCGCCTCGTGCGCGCCGGCAGCCACTCCGGGCGCCACCCGCAGCTGGATCCGGGCGGGCGGCAGGTGTTCCTCGGCGTGCAGGCGCTCGACGCGGTCCATCTCGTCGAAGCTGTCGACCACCAGATGCCGCACCCGGGCGGACATGGCCGTGCGCAGTTCCGCCTCGTCCTTGTTGTTGCCGTGCAGGACGATCCGATCAGCGGGCACCCCGGCGTGCAGCGCGACCCGCAGCTCGCCGCCGGAGGCGACATCGAGCAACAGCCCCTCCTCGTGAGCCAGCCGCGCCATGGCCGTGCACAGGAACGCCTTGGAGGCGTAGGCGACGTTGTCCCGGCCGAAGGCGGCGACCGCTTCCCGGCAGCGCCGGCGCAGATGCTCCTCGTCGTACACGAAGAGGGGTGTTCCGAAACGCCGTGCCAGTTCGGTGAGCAGGACGCCACCGACGGCCAGCCCTTCCTGACGTATTTCGGACGTGCCGGGCAGCAGGCCCGATTCGATGGCTGACGTCATGCGTTCCTCCCCGGAAGCCGGCTCGCAGCCATCCTGCGGCCTGCACAGGGGGTCATAAAAGCGCATTCTTCTATGGCTGAGCCTCACGGTTTTCGATGCTCGCGCCGTACACCGGTGCCGGTACACCGGTCCCGCCACGAGGCAGTCGGTGCGCATCCGTGTCGGCTCCGCCGGTTCCCGTGGAGGGCACGGTGCCGCACCATGTTCTGGGCAAGCCCGTATCCCTTCGTCGGACGAGGTCACCCTTGAGAAGCCTCAGATCCTGGATCGTCGTCTGCTCGTCCGCTCTCGCCGTACTGGTCACTGTGCCCAGCCCGGTCACGGCAATGAGCCCCCCTGCCGGTGACGCGGCAGCCGTCTCCCGCGACAGGTCCGCCTTCAACTCCGAACCGGCCGAGGCGGCGCTGCGGCGCCTGCTCCCGCACCACGCCGGGCAGTTCGACCTCGTGCCTGCGGGCCGCCCCGCATCCGGCGACTACTTCACCGTCTCCGGCACGACGGGCCAGGTCCGCATCCGGGGCACCAGCCCCGCCGTGCTGCTCAGCGGCGTCAACCACTACCTCAAGTACACGGCCAGGGTGGACATCGGCTGGCCCGGTGACAGCACCTCGAAGCTTCCGAAGAAGCTCCCGGCGCCCCTCGGCACGGTGCGCCGGGACGCCTCGGTGCCGCACCGGTTCGCCCTCAACGACACGGACGACGGCTATTCGGGGGCGTACCGGAACTGGGCCTCGTACGAGAAGCAGATCGACGTCCTCGCGCTGCACGGCGTCAACGAGGTGTTCGTGCAGATGGGCGCGGATGCCGTGTACTACGACACCTTCCGGGAGTTCGGGTACACGAAGAGGGAGCTCACTTCCTGGATTCCGGGCCCCGCGCACCAACCGTGGTGGCTGATGCAGAACATGTCCGGATTCGGCGGCCCGGTCAGCGAGAAGATGCTGGACCGGCGTGCCGCGCTCGGCCGAAAGATCGCCGATCGGCTGCGCCGGCTCGGCATGACGCCGGTCCTGCCCGGCTACTACGGCACGGTGCCGCCCGGGTTCACCGACAGGAACCCCGCCGGCCCCGTGGTCCCGCAGGGCGACTGGGTCGGCTTCGAACGCCCGGACTGGCTGGATCCGCGCAGCGAACTGTTCCCGAAGGTGGCGGAGGTGTTCTACCGCCGTCAGCACGAACTGTTCGGTGACTCGGCCATGTACAAGATGGATCTGCTGCACGAGGGCGGCACTCCGGGAAACGTGCCGGTCGAGGACGCCGCCAAGGCCGTCATGAACGCCCTGCAGACAGCGCATCCTGGCTCGACCTGGGTCCTGCTCGGCTGGCAGAGCAACCCGTCCACGCAGCTCATCGATGCGGTGGACAAGAGCAGGCTGTTCATCGTCGACGGCCTGGCCGACCGCTACAACGGCCTGGACCGCGAGGCCGCATGGCATGGCGCGCCCTACGCCTTCGGGACCATCCCCAACTTCGGCGGCCACACCACGATCGGCGCCAACACCGCCGTCTGGACAGCCCGGTTCGACGAGTGGCGCACGAAGCCGGACAGCGCACTCCGGGGCATCGCCTATCTCCCGGAAGGCACTGGCGGCAACCCGGCCGCGTACGAGCTCTTCACCGAACTGGCCTGGCACACAGGACCGTTGGACCACTCCGCCTGGTTCGCCGCCTACGCCGAGCGACGCTACGGCGGCGCCGACCCACATGCGGCCAGGGCCTGGGAACTCCTGCGCACCGGCCCGTACAGCACCTCGTCCGGCACCTGGAGCGAGTCCCAGGACAGCCTCTTCACCGCACGCCCCGGGCTGACCGTCGGCACGTCGGCCAGTTGGAGCCCGTCCGCCATGCGGTACGACGCGTCAGCGGTGTGGAAGGCACTGGCGGAGCTGCTCCAAGTCGCCCCCGAGCTACGGACGTCGGATGCGTACCGCTTCGATGTGGTGGACGTGGCCCGGCAGGCCCTGGCCAACCGCAGCCGTACGCTGCTGCCGCAGATCAAGGCCGCGTACGAGGGGAAGGCTCTCGCCCTCTTCCGACAGCGGGCCGCGGAGTGGAAGCAGGACCTCGCCCTGCTGGACCGACTGCTGGCCACCGACCGGCGGTTCATGCTGGGGCCCTGGCTGAAGGACGCCAGGTCCTGGGGCAGCACCGATGCCGAGCGGTCCGCCGCCGAGTTCGACGCCCGTTCGATCCTCACCACCTGGGGTCATCGCTCCGGCAGCGAGTCCGGTGGGCTGCGCGACTACGCGAACCGCGAATGGTCGGGGCTGATCCGCGACTTCTACGCCGAGCGGTGGACGCTCTACCTCGACTCCCTCGACACGGCCCTGGCCACCGGGCAGCCGCCGGCCGCCATCGACTGGTTCGAGCGGGACAACGCCTGGAACCTGGAGCACAAGAGCTATCCGGTGGAGCCCACGGGCGACCCGGTGGCGCTGGCCGAAACCGTACGGGCATCGCTGCCGGTACCGGAAGCCCGCCCTGCCTGACACGAACGAACAGACCGCGATGCTCGACGGCGGTCCGGCGCGCGGGCTGGGCATGCGGGTCACGAGTCGGCCCGCAGTGGTTCAGAACACCTGGCCGTGCGACGTCGAGGCCCCGCCGGAGGGCATGCGCGCCGATGCGCTGTACGCCTGACGGCTCGGCCTCCGGGCGAAGGACGAACCGCTGCGCTACGGATTCGACGGGCCGGGCCCGCAACGACAGGGGGCAAGTTCCTGCCCAGGGGCCGCACCGGGCCTGAGGCTCGTGCGCTGCGGGCGCGCGTCCTGCCCGAGCGGCCCGGCGCGACGTCCGTTGTCATAGCCCTGTGCCAGGCTTCTTCGTGAACGCCCGAGAGGGCACCCTCGCCTCGGCGACGACCTCGACCGCACCATTGTCCAAGGAGCACACACCATGTCCGGCACCGACACTGTCCGAACGTCGTTGGAAGCCACGGCATCGCTTCTCGCCCCGGCCCATCCAGATGTGGTCGAGCAGGTGTTGCACGCCCACGACGATCCCGAGAGCTATGTGCGGACGCACGCGGGCCGGCTGGCTGATCGCGGCATCGACGAGCCCATCGCGGACCTCGCATGGATAGCACTCGTGGATGCGCTCTACGATCACCGGCTGCTCGCGGAATTCGACTGGAAGGAGGATCCGCAGGAGATCCGGGCCCAATTGGGGAGGCTCGTCTCCCGACCGTCCGTGGACCCCTGGGTGCTGTTCGAAGCCGACGAGATGTCCCTGCCGACCGACGAGTTCCTGGCGGCCTGCGGTCGGCACTATCGCGATGTCGGCACGGCGCTCGCCGTCCTCGACATCGATTCGGACTGCTACCCGGTGGTGTGTCTGCGCGCGGCGCAGGCCGAGGAGTTGACGGCACTCGCCGGCCGTGCAGGGTTCACCGCTCGGAGTCTGGGGGACTGAAGGCGATGCCGTAACGGCATAGTGGATGAAAGGACGACGCTCCGGGCCAGTACGGACTACGCACTCCCTTACCGGGCATGGTCCGATGCCGGCAGAATTTCCTGAGGGACAAGGGCGGTGGAGCCCGGCGTGGTGCAGGCATACGCCCCCGCTACGGCTCCCGGGCGGGCGCATTCCAGTAGATCCCGGCCGGTGAGTCTCCCGTACGGGAAGCCACGGACGTATGCGCCCGCCGCGCTGAGGAGGACGAGGTCGGGGCGAAGGGCGAACTCCCGGTGGTGGTCTGCCAGTCCGTCCCAGTCGTGCAGGTCCGCTAGGCGGTCCCGTCCGCCCAGGTATGGGCCCATGCCTGGAGTTCCGGATCAGCCAGAGTGCGCAGCCACAAGTCGGCCTGGTCAGCTCCCTCTTCGGCCGGTCGAGGTCCCACGCCGAGCACGCGCATGCCTGCTCTCCGGGCCGACTCGACGCCGGTGACCGAGTCCTCCACAGCCAGCGCGTCCTCCGGCCGCACGCTGCACAGGCGGACCGCGGTGGCGTAGACGTCGGGATGGGGTTTCGGCAGCAGTCCGTCCCCCGCGACGACGACATGGGCGAAGTAGCCGAGCAGGCCGACCCGGGCGAGGCTGGACTCGACCACGTCCAACGGGCAGTTGCTGGCGACCGCGAGCGGGAGATGGCGGGCGGCGAGGCGGACCAGTGCCGCCGCACCCGGCATGGTCACGGGGTCTTCGGCAACGAGCGCCATGAAGTGTCTCAGGAGCGCATGCGTCATGTCGTCGGCGAGTTGTGGCTTCCCGGACTCTCTGGCCATGAGGGTGCCGCACTCGGTGTAGTGCACGCCCTTCGCCCGCTCGGCGAAGCCAGGGCGGGGCTTCAGCCCGAACTCTCCGAAGACCCGGCTGCGCGCGTCCTGCCAGTGTCGTTCGGTATCCATCAGGGTTCCATCGCAGTCGAAGACGATGGCAGCCGGGGACCAGGTGAAGATGCGACAAGGTGTCATTTGCCTGCCGTTCTCGAAGAGCGCGCCGCCCCGCGTCGTCAGTGCTCGCAGTAAGAAGCAGGGGACTGCGGAGAGGCCCGCTCGGCCGCAGAAGGTGCGCTGTCGAACGAGCCCCGCTCGACCACGCGTGAAGGCCGATGCTTCGCCTCCGGGTCCTCCAGCGATGGACATCGTCCGGTCTTCTCCGGATGACCCCAGAAACATCGTGATGACTACGTTAATTTCCCAACCGAGAGGGCGCAATCATCATTTCGAGTGTTTGACGGCACGCTCATTACCAAGTATTCGCGAAGCGCGCGCGACAACCGCCGACGGGTGAATGAGAACCCTTCACCCGTCCAACTCCGTTGGAAACAAGGCGACTTGACGGCAGACTCCGAACCCCGGAGACCGGCGACCGCGCTCGACAGCACCGTCGAAGCGTGAATTTCTGCCATTGACCGTACCCACGTACAGCCCAAGAACAATAATAATCTCCACGCATTAACGGCACGGAGCGCCGTCAGTGCGCCACGGCGCACGACTTTCCCGGATCAAAAAATGGGCACTGGCGAACGAAGGTAGAACACACATGCAGGACAGGGCACGCGCGACCCGAAGGTCTCTACTGGAAGCCGCAGCACACCTTTTCGTTGAACAAGGGTACGCACGGACGAGCATCAATGAGATCAGCGACCTTTCGGGGCGCACCAGCGGGGCCGTCTACTTCCACTACTCCAGCAAGGAGAAACTCGCCCTGGCGGTCGTGCGTGAACAGTTCGCAGCCTGGCCGTTGTTGGCCGACCGCTATGCCGCCCCCGGGATCCCGCCGCTGGAGAAGCTGGTCGCCCTCAGCTTCGATATCGCCAAGGCACTGCGCGACGACGTCATGGCCCGGGCCGGCGCGCGTCTGTGGGCTGAGCGCCGCACCATCGACGTCGCCATACCCACGCCCTTCGCCGTCTGGACGGCTGCCGTCACACGCCTTCTGGCCGAGGCGCGCGCCGAGGGCGAACTGGCCGACGAAGTCGAGCCGTCGGGCACCGCCACGACCTTGGTGTGCGCGTTCTTCGGGCTGTACGACCTCACCGAGGAGATGGCGGAGCACGAGGACCTCTCCGACCGGCTGCACCGGTGGTGGCTGCTGATCCTGAAGGCGTTGCAGGCACGCCCCGAGCCTGCCGCCCTGGTGGCGCGGGCCCGGGCGCACTACCGGCCGACGCCCCGCAATTCGGCGTAGGGCACGGCACGTCCGGCAGTGCCTGCGAGGGCAGGAACTGCGGGGGCGACCGACGCGCGCATCTCACAGGTGATCTGGTTGAGGTCCTGGTTTGCTGAGCACGGCGGTACTCAGCCGCGGGTCCTGCCACCCCCCGTCATACCGTTCATCTGCATGGCCATGTCCCTACGATCGCCGCGCGGGACGGTTAGGGTGCGCAGTCGCACCGATGACGTACGGAACCCTGGACACCATGGTGGCGGGGCGACGCCGCCACCGGGCTCGATCACGAGCCGGCCATGACCGCCGACTGGCCGAACGGGACCTGGATGCTGTGCCCGGCGCGTCGGGCGCACTCTGCGGCGTCGGCTCGCGAAGCCAGCCAGCCAGCCAGCCAGCCAGAACGAGATGCCTGCATGGTGGAGGTCCTAAGCCGATCGGCCGACATGACGGCGTGCTCGCCGAGGTCGAGGGCATCCTCGCGCGCTCGCGCCCACGTTCTGCCGTAAGCAGCGGTACCGGCATAGCCGTCGGCCTCGTTTCGGAAGAGTCGGCCATCCGGCGCAATGCCGAACCGGTCGATGTGCTCGCGCAGCATGTTGACGAACAACGCTGGTACGGGGGCGGGAGGTGTGGCCGTAGCGCTGGTTTGTCGACCGCGGTCCAGGCCGGACAGAGGGTGCTTCGTCCACTGTCCGGGGGCCGTGATGACCAGGCGTTTGCCGTGATTCGCCGGCTCCGGGGACGCTGAGCACGAAGTCACCGGCGTGTGCGATGTGTACCGAGTCCGCCCTGCACGATCGCTTCGTGATACGTCAGCCGCACTATGACACCAGCGGGTGAATGGTCTCGGAGCATGACCACGATCACTCCGCTGGCGCGCGGGCGTATCTCGCTGATCGAGTGACATCAGATGGTTGCGGCCGCGCGTGCCACCGCGCCACCGCCGAGGAGCGCGCGGAGGTCGCTCCGCCGCCTCACAGCTGTGATTCCCCGGACGTCGTCACCGTCCGCGCCCCGCCCGGATCAGGTACGCACCACTCGCATGCAGTACGTCGAGACGCATGCGCAGCTCATCGCCGTCCCGTCGGGCAGGATCGTGGAGGCCCTGGTGCCGCACCAATGCGACCGAGTTCGAGTGGCAGCCCGACGGTGGACAGCTAAGACTGAGGCAGCGGTTTGGGATCCGGACAACAGATTCCGATCTCGTGAATTCCGGACCACTCGCTCCGGCCATCGAAAAACGCGAGTACGGGGCGCCGACCGTAATGGCGGCGACACTCGAAAGTTCCTCAAGGAGCTCGCATGGAGGAGAAACCCCTCGACGTCTTGACTCCCGGGCCGGATGAATCCGCAATCGGTATACGCAAGTACACCAGCCCGGAGACCGGCATCGAGAAGAACCTCGCCGAAGTGCTGGCTGACGTCATGTGCGTCGAACGGGTGTCGATCGACGGCCATTTCTTCGATGACCTCGGAGCCAACTCATTGGTAATGGCCCACTTCTGTGCACGAGTCAGGAAGCGGGCGGATCTTCCCTCGGCGTCGATGAAGGACATCTACCGGCACCCGACGATCCGCAGCCTGGCGACCGGGCTCGCGCATGCCGCGCCCGTCGAGCCGTCGGTCCCGGCGCCGATCGAGGTGGTGACCCCAGCCGGCACGGTGCGGTACGCCCTCTGCGGAGCCCTGCAGTTCCTGCTTTTCCTGGGATACTCCTTCCTCGCCGGAATTGTTGCCGACCGAGGCTATACATGGGTCTCCGCCGGGTCGGGTGTGATCGATATCTACCTGCGGTCGTTCGTCTTCGGAGGCGTCGGCTTCGTCGGTCTGTGCACCTTCCCCATCGCGGCCAAATGGCTCCTCATCGGCCGGTGGAAGTCACGCGAGTTCCCGGTCTGGGGTCTGACCTATCTGCGCTTCTGGACCGTCAAGGTGCTGATCCACGCGAACCCGATGATCCTCTTCGTCGGCAATCCCCTGTACGTGCTGTACCTGCGAGCGCTGGGCGCACGGATCGGCAAAGGGGTCACGATCCTCTCCCGCAACGTTCCGGTCTGCCCCGACCTGCTCAGCGTCGGCGCCGGCACGGTGATCCGCAAAGACTCGTTCTTCCTCTGCTACCGGGCGCACGCCGGCCGTATCCAGACCGGCCGGGTCACCCTCGGCCGGGACGTGTTCATCGGCGAGAAGACCGTGCTCGACATCGACACGTCGATGGGCGACGGGGCTCAACTCGGCCACACGTCCACGCTGTACAGCGGCCAGGCGGTCCCGGACGGTCAGCGCTGGCACGGGTCCCCGGCACAGCTCGCGGAGCACGACTACCTGAGGATCGGGCCGGCCACCTGCGGCACGCTGCGCCGGGCCGGCTTCGGTCTCATCACCGTGCTCCAGTTGTTCTTCCTCTACGTGCCACTGGCTGTCGGGGGCGCGTACATGCTGGTAACCCTGGTCCCGGCGCTGCACAACCGGCTGGGGCCGGGCACGGTGGATTTCACATCACCGGATCTCTACATCGACGCGCTGGTCCTTTCCCTGCTGCTGTTCTTCGGCGTCGTCGTCGTGGGCCTGGCCGTGATGTTCACCGTTCCGCGCCTGCTGAACCTGGTCGTCGAGCCGGACAGGATCTATCCGCTGTACGGGTTTCATTACTCGGTGCACCGGGCGATCGGGCGCATGACCAACATCAAGTTCTTCACATGGCTGTTCGGTGACAGCTCCTACATCGTCCACTACTTGCGCGGCATCGGATACGACTTGTCCCGGGTCGAGCAGACCGGGTCGAACTTCGGCACGGAAGTGCAACACGAGACCCCGTTTCTGTGCTCGGTCGGGAGCGGGACGATGGTCGCCGACGGGCTCTCCATTATCAACGCCGACTATTCGAGCACGTCCTTCCGGGTGTCCCGGGCCTCGATCGGGTCATACAACTTCCTCGGGAACAACATCGCCTATCCCTCGGGGGCCAGGACAGGCGAGAACTGTCTCCTCGCGACGAAGGTGATGGTTCCGCTCGAAGGCGAGCTGCGCGAGGGGGTGGGCCTGCTCGGCTCGCCGTGCTTCGAGATTCCCCGGTCGGTCGAGCGCGATTCCCGGTTCGACCACCTGCGCACCGGCGACGAGTTGCGCCGCAGCCTCGCTGCGAAGAACCACTACAACATCCGCTCGATGGTCCTCTTCCTGCTCGTGCGGTGGCTGCACCTCTTCGTGCTCACGATGCTCGGCCTGGCCAACGCCGAGATGTACGACTCCTACGGGCATGTGCTGATCGCCGCGTTCCTGGTCTTCAGCCTCGGGTTCACCGCTGTCTACTTCGTACTGGTGGAGCGCGGCATCGCGGCATTCCGCGCGCTGCGACCGCAGGTGTGCTCCATCTACGAGCCGTACTTCTGGTGGCACGAGCGCCTCTGGAAGGTGCCCGACACCTACCTCAACATCTTCAACGGCACCCCTTTCAAGAACGTGATCTGGCGGATGCTGGGTGTTCGTATCGGCAGCAGGGTCTTCGATGACGGCTGCTATATGACGGAGCGGACGCTCGCCACCATCGGGAACGACTGCACGCTCAATGCGGGAAGCAAGATCCAGTGCCACTCGCAGGAGGACGGCACCTTCAAATCCGATCGCAGCACCCTCGGCGCCGGCTGCACCATCGGTGTGGGAGCCCATGTCCATTACGGCGTGACGATGGGCACCGGCGCGGTGCTCGCACCCGACTCCTTCCTCATGAAAGGCGAAGAGATCCCCCCGCACGCACGCTGGGGAGGAAACCCCGCCACGGAGATGCGAGACGCCCCCAATCAGCCCGAGGCGCTGACGCGGAAGCGATAGCAGCTCCGCCCTTGTCAGCGCGGAACAGCACGGTAGCGAAGGCGAATGGAGAGGGACGGCCAGATGGGAATGCAAGCGCAGGCCGACCGGGAATTCTGGCGCGATGTGCTCGTCGCCGGTGGATTCACCGAAATCCCGCGGTGGACGCTCAATCCGGTGAAGGGCGTCGGCGAACACGAGGCGCCGATCCCGGACGACGTCGCGGCGGCGCTGGGCCGGCTGGCCAAGGAGCTGGCGGTGCCGCTCGAATCGGTACTGCTGGCAGCGCACGCCAAGGTGATCGCCGCGCTGTCCGGCGAGCACGAGGTCGCGACCGGATATGTCAGTGCGAAGGGCGGCCGGCCGCTGCTCTGCCGGCTGACGACCGAACCCGACTCGTGGCGGACGCTGCTGCTGGACGCCCATCGAGCCGCGTCGGATTTGCTGGCGCACAAGGACTTCCCGGTCGATGAGCTCAGGCGCGATCTGGGCCTGGCCGAGCCGTCGATCGAGGTCGTGTTCGATCCGCATGGCATGAGCGGCGAGGTCACCGGTAACACCAAGCTGTGGGTAGGGTTTTCGCAACGCGGCGGCCACCTTGTGCTGCGGCTGCGGTATCGCACCGACGCGCTCGACGAGGACTGCGCCGTCAGGATCGCCGGTCACCACCTCACCGCACTCGCGCTGATCGCCGCCGATCCGGACGCCGAGCACGGGCGGCAGAGCCTGCTCTCCGCCGAGGAACTCCACTTCCAGCTCGAAGAACTCGCCGGTCCACACCGGGAACTTCCGGACCACCGGTTCCACGAACTGTTCGAGCAGCGGGTGGCGTCACACCCGGACGCCGTCGCCGCGGTGCATGGGGAGCTGCAACTGACGTATCGAGAACTCAACGCGCGCGCCAACCGGGTGGGACGAGCCCTGCTGGCGCGGGGGCTGCGCCCCGAGGGTGTCGTCGCGGTGGTGACCGAGCGCAACCTGGACTGGATGGCCGCCGTCCTCGCGGTCTTCAAGGCCGGCGGCGTGTACCTGCCCATCGAGCCGCATTTCCCGGCCGACCGCCTCGCGACCATGCTCTCCCGTGCCGCATGCGGGCTCGTGCTGACCGAACCCGGCAGCACCTCCACGCTCGACCAGGCCCTCGACTCACTGCCCGGGGTCCGGAAGCTCTTTGTCGGCGCGGCCTATGAGGAAGACCATGCCGACGATGATCTGGGCCTCCACGTCGCACCGGACCAGCTCGCCTACATCTACTTCACCTCCGGCTCCACAGGTGAGCCCAAGGGCGCGATGTGCGAGCACGCGGGCATGCTGAACCACCTCTACGCCAAGATCGACGACCTGGAGATCGGCGAGGGACAGGTGGTCGCCCAGACCGCACCCCAATGCTTCGACATCTCGCTGTGGCAGCTGGTGTCCGGGCTCCTGGTCGGGGGGCGGACCCTGCTGGTGGAGCAGGAGGTGATCCTGAACGTCCAGCGGTTCGTCGACAAGATCGTCGACGGCCGGGTCGCCGTCCTCCAGGTCGTACCCTCCTACCTGGACGTGGTCGTGTCCTGGCTGAATCAGCACCCCCGTGAGCTGCCGGACCTGCGGTGCGTGTCGGTCACGGGCGAGGCGCTGAAGAAGGAGCTCGTGCAGCGCTGGTTCGCCGCCCAGCCCGGGATCAAGCTGGTCAACGCCTACGGGCTGACCGAGACCTCGGACGACACCAACCACGAGGTCATGGACCGCGTGCCCGACGGAGACCGGGTCCTGCTGGGTCCTGCGGTCAGCAACGTGCACGTCTACGTCGTCGACGAGCACCTGATCCCGGTGCCGCTCGGAGCCCCCGGTCTGATCGTCTTCTCCGGCGTCTGCGTCGGCCGCGGATACGTCAACGACCCCGAGCGCACCCGGCATGCCTACCTGGCCGATCCGCACCGTGAGGGCGCCCGGCTCTACCGGGGCGGCGACTACGGCCGCTGGACGCCCGAGGGAAAGCTGGAGTTCCTGGGCCGCCGCGATACCCAGGTGAAGATCCGTGGCTTCCGGATCGAGATCGGCGAGATCGAGAACACCCTGTTGCAGGTGCCCGGTGTTCGTGACGGTGCGGTCGTGGTCGCCGAGCGGGCCGACCAGAGCAAGCACCTGGTGGCGTTCTACTCCGGTCGGCGGCCGCTCGATGTCGACGTCGTGCTGGACCGGCTCGGTGAGTCGCTGCCCGCGTACATGATCCCGTCGGCCCTTCACTGGCGGGAGACTCTGCCGCTGACGGCCAACAGCAAAATCGACAGAAGGACTCTGCAGGCACTCGCCGGAGAACTCGATGTCGTCCGGGACGACTTCCGCGCGCCGGATACGCCGACCGAACAGCGGTTGGCGGCCGCATGGGCGAAGGTGCTCGGCATCCCGCAGAACAAGATCGGACGGCGGGACCACTTCTTCGACCGGGGCGGCACGTCGCTGTCGGCAGTGAAGCTGGCCATCGTCCTGGACCGTGCGGTGTCCCTCAAGGACGTCACCCGTCACCCGGTCCTCGCCGATCTGGCCGGGCTGGTCGACGGCAGGTCCGAGCGGCGTGCCGGGCTGCTTCAGCCGCTGTCGGAATCGGACGGTGCGCAGACCGCAGCCCTGGTGTGCTTCCCCTACGCCGGCGGCAACGCGGTGAACTTCCAGCCGATGGCCAGGGCGCTGCCGGAGGGTGGACCGGCGGTCTACGCCGTCGAGCTGCCCGGTCACGACGTGGCCGCCGAGGGCGAGCAGCTCGCGCCGATGACACAGGTGGTCGAGCAGGTCGTCGACGAGATCACCGGGCGTGGCCTGACCAGGGTCCTGCTGTGGGGCCACTCCTCGGGCACCGCGTTGGCCGTGGAGACGGCCAGAGAGCTGCAGGAGCGCGGGGTGCACGTCCAACGGGTGTTCCTCGGCGCGCAACTGCTCGGTGACGCCGACGCCCGGCGCACCACCATCACCGAGCTGACCGGGCGGAGCAACGCCGAGATCGCCGCGAACCTGAGCACGGACGGCGACTGCACCGCGCTCGGTGAGCTGGGTGCGCAGCACGCCGAGCACGTCGGCGCCGCCTACCGGCACGACTGCGTGTCCGCACACCGCTACTTCGCCGACGCCCTGGAGCGCCCGCCCGCGCAGAAGCTCTCCGCGCCGGTCACCGTCGTCGTTGCCGTGGACGACCCGAGCACGGCGGAGTACCCGCGCCGGTACCGCGACTGGCAGCTTCTGGCCGGACAGGTCGACCTGCACGAGCTCGCCGACGGCGGCCACTACTTCCTGCGTACCCGTCCGGCCGAGGCAGCAAAGGCTGTGCTGCAGGCCACCGAATTGTTCGCTTCGTCCTGAGTGTCAGTTGAAAGGAGATCGAGATGTCGTCCACATCCACGGCGTCGCTGGTCGACGTGGAACTGGAATCCGGCAAACCCCCACGGCTGCGGGCCGAGGTCACCGGCGACGCGCCGACCTGGGCGGCCGAGCACCGGAACGCGCTGCGCGCGGTCGTCGCCGAGCACGGTTCGGTCCTGGTCCGCGGCCTCGGGCTGCGTGACGCGGCCGAGACCGGAGCCGTCTTCTCGAAGCTGGCCACCGGTCTGATGACCGAGCAGGAGGCCTTCGCGCCCCGGCAGACCTACTCCGACGGGGTGTACTCCTCATCGAAGTGGCCGCCGAACCAGCCCATGTGCATGCACCACGAACTGAGCTACACGCTTGAGTTCCCCGGCCTGATGATGTTCGCCTGTCTCAGCGCGCCCACCGACGGCGGGGCGACCGCGGTGGCCGACTCACCGACCGTGCTCGACGCACTGCCCACCGAGTTGACCGAGCGGTTCGAGCGCGAGGGCTGGCTGCTCACCCGCAGCTACAACGACGAGATCGGCGCGTCCATCGCCGAGGCCTTCGGCACCGAGGACCGGGGCGCCGTCGAGCGCTACTGCCGCGCCAACGCGATCACGTTCGAGTGGCAGCCCGACGGTGGACTACGCACCAGACAGCGCCGCAGCGCCGTGGTGCGCCACCCGGTCACCGGCCGGCGCTGCTGGTTCAACCAGATCGCGTTCCTCAACGAGTGGACGATGGCCCCCGAGGTGCACGAGTACCTGGTGGACGTCTACGGCGCCGACGGACTGCCGTTCAACACCCGCTTCGGCAACGGCGACCCGATCGGCGAGGACGTCGTGCAGCTGCTCAACAGCGTCTACGAGGCGAACACCGCGCGCGATCCGTGGCAGGCCGGCGACCTGATGGTCGTCGACAACGTCCGCACCGCGCACAGCAGGGAGCCCTTCGAGGGACCGCGCGAGGTGCTCGTCGCCATGGCCGATCCGGTGCGTCTGGACGACTGCTCGCCGACCGTGGAGGTGACCACGCGATGACCACCGTCGATTCCACCGCGAGAGAGCCCGTAAGGGTCGCACCGATCACCGTTCCACCGTTCGCGGTGATCTCCGGTGCCCAGGTCCGGCGCACACTGCACGGATGCGAGAAGCGGATCACGGAGCTGGTCGAGGCCACCTACCGGGTGCACGGCGCCGGTGATTCGGTGAACCCGCCGTCGTACTTCCTGCGTTTCCCCGACCGCCCGTCCTCCCGGATCATCGCGCTGCCCGCCTCGATCGGCGGGAAGACACGGGTGGACGGCCTGAAGTGGATCTCCAGCTTCCCGGAGAACGTGACGGCCGGCATCCCAAGGGCGTCGGCGGTGCTGATCCTCAACGACCATGACACCGGCTACCCGTTCGCGTGTCTGGAGAGTTCGATCATCAGCGCCACCCGGACGGCCGCGTCGGCGGCGTCGGCGGCCGACTGGCTCAGCCGCGACCGGCCGCGACCGACGCGCGTCGGGTTCTTCGGGGTGGGCTTGATCGCCCGCTACATCCACACCTTCCTGGTCGGCACCGGCTGGTCGTTCGACGAGATCGGCGTACACGACCTGTCCGCCGACAGCGCGGCAGGCTTCCGGTGCTACCTGGAGCAGGCGGACACCCCCGGCCGAATCACCGTGCACGACAGCGCCGAGCAGCTGATCCGCAACAGCGACCTGGTCGTCTTCGCCACGGTCGCCGGTCAACCGCACGTCAGTGACCTGTCATGGTTCGCACACAATCCGCTGGTGCTGCATGTGTCGCTGCGCGACCTCGCGCCGGAGATCCTGCTCGCCTCGACCAACATCGTCGATGACGTCGAGCACTGCCTCAAGGCCGACACATCGCCGCATCTGGCCGAGCAACTCACGGGCAACCGGGACTTCCTGCGCGGCACGTTGGACGACGTGATGGCCGGGCGGGTGACGGTGCCGACGGACCGGCCGGTGGTGTTCTCGCCCTTCGGCCTCGGGGTGCTCGACCTCGCGGTGGGCAAGTACGTGTACACCGAAGTTGCCCGCTGCGGAGAGTTGCACGTCGTCGACGACTTCTTCCACGAACTGAGCCGGTACGGATGAGCCGGCCGAGAGCGCAGGATGCTCCTTCGAGGCTGATCCCAGGAGGGACCACCAGTCACGTCGCAGCCGGTCCTGACGCACGAGACAGCGGCCGCTGACACAGGGCCCCGTCCCACCGGTGGGAGACAGGGTCTCGCCCGCACGAGCGAGGACCCCTCCCACGGCCGGATGGTTCCGAAAGCGCTCTGCTCCAGACAGAGGAGACCATGGTGCCCGTCATATCCACTCCCTACGCCTTCAACGAAGAGGATCTCTATGTCGACCTCCGGTCGATCTTCGGGCACCCGCTCTTCCTGAAGTGTGAGGGCTTCAACTTCGCCGGCTCGATCAAGTTGAAGGCCGCGACCGAGATGGTGGAGGCCGCTGAGCGGGATGGAATCCTGACGCCGGAATCGATCCTGGTCGAGTCCTCGTCCGGAAACCTCGGCGTGGCGCTGAGCATGATCGCGGCGAGCAAGGGCTACCGGTTCCTGTGTGTGACGGACTCCCGCGGCAATCTGTCGAACAGAATGATGATGGAGGCGTTGGGCAGCCAGGTGCATGTGATCGCCGAGCAGGAGGCGGACGGCGGCTTTCTCGGCGCGCGGCTCGATTACCTCCGCGCGCTGTGCGCCTCCGACGACCGGTATGTGTGGCTCAGTCAGTACACCAATCCGAGCAACTGGAAGGCGCACTACCGCACGACCGCGCCGGAGGTCGCCCGTCAGTTCCCGCGGCTGGACGTACTGTTCGTCGGAGCCGGCACCACCGGGACCCTGATGGGCTGTGCGCGCTACTTCCGGGGATGGCACCGGCCGGTGCGGATCATCGCGGTGGACAGCGTCGGCTCGGTGTCCTTCGGCGGTTCGCCGGGCCGCCGGATGATTCCCGGTCTGGGTATGAGCATGCGCCCGCCGCTGCTCGACGAGTCCTATGTCGACGAGGTGATTCGTGTCGAGGAGGCGGACACCATACGTGCCTGCCATCGTCTGGCCAGGCGCGGATTCCTGTTCGGCGGCTCCACCGGCACGGTGATCAGCGGTGCAACGGACTGGTTGGCCCGGCATGACGCGCGCGATCTCACCGCAGTGGCCGTCGGCCCGGACCTCGGCGAGCGCTACCTCGACACCATCTACCAGACCAACTGGCTGCAGGATCTCTACGGTGACGACGTGCTCGACTCCGCCAAGGAGGCCGCCGATTCCTGGGCAGCCGCTCCCCCGCCGGCGACACGGTAGGGCCGTCGGCCGACCCTGCGGACCGGCAGCCGCAATGGCAACCCGCACCAGCTCCAGGTTCGTGAGCCCCGGGCGCTCCGACCGAGGAGCCGGCAGCACCGACAAGGCCCTTCCCGATGTCTCTCGGCCGCTCGGGTCCGATCCGGTCGGGCTCGACGCTCGGGATCCCTGAATCGCCGACGCTCTTGAGGAGCGGTGTTGAGCCATTCGTGTTGTGATCGATGGCGGGGAGGCAACACTGTCGGAACGGGAGGAAATCATGGCTGAGAAACTGCGAGCGCGAGACATCATGTCCGGCGGCGTGCAGTGCGTCGGTGCGCACCAGTCGCTGTTGGACGTGGCGAAGATGATGCGCGATCTGAACGTCGGTTGCCTACCCATCTGCGGCGACAACAACAAGCTCACAGGCTTGATCACCGACCGTGACATCGTCGTCAAATGCTGCGCCGAGGGCATCGACCCGGCAACCGTGCAGGCCGGATCGCTCAAGGCAAAGGTGCACTGGATCGATGCCGAAGCGGACGCCGGCGATGTCCTGACGACCATGGAGGAACACCAGATCAAGCGGTTGCCGGTGATCGACGTCCAGGGCGGCCACCGTCTGGTCGGCATGATCACGGAGGCAAATCTTGCGAAGAATCTGAGCGACGAACAGATCGCCGAGTTCGCGAGCCGCGTATACGCGAGTGCCGGGATGTCCGGCGGCTCCACGGCCTGAGGTCCCGCCGAACCCCACAGGAGTCGGCCCGCTCACCGAGCGGGAACACCCGGTGAGCGTGGCGATGGCCAAGGGCCTTTCGAATGCGGCGATGGGCGGCCGATGATCTCGGCACGCGGCCGTTCAGCCGTTGGCCCTCAGGTCCCGGAGCAGCATCGGTAGCGAGGAGTGCAACTCACGCTGCCAGTACGGCCAGCCGTGGGTCCCCGGTCCGTAGAAGTTGGTGGTCACATGCTTCGCGCCCATGCGTTCGAGTTCGCTCGCAAGGGCCTGGTTCTGCCTGTTTCTGCCTGTTTCTGCCTGTTGAAGTCGGCCTCGAGCGCGGTCGTGCTGCCCGGCGGGTCCAAGGGGCCAGTGGTGCCGTCACCGCACGACAGGTAGACGGGGATCGGCGTGAGGCGCTTGGCCAGGTGGAACGGGTCGTGGGCCGCCCAGACGTCACGTTGCGCAACCGGGTCGCCCCAGACCCTCAGCGGGTCGTTGCCGTGGCCGGCGAAGAACCCCATGATGCGGTTCGTCGACTCCTCGTTGAGCAGCGGGTGCACGGAACCGGAGTACGCCGCGGCCGCCTTGAACATCCGGTCGCCTGCACGGAGCTGCCGTCGGCCGGCAGCGATCCGCCGCGCGGTGAGCGGAGTTCGAGGACCCGCCCACGGGCGTCCAGTACGGCCTCCAGGCCGTCGCCCTGTGGCGTCCGCCGTCCGTGGTCCGGCGTGAACGCCACGAGTTCGTCGCGGTCGGTGCAGGTCACGTCGTGCAGGGGCAGCGAGGTCGGTGTGTCGTCGGCGGTGCCGCCGCAGTTCCTGATCAAGCCCGGTACGCGGTCGACGCCGTCCAGGGGTTGCGACGCGTCCCGGCCGACGACCCGGCCCTTCCAGGTGAGCCGGGCGACCCCGCTGTGCCGGCCGGAGTCGCGCATCACCAGGCCGGGGCGCCCGTTCACCGGCTCGCTCAGCAGCCGGCCGTCGTAGACGCCGACGCCGGCCGGATCGCCCGGTGCTCCGGCGCCCGGGTCGAGTACGAAGAACGCCGTTGACCGCCGCGGTCGCGCCGGCGGCGGCTGCCAGCTCGCTGGTCTTCTCGCGGTTCTCCAGATCGGAACCGTACGATGCCTCGAGCCCGCCGCGGAACCGGTCCGGGTCGATGGTGAGCACGTCGATCCGCCACGGGCCACGGTCCGCCGGGTTCCCGTCCCAGCCGGTGTACACGACGGACCCTGCGTACCCGGACCCTCTCAGCCGGGTGCGCTCCGCCGTCCCGGTGGACTGCGAGTCGAACTGCCCGACCCGGACCCGCCATCCAAGTGTTCCACCGGCGTAGTCGGCGACCGCCGGAGTCGTGACCTCCTCGACCCGGGCGTCAAAGCCGTCGTCCTGCAAAGTCGGCAGCCAGCTCGTCGGCGCTCGCCCGGTCCTTCAGCGCCGTCGGCGGCGCGTCGGGGTCCGGCGAGGTGGCGCCGCCGGGTATGGAGACCTCGACCGTCCACGCAAGCGCCTGGGCGTCGGCACCGCGCACGATCCGCGTGAGGGTGACACCAGGCTGCAACGTCCGCGTGCTGCGGGTCTCGGTCAAGCCGACGGCGCCCAGCGGCAGGGCACGCGTCGGCCCCGGCCGCGGCTCGGAGGAGGCGGGCGCCGGCAAGGCGCCCACCACCGCGAAGAGGTGGCCAGACCCGTACACGCACCGAGCCACTTGCTGTTCACGTGCCCCCCTTGGAAAGAACGGGCCAGCAACGGTGCGTGCGGCAGCGGCCACCAGTCAAGACGTGTGCACGTCCATCTCCTCGCCCGCTCGGGGCAGTTCAACCATGTCAGCAGGCCGTGACGGCTCATACAGGTCCTGACAGAAAGACCTGTGCATCCGGGCTCGGCCTCCCAGAAGTGGACGCTCCGGTACAGCCTGCACGCTGGGAACCCTTGCTTCCCCGGGCTCGGAGGACGCAGGGCAAGGCCGGTCGGGGAAGCCGGCGCGGTAGGTCCCTCGGAGTGCGGAGTGCTCCCCTCCGCGGACCGCCGCGCCTACCCTGACACGTATGACCACGGGGGATGAACTGCTCCTGCTCGCGATAGTCCCGGGCAGACAGCGCATACGGATACGGGGCGAGGACCGGCTCCGGTTCGCCCTGCGGACCTCGGAGTTGGCGGATCTGGGCCTGGCCGGACGGATCGCCGTCGGGCGCCGGCGGATCGAGGTGTTGGACACCCGGCCCGTCGAGGACCGCCGCCTGAGCAATGTCCTGCACAGTCTCGGCGCGGCTGCTCCCCCGCCCGGCCTCAAGGACTGGCTGCGCCGGACACCGCGCTCCCTACCCATCGAGTACCTCTCCCGGCTGCAGGACCAGAAGGCGGTCCGTGTCCGTCGGTGGCGCGATTCCAGCGGCCGTACCCGCCACGACATTCTCTCCGTGGACCTGCCGCGCCGCCGGGCGCTGCTGACCCGCCTCGACAGCGTGGTCCGCTCCGGCTCCGCAAGGTCCACCGCCGACCGCGACTTCACCCTCGCTGTGCTCGCCCAGGCCGCGCGCCTCGCCCCTGCCGCCTACCCTGGACTGCGCGGCATCACCGACCGCCGCCGTATGGCCGCCCTCGCCGCAACGCACCGTCTCGCCCCCGCAACCGCCGGAGCGGTCCCGGTCGCCGACGAGGAACTCGCTGCGGCACTGACCACCGGCGCCGACGTCCTCACCCGCCAACTCCTCGGCGAGCTCAGTGACCTCTACGCCGACTTCACCACCGGCGGCCACGGTCTCGGCCACGACCTGGAGTCGGGCAGTTGGTCCGAGGGCGGCGCAGGCGGCACCGGCCACCACGGCGACGGACACGTCGGCTGGTGACTCCGACAGCCGGGAGTCGCGCGGCTCTTGACCGAGCCCGGGGCCCATCGCACCGCGGCGACGTCCAGTAGCCCGCCGCGCAGAAGCCCCGCCGCTGGGCGATGTCAACTGTGTCGATGTCTGGCCCGAGTGCGAGCGGTGACAACAGGCGGCACCACCGTTGTCCGATCCCGACCGCTGTATGGCACCGGGGGCGCTCCAACGGAGTCGTACTCGCCGAAGAAACTCGGGGAGCTTTGTGCGGCTTCCCGGAGGCCCTGGAGCGGGCGCGGCAGTGCCGGGCGCTGTGCGACGCGTACGCCGTGCCGTTCCCCGCGGCCGCGATCCAGTTCCCGCTGCTGCACGCTGCGGTCACCTCGGTCGTCCTCGGCTGCCGTTCAGCGGCCGAGGTGACGGCGAACGCGGCGGCCCGCCCGCTTCCCGGTCCCGGACGAGCTCTGGCAGCGGCTGGCGGAGGCCGGGTTCGTGCCCGAGCAACTGCTGGATGCGCACGCGGGGTAGCCACGGACGGCAGGCTGCGACTGCGCCCCGACGGCGGCGAGCGGGTTGCCGCGGATCGGAGGGGCGCTGCCCGGCCTGTCGCCGGGTTGTGTCCGGCCTCAGGTGCGCTTGAAGAACTCGACCTCGCCGACCGCGATCGGCCGTCCCTCGCCCTGGCCGGACGCGGCCTTCAGCACGAGCCGGACGGAGACGACGTCGCTGATGCCGGTCCGTACCGTCTGCTTGCCGGGTTTGTCGGTGAGCGTCACCGTCTTCTCCTGGATCTCGCCGTCCGCCTTGGTGATGATCAGATCGGCCCGGGTGGGCCTGGCCCCCTGCCTGAATTCTTCGGGCTCCGTCGACACACCGGGGTACACCACGACGCCGACCAGCCGGAACGGCTTGTCGAAGGTGCACCTCAGCGACGAGCCGAGCGTGGGTGCCGCCCAGTACTTGTTGGTCAGTCCGTCGGTGGCGGCGGACGCCGGATGGCCTGGAGCGTGGGCGCTCGCGGTGACTTCGGACGGGCTGATCTCCGCCGTGCCGCCGAGCTTGTCCCGTACGTCCTCGAAGACATAGCGCCCGGCGGGCAGGAGCAGGAAGCCCGCGCACAGCAGCCCGACGACCGCCAGCACCAGCAGGATCCGCCGCAGCGCCCGGCCCGATCCGCTCCTCACCCGGCGGCGGAACGGCCACACCGTGCGCCACCACGGAAGCGGCGCCGGCTGTTCCCTGGTCTGCAACGGCGCTGCGCAGCGGCGGCAGAACCGGCGTCCCGGCAGGTTCGGGGTGCCGCATGCCGGGCACGGTGGCCCGTCCGGCTCCTCGTCCGCCGCGACGGGCCTCACTACGGGCCGCCGGGCGATCGGCTTGGCCGGCTGCACCGCGACCACGGGCGCCTCCGGTGCCGGTGGTTCCGGCCGTACGGGGGCGGGCTGTGCCGGTGGTTCCGGCCGTACGGCGGCAGGCTGCTCCGGTGCTGGTGCCGGTGCGGGCGCCACCGGCGGCGCGGTAGGTTCCGGTGCGCGCGACCGCGCCGGTTCCGCCGGCGGTTCGGGGCGCGGGGCGGGCGGGGCCCCGGCCGAGGGAGCTTCGGTCTCCGGGGCGGGACCGGTCGCCGGCTCGGCCGGAGTTCCGGTCGCGGGCTCGGCTGCCGGGGCCGCCGGTTCCGCGGGGCCGAGCGGTTCCGCGGCGGCGGGAGCGTTCCGCGATGCCCGGGAGGACCAGCCCAGGTAGGAGCCGCAGTTCCCGCAGAATTCGTCGTCCTCGCGGTTGGCCGTACCGCACGCCGGACACGAGCGCATCGCGTCAGTCTCCTGTCTCGTCTGGCGGGCCCGGCAGGATCTCCACCCGGCACGTGAGGTGTACGGGGCACGAGGCCGCGACGACGTCCCGGACGCGGCTCGCGTCCACCGGTCCTCCGTGCAACGCCCAGACGCGCACCAGCAGTTCCCCGGTCGGCGGCGGAGGCAGCGCCGCGCCCGGCTCGGACGACCACGTGGCGCCGCCGCCGTCCTGGACGTCGGCATGCACGCCGAAGCAGAGCCGGAGGTGTTCGATCAGGCCGCGGCGGGTGCCGCGCCACCGGTGCAGTTCGACGGCGCGGGCGACCACGGCCCGCCGCAGCTCATCGGGCCACGCCGGATCGACATCGGCCGCCACCCAGGACGACAGCCAGGGCAGGAAGTCGGCCGGAGCCAGCGACGGATCGAAGTAGGCGGGAAGGTTGTCCAGGGTGGACAGGACGGGTGCCAGGACGGTGTCGAGGCCCGCCGTGAACCGCTGGGCCAGGTCGTCGTCCGCGTACAGCGCGGGCAGCAGCCCGCCGATCGGGTAGCGGCTGGGGAGCCCGGGTACCGCGGCTCTGGTCATGAGCCGTCACCGGCCACGCTCGCGATGACCTCGACCTGGTGCTGGTGCGAGAAGACCAGGGCGCCCGGGGCGACATCGATCCGCTGCACCGCCGCCCCGCGCCTGCCGGTGATCGGGTCCGCGGGGAACATCCGTACCTCCTCCACCAGGCCCACCCCCCGCACGCCCTGGAGCACGGCGAAGATCTCGCCGTACTGCACCGGCCTGCCGAACGGCCACCCGGTGCCCTCCGCTCCGCCCCGCAGCGGGTCGATGTGGCGGAACAGTGCAGCGACCGCCTCCGCGCGGACCCGGTCCACGTCACCACCGGCCGTCACGAGCCTGGCGACCACGGTGACGCCCTGGTACGCGGGCGGTTCCACCAACAGCCTGGTGCCGACCAGGCGACGTTCGTCGAGTCGCGCCGTGACCGTCGAGAGCACGGAGTCCGACGGGATCAGCTGCTCGAACCGCAGTTGGCCCCCCTCGTCGGCGACCGCGTCGGGCACCACCAGGACCCGTACCGCTCCGCCCTCGCCCGCGACGGCCGGCAGGCACCGAACCCTGCGCAGGGAAGGTGCGGCCTCGCGGGCGATGGCCTCGTAGTCCCCGGCCGTGACCGCCCGCTCCTGCACCCGCAGGATGTTGGGCGCCCGGACCTTCGCGTTCTCCACGGTCTCGCCGTCGACCCCGCCCCGGGCCGCCTCGCGGTTGTCCACGCCCGCCACGTACGGCACCGAGCTGCGCAGCACGCAGATGGCCCCCCGGGCGACGTTGCCGGCCGCCCCACCGCCCGTGCGGTAGCGGGGAACCCGCAGCTGCGCGCCCTTCTCGGGCACCGCACCGTAGGCGCGCATCGTCCCGTCCGGCTCGCGCACCTCCGGCGGGAACGCGAACTCGCCGGAGACGGCGTCGATCCGCACATGCCGGTCGTGCGGGGCGGAGGCGCCGAAATGCTCCACCGCGGTCCAGACCTGCCAGCCCTCCGCGGAGGACACCTGGACGACCGGCGGCTCCCCGTCCAGCAGCAGCGGCGCCCTGCTCACGGAGAACCTCTGCCCGGCGACGCCCTCGGAGCTGCCGAGCGGAACGTCGAGGACGGTCTCCGCGTGTTCGACGCCCATCGTGCCGCCGACGGTGAACACCTCGGCCTCCCGGATCGTCGGCGACTCCGAGTAGAACGGCTGCCCCGGTTCCGGCGCGGTGACCCGGCAGCGCAGCCATCCCGCCCGGGTCCCCGCGGTCACCGACGCGGTGTGTCCGGCGGGAACGAACACGATCACCTCGCCGGGCCTGTTCAGCCCGCCGGTGCTGTCGGTGCCGGTCTGGCAGGTGACCCAGCGGGCACCGTCCCACGCCTCCCACACCAGTGGCGGCTGCCGCGGGTCGACGCCCACGCCCTCCACCCGGCTGTCCAGGCGCACGGCGACGATGCACCGGGGCACGGCGGTGGGCAGCCCGAACAGCAGGGCGTCTCCGGGCTCCGGCCGGGGCTGGAAGCACGGGATGTCCTTGCCGGCGCCGAGCGGTGCGGTGCGGTCGGTCTGGTCGCCCGACACCGGTGCGGTGACCAGCCGGACCAGCGAACTCGGCACGATCGACAGGTCGTCGGAGGTGGAGAACACCACTGCCTCCTCGGCCTCGCCGCGTGAGGTGGCGACCTCCGTGCCCGCCGGGAGCCGCACGGTTTCCGGCTGCGGCGCGGACAGCCAGAAGTCGACCTCCGCCCGTGCCACCGACGGCGGGAACAACGTGACGCCCAGCAGGTCGAGGAAGGCCGAGTAGTTCTTGTCCGGTACCCGGTTCAGCCGGTACAGCAGCTGGTCGACCATGTACGCGAACGTCTCGATGAGCGTGACCCCGGGGTCCGACACGTTGTGGTCGGTCCACTCGGGAGAGCGCTGCTGGACGTACCGCTTGGCCTCGTCGACGAGTTGCTGGAAACGCCGGTCGTCCAGGTTGGGTGAGGGCAGGGCCATCAGCGCACTCCCGGTTCTTCGGATCCCTCGGATGACGGGATGGTGTAGAAGGGGAAGACGAGGTTGCGCAGGTCGTTCGTGGCCCGCACGGTGTAGTGCACGTCGATGTACAGGGTGCCCTCCTCGATGGCATCGAACGCGATCACCACGTCGGTCACCTCGATGCGCGGCTCCCACCGCTCCAGCGAGGTGCGGACCTCGTGCGCGATGCGCCCGGCGGTGGCACCGTCACCGGGGGCGAAGACGTAGTCGTGAATACCGCAGCCGAACTCCGGGCGCATCGGCCGTTCACCCGGCGCCGTGCCGAGCACCAGCCCGATCGCCTCTTCGATCTCCCGGTCCCGCTCGACCATGACGATGCCGCCCGTGGCGCCGACCCGCAGCGGGAAGCCCCAGCCCCGTCCGATGAATCCGCCGCCGCTCACATCGGGCCCCCGATCAGTACGTTCAGTGCTCCGCTGATGATGGGTGCGCCGCAGGAGGTGTTGTCCCGCATCCGGGCGGCGGGCAGCCCGCCGATCAGGACCTGTCCGGTGACCGCGGCGGCCGGGTTGGGCATGATCACGTTCCCCGGCCCGAGTGCGGCGTGCGGGGGGACGACGCACACGTGCAGGCTCCCGGTGACGGCCGCGGGCCGGCCGCCGATCAGCACGGTGGCGACGGCCACCGCGCCCGGGGGCGGGGTACCGATGAGGCCGCCGTGGGCGGTGCTGTCGCCCGTGCGGGCTGCGGGGGGCATGGCCGGGGTTCTCCTTGCTGGGAATGGGACTTCTGAAGGCATCGGATGGATGGCGGACCGTCAGTTGATCTTGATGAGTCTGGCCTTGAGCACCCCGAGCAGCCCGCCGTCGATGGTGACCCCCGTCTTGCCGTTGACGGTCACCGAGCTGCCCTTGATGTTCACGTCGCCCGTTCCGGCGTCGAGGGTGATCCCGGACGCGGAGAGCTTCACGGAACTCAATGCCCGGTTGCCGCCGGGGGCGTACACCGTCAGCGCGATCTCGTTCCGCCGCTCGTCCAGGGTGACTTCGAGCCGTTTGTCGCCGGTGGCCAGCCGGACACCGGACGGTCCGCGCGGGGCGTCCAGAAGCTCCAGCCGGTTGCCCGAACGGGACACCAGGGAACGGCGGTTGACCTTGCCGCTGGTCGGGTCGACCAGCGGGACGTCGTGGCGCGAGGGCTTGTCGACCCCGTTGTAGAGGCCTCCCAGCACATAGGGGCTGTCCAGCAGCCCCTGCTCGAACCCGACCAGCACCTCGTCGTTGACCTCGGGACTGAATACCCCGCCGCCGCCCTGGCCGCCCCACTGCACCGTGCGGACCCAGTCGGTCACATAGGTGTCGTCGAGCCAGGGGAACTTGAGCCGGACCCAGCCGCGTTCGGCCTTGCCCTCGCGGATGTCGGTGACCACGCCGATCGCGAGACCCGGCATGCGCGGGCCGCGCGAGGGTGCGTTCGAGCCGCTGGTCAGTCCCGCCAACGAGCGGTCGGGCGCCGCGCTGACCAGCACGGTGGTGCGGTAGCCGCCGTTCGGTTCGAGTACGTGGTGCGCGGCGGTCGCCGTGTAGCGCCCGGCGAACGCCGGTCCGACGTTGCCGAGGGCCACCGGCTCCCCCGCCCGCAGCTGGGGATTGCCCTCGGCGACCGCCTCGATCTCACCGAATCCGGAGCTCACCGAGGCGGCCACCGAACCGGCCACGGCCCTGGCCTCGGCCTGGGTCCGGTACGGGGTGTCGGTGACCGTCATCCGGGCGTTCGGGCCGAACGCCCCGGCCGCCAGCGACGGGCTCATCCCGGGGGACACCGTGTCGCTGCGGATGGACTGCTCGCGGGCCACCAGCCGTGTCTTGGTGTCGACGTTCCAGCCGCGCACCTCCACACTGTCCGCCCCGTCCGCCCCGGTCAGCACGGCCCGCAGGGCCAGCAGGTTGCGTCCGTACTCCAGGACCATCGGGTGGCGGGTGGCGGAGGTGGCCGGCGAGGGGGCCGACGCGGCGGGTTTGGGCTTCACGAACTGCAACAGGCCCTTGTCGTCCACCCGCACGTGCGCACCGCTCTCGCCCGCGAGGTACTGGAGGAACTCCCAGTCCGAGACATTGGGCTGGGTCAGCTGCTTGTACGTGATGGGCGCGGCCTCGATCCTTCCGCAGGCCAGCCCGGCGCCCGCGGCGACCTTGCGGACGATGTCCGCGGTCTTCATGTTGCGGAACGCCACCACCTTCCGTCCGCGCTGGAGCCGGTGGGCCTTGGAGAAGGCGCGGACCACCGTGAACGAACCGGTGGTGTCGCTGTCCAGCTCGACCGCGGTGACCTCACCGGTGAACAGCCGCTCGCGCACCCGCTCCTGCACGGTGACCACGGATATCTTCAGCGGGGTGCCGATGGTCATCCCGGTGGCGGTGAGCAGCTTGTGATCGGGGTCCCGGTACGTCAGCACGGCGGTGTCCGGCAGGCCGACGTTCTCGTCGACCACGCAGCTCACCAGCTGGGCGGCCCAGGCCGGTGGCAGCTCGCCGGGGGCCTCGACGATCGGATCCGCGGCGAAGGAGCGGCCGGCGGCGGTCATCGGCTGCCCTCCGGAGCGTGATCTTCCAGTCCAGGCACGACCAGCTCCCTGCCGGGGATCAACTGCATCGGGTCGTCCACGTCGTTGGCCTCCGCGATCGTGCGCCAGGCGGTGGCGTCGCCGTATTCCCGCCAGGCGAGCAGCGGCAGGCTGTCCCCGGCGACGACCCGGTGCGTACGACGTGCCTCCCGCGAGCCGGACGTGGGGTTCTGGCCCGCCGGATCCACGCTCGCCTCCTCGATCGACAGGGCGCAGGTGGCGCGCAGCGGCTTCCCGTCGACGTCGAAGAGGGTGTACGAGACGGAGAGGTTGGACAGCACACCGTCGAACGAGGTGGTCTTCGACGTGCCCCAGTCGAAGCGGACCCAGGGGCTCGCGGGCGTCTTGCGGGCCAGGCTGCTCGGTGTGGGCACACACGCCGTCATCAGCTGCTCCACCGCCTTCTCCACCGAGTTGTCGTGGGTGGCCGTGGAATCCAGGAAGACCTCCAGGGACAGCGCCCGGGGCCCGCTGCCCACGAATTCGGGCAGCGCGGACTGCCCGGCCATCCGGGACGGCGTGCGCCGCCACTCGGTGCTCTTGCTCAGCGACAGCTTGGCGGGGTTGAACTGCAAGGTGAGCCGGGCGAGGGTCCCGCCCGGTTTGGCGCCGACGGTCGTCGGCGGTTCCATGATGGTCAGCTGGGCGCGAGCACGGCTCGTACGGACAGCGGGTGACATTGCGCTCCTCCTTCCCGATCTTCTCTGCTACCTGTACCTGCTAAGGGACGTGACGATCCATCAGGAGGGCTCCAGGCCCTCGTGTGCGATCTCCAGCGTCTCGATCGCCGCCTGGGAACTGGCGGGGTCGAAGGACGGCCCCTGCCAGCGGACCGGCACGATGCCGTGCACCTGCCAGCTGATGATGCGGCTGAGGTCCGGACGGAGCGCGACGATCTCGCCGTCCTTGGGTTCGACCCGCTGGATCGTCTCGTTCAGCCACCGTGCGATCTTGAGCGTGTCGGCGGTGACGGGGCGGGTCAGCGTGATGTTGGTCCAGGTGATCCGTCCCGGCAGCTGCCAGGTGAACCCGTTGTTGCCGCCCTCGGCGTACTGCTCCATCTCCACCTCGGCGCCCAGGCCCGAGCAGGTGTGGAAGGCCCCCAGGTCACTGCCGCCGATGACGAGCTTGAAGAAGACGCTCGTCGCGAAGATGTTGTCCGTCATGTGCTTCTCTTCTTCTCTGCTGTTTCCAAGTGCCGTGCCGTGTTCAGCTGTTCGGGCCGCTGTCAGCGGCGCCCGTCGTACAACCGTCCGGTACGTTCCCGCCCTCTGCGCATGTCCGCGCGGATCAGCCGGCTCACCGGATCGAGCAGACGACGGGCCAGTTCCTCGATGTCCGCGGCGGTGACCCGGTTCGCGGGCGGAGCGTCCGCGGTGGCCGAGTCGGCCGATCCGGCCGGGCCGGTCCTTCCCGACGGCGCGGCGGGCTTCACCGGGGCCGCCCTCACCGGAACACCGGTGATTCCGGCGTCGGCCGCCGCGCGCTGAAGCACCTCGGCCGTGGCCCCGGAGACGCCCGCTCCGGCGGCCGGAGCGGGTGCGCGTTGCGGAACCCGTACCGAAAGGCTCGGTGGTCCGGGAAGAGGAGCACCGGCTCCGGCCGCCGGTCCGGTGGCCATGGGAGCGCCGGAATCCGCCACTACCGGAAACGCCATCCGCTGTACGGGCACGGCGGCTGCTCCCGGCCGGTCCGTTGCGGGCGGATGCGGACGCACGACCGGAACCGGCTGTGCGGCGGACGGCACGAGAGGGTGTGCGGAGGGGGCCACGTGCGCGGTCGGGGGTGCGGGTCGTGGTGGCGGGGACGGCGGTCCGGGGCGGCGGGCGGAGCCTGACTCCACGGGGCTCTGCTCCGGCAGGTGGGCGTCGGGACGGGACGGTGGCGTGGTCGCGCCGCCGCGTACCGAACGCTGTACGAGCCGCCGCAGGAGCGAGCCGCCGACCCCCGGTCCGCGACCCGTCCGGTCGGCGCCGACGCGGGCCCCGGTCGCTGCTCCGGGCCCGGCTCCGGGCCCGGCTCCGGCCCCGGTCCCCGGAACGCGAGTGGGGTCATCGGCAGGCGTCCGGCCGGGGTGCGTCCCGCTCCGCGTGGTGCCGGGCGACGGGCTCCCGGGCACGAGACGTTGGACGGTTCCGCCGGGCGCCGTAGTCCCGGGCGCCGTAGTCCGAGACACCGTACTCCCGGGCGACGCAGTCCCAGGCGCCGTAGTCCGAGGCACCGCAGTCCCGGGCGTCGGCCCACCGGGCGTCGGCACCTGGCCGGTCGCACGTGTCCGGTTCGGCGCAGCAGGTTCGGAGGGGCGGGTGCTCGGGTGAGGAAGTGCCGGCCCGGGTGCGGCACCCGGCGGCGTCCGGTGCTCCCCGGTCCGCGTGCTCCCGGGCCCCGCCGACGGCACATCGGGCCCCGGCTGACGGCCATCACGGCGCCAGGTGGCTGCCACGACCGGCCGGGCCGCGCTGCCTGACGCAGGCGCCGAAAAGCCCTCGCCGGAGCCGGTGCTCACCTTCAGGGCCCTGCTTGCGAGCAGGGCACGTGACCGCTGGACGGCGGGCATCGGCCCCGCCGCCGAGGAGGCGGGGCCGGATGTCCGTCCCGTCTCCCGCTCCGGGGTGATCCTCCGGACACGTACCGGCGCAGCGGCAGGGGCAGGGGTGCTGATGGGCGTGCTCGGACGCGTGGTGTCCGCCGCGCGCTGGACAACCGCGGGTTGCGGTGCGGACGCATCGGGCAGGGCAGGCACGGGGGGCGTCCGCACCGGCATCGCGGAAGGCTCGTTCAGAAGCTTCGACATCGGCTTGGCAGGTACGGAGGACGGGGGCGCCCCGGGCTCCCCCGTCGGCGTCGCGCCTTGCCGCGGGCCCGTGGTTCCCGGCTGAGGCCCACGACGGTCGCCGAGCAGCGGAGCAGCGTTCCGGAGCCTGGCCGTCGGCGGAAGCGAGGGAAGGGGGGTACCGATCCCGCCCCGGGCACGAGCCGGTGAGCCGGACCGGTCGGGCTGTGGCGGCTGCGGGGCCCGAACCTCCGGAGACCTGGCTTCCGTGGACCGAACGTCCGGAGACGACGGCTGACGCACCGACGGCTTCGCCGCTTCTGGCGAACGCGCGGTCACCGGAGGGGTTGCCGAAGGGGTTGCCGGAGAGGTTTCCGAAGGGGTTGCCGGAGAGGTTTCCGTCTCCGATGTCTGGCGTTGAAGTACAGGCATGTCCGCTGTCTGTTGCCCCTCCGGGGCGGACGGTACGACCTCGCTCCGCGCTGCCGGACCTGACGGTACGGCCCCGGTGGGCAGTTCTCTCAGGGGCTTGCCCAGGGCGGGACGCACCGGTGCGGCGGTGGGACGGTCGGTGCCGACGTCCGGACCGGCGGGCGCGGTCTGTTGCGACGCGCCCTGCTGCACAGCGGTGGTGGTGACGGGATTGGCCGATGCGGAGGTCGTGGCCGGCAGGATCCCGGCGATGTGTCGCAGTGCCATCGCCGGACGCCTGGCAATGATCAGGGGGGAGGCGGTCCGCCGCGGACGTACGGCCGCGGGCCGGGCCCGCTGGGGCGAAACCGGTGCCGGCTCGGCGCCCGCGGGATGCCGCGACGCCGACGCGGCGGCCGGACTCGAAGCCGGTCCCGGAGCCGCGGCGGGCACCGTGCCCTTCGCCGGGGCCGCCTCCGCCGTGGCTTCCGGAGCGGTTGCGCCACCACCGCCGGTCCGCTGCCCCGGTGCCCCGCTCCCGGAGGAGCGGGAGGACGAGGAGCGGGAGGACGAGGCAGGGGCGGACGAGGCAGGGGCGGACGAAGGACGGGAGGACACCGTGCGGCTCGACCGCTGGACGGTTGCAGTCGCAGGGGCCGGCTTCCCGCCCGCCCTGCCCCTGCCTGCCGCGTTGCCCGCTGCGGCGGACGGCAGGCCCGCAGCAGGTTCCGCTTCCCCGTCCGTTCCGGTCCGGGCGGCACGCAACAGCAGCGGTCCACCGGGAGACTCGGAACGCGCGCTGCCCGGACGGGCGACGCTATGGATGAGGCCCACCGGCGCGGACGGCAGTACGGCATGGCCGAGTTCGCTCCCGAAGGCGAGGTCCTGCCACGAGGCGAGGCCGTCCCTGAACCGCAGTCCGTCGCTCACCCCGATCGAGGACCGGGCGACGGTCACCGTCGGGGGCGCGACCTGCCGCCAGCCGCCGTCCCAGTCCCCGCCCCGGACGCCATCCCGCTGACCGGCCCCGCTGTCGCTCCGGTCGGCCGCCGGTTCCGGAGCGTGCCGGGTCTCGGCTCCGGCTCCGCCCCGGGACGGCGTTCCGGGCTGCTGCCGGTCCCCCCGGCGGAGCCAGTTTCCGATCCCCACACGATCACCCGCCTTCGTTGACGCGGGTGTTGATCCGCGCTATCTCCCGCACCCATTCCTGACGCTCGCCGTGGGTGAGGTCGAGAATGTCCTCTCGCTGCCAATGGAAGTGGTAGGCGACGTACGCGATCTCCTCCCGCAATCGGGGAAGCGCGTACGTCACGATTCCCCCAGGCGCCCACCCGAGAGGTCCACCTCGAACGCCCCGTGGCACAGCGGGCAGGTCACCGCGGCGTGCGTGTGGCCCTCGCTGTTGATCCGGCGGTAGAAGTCCTGGAGGAACGCCACATCCGTCGCGTACATCCGCTCGACGACCCCGGCGTGCACATCGGTGATGGTGCCGAGCTGGGTGATCACCTGGCTCAGCAGCACCACGGACAGGTACGCCGGGTTCTCCTTCACCCGCAGATCGATCTGCGGGCGCAGCTCGTCCCGTGCCGTCGCGAGCCGCATCGAGCCGCGCCGGTGGACCTGGCCCCCGTCGTCGACGTAACCGCGCGGGAGCTCGAACTCGAACTCCGTACGCAGATCCATCTGGTCACGGTCGCGGTCCCGGGCCGAAGGCGGTGCGGGAGCTGCCTCCTCGTGTGCGGCGGGCGGGGCGGACGCAAGGCTGTCGAGGACTTCGTCGAGCCCGCCCGACGTAACGGTCCTACGCCTCATTCGACCACGATCTCCTCGAAGGTGATGGTCACCGACTCGGTGGCCGCACTGGACTCGCCGGCCTTCAGCGAGGGCCCCTCCCACTTGCTGGCCCAGCCCTGCATCAACTGGATGCGCCGGACCGTCTCACCCTTCGAGTCCTTGATCTCGATGGTCAGGTTCTGGCGCGCGGTGTCGACAGCCCCGTTGTTGAGCGTCTCCTTGATCCATTTGGTGAACTCGCTGCTCTTGTCGAGTCCGCGGGTGATCGTCACCTCGCCCGCCTGGCGTGCGCCGGGCTGCTTGCGGATGATCTGCTTGCCCTCGGCGGTCACTTGACGGACCTCGACGACTTCCTCCTCGACGGTCAGGCCGCTGATCTCTTGGATCGACTCGACGAGATAGCCGCCGAGCTGCACGCCGAAGACGTGGGTGGAAAGAGCGTCGCCCTCTGCCATGACTCTGTGTCACCTGTTCCGTTTGCGGACCCTGCTGGGTCACTCGTTGACGAGGCTGGTGCTGTCGGAGAACTGTGCGAGGCGGAAGATCACGAACTCCGCCGGCTTCACCGGGGCCACGCCGATCTCGCACACGACCTGGCCGAGGTCGATCGACTCCTGCGGATTGTTGTCGCGGTCGCACTTGACGTAGAACGCTTCCTCGGCCGTGCGGCCGAAGAGGGCGCCCCGGCGCCACTCCTCGGTGAGGAAGGCGGTGACGTTGCGCCGGATACTCGACCACAGGCGGTCGTCGTTCGGCTCGAACACCACCCACTGGGTGCCCAGGAGGATCGACTCCTCCAGGTAGTTGAAGAGTCGGCGTACGTTGAGGTAGCGCCAGGCCGGGTCGGACGAGAGGGTGCGCGCGCCCCAGATCCGGATACCGCGCCCGGGGAAGGCGCGCACGCAGTTGACACCGATCGGGTTGAGCAGGTCCTGCTCGCCCTTGCTGAGGCGGATCTCCAGGTCCAGCGCACCGCGGATGACCTCGTTGGCGGGGGCCTTGTGCACACCGCGCTCGCCGTCGCTGCGCGCCCAGACGCCGGCCACATGGCCGCTCGGCGGCACCAGGGAGTTCTGGCCGGTCGCCGGGTCGAAGACCTTGACCCACGGGTAGTAGACGGTCGCGTAGCGCGAGTCGTATCCGGCGTCGTCGTTGCGCCAGGTACGGACGCGCTGGGCGTTCATGCCCGGCGGGGTGTCCAGGATGGCGACCCGGTCGCCCATCTGCTCGCAGTGCGAAATCACCGCCAACTGAACGGCCTTGACGCCCTCGGCGTCGATGTCGCCGCGCTGGTAGGCGCTCATCAGGTCCGGAACGGCGACCATGGTGATCTCGTCGATCGCTTCGAGGCCCGCGAAGCCCGTACGGGCGGCGGCGTCACCGACGTACTCGGCCGGGTCGAGCCGTGCGACACCGGATCCGGGGGCGGCGGCGGTGGGCGCGAGGGCGAGGGTCTGGTTCTCGGGGCGGGTCTGGGCCGCGCCGGGCTGCTCGGTGACCTGGATGAGCTTGGACTGGCGGGTCTGGGCGACCAGATAGCCCTTGACGTTCTTGCGGGTGGAGACGTCGTAGGTCTCCACCACCTTGCCGGCCTGCCGCACCAGCAGCCGGAACCGGTCCTCCGGAACGTTCTCGCCCTCGGCGTCGGCGACCTCGACGGAGAGGTCTCCACTCGTTCCGGGCCGTGCGGAGACCAGGAATCCCCCGATGGCGGCGGGCTGGGCCACTTCGGCGGCGGATCCCTGCGCCGAGTCCTGTGCGGGGCCCCCGATGCGCACGATGTAGGCCGCGCCGCCACCGTTGGCGAAGAAGCCGTAGACCGCGGGCGTCAGGTACGTGTCGGCGGTGAAGGTACCGAAGGTCTGGACGTACTGGTCCCAGTTCGTCACCAGCGTCGGCTGGTGGAAGGGGCCGGACTCCGCGAAACCGACGAAGGCTGCGACCGCGGTGCCGACTCCCTCGATGGGCCGCGCTCCGGACTGCACCTCCTCCACGTATACACCGGGGGTGAGGTACGACGGCATGCTCGCTCCTTCGCGTGGTCGTTCGTTCGCCGCCGAGTCTTCCTCGGCGGCTGTGGCGGACAGTAGGTCTCAAGGTCCTGGGCACGGGGCAAGGGTGCTGCCTTCCCGGGCACCCGTGCGACAGGAAATGCTTCCCCCCGCGGACCGGTCGCGGCGGTCGCCGCATTTCCTGTTTCGGTCACGTGACAGCAAGGTGGACTCCGGCTTCACGGACGGTGTCCACCGTTCCGCCGGCAGGGGGTTCGACGGAAATACGGATGCCCGGCTTCGGTGAATGCCCACGTACGCGGCCACGCACCCGGGGATTCCCGGAGCTGCGCACCGAGGTCAGCGGCGGCCGGAATATCGGCGTCGGACAGACGGAAATCAGCCAGAATTCAGCGCGGGCGGACAGGCCCCGACCATCCGTTCGGGGCATCGGCGACCGTATCCATCCCTCGACCGCCCCGCCCGACCCTTTCGCGCTCCCCGGAGGATCCGCGACCGGAAGGCCCTACCTGATTCCGATGCCACGAGGAACCCGTCAGGTCTAGACCTCTAATGTGCACTGGAGAAGGAAACTGCCAAAGACCGGCAAGCCGGGTTTCCCTCGGTCGGGTTTTCTGCTGTTCTCATCCCCTGTGGGGGAAGCAGGAGGCCAGGCACTTTGTTTCTACGGTGCGAGATCGCTCAGTACACCACTGACATTGAGTACTTGGTGGCATTCGGAGGCCTGAGTTCCGGTTGCCGGCGTGCCGGGTTTGGCACAGGTCACGGACGCGGTGACCGTGTCGTTCTCCTGAATCTCGATGGGGGTGACCCAGTGGTAGTCCTGGTTGCGGAAGGTCTCCAGAGCGATGGTGGTGATCTTCCGCTCCCCGAAGGAGATGGTCAGCACTCCTTCGTCGCCCTGGAAGTTCGCCACCACGATGTCCGTGATACCGAATACCTTCCCCTTCGGAACCCGGTACGTCCCGTTCTTCTTGGCCCCGGACCCGGTCTGCACATCGATCGTCGCCGAGCTCTGCTGGGTGCCGCCCGATCCCCCGCCCGATCCCGAACTGGAACCGCCCGAGCCGGAGCCTCCGGACGCGTTCGGCTTGCCCTGCCCCTTGTCATCTCCCTGACCACCGGTCGGGTCGCCCGTGCCGCCCCCTGTTGCCGAACCCTGTTGCCCGCCGGGGGGCGTCTTCTCCTGTGCGGCCTCGTGCGCCGCCTGCTTCGCGGTGCTCCGCACCGCGGGCCGGACCAGCGCGAACCACGCGAGCAGCAGCGCGAGCAGCGCGGCCAGGACTATCAGCAGCCACCTGGGCAGTACGGGCAGTTGCGCGAACTCACCGGGCAGTGCCTCGGACCGGCCGGACTGCTCGCTGTCGGTGTCCCGTTCGGTGCTTTCGGCGGCCTCGACCTCGAACGGCCAGACGACCGGCTTGCCGAACCAGATCAGCTTCCGGGCCCGTACCCGCAGGCCCACCTCGGCGGACTCGCCCGGTTCCAGGCGCCGTTGGGCCGGGGTGAAGGCCAGGCGGAGTTCCTCCCCGGCCTGTTTGCCGGTGAGGGCGACGTCGACCGCCGTGTTCCCCTTGTTCTGCACCGAGGTCCGGAACCGGGCGCCCAGCCAGCCGGAGCGCCGGCGCGGGTCGAGCTCCGCCCGGAGCTCGTGAAAGGGCCCGACGATCACCGTGGCCTCGGGGACCGCCACCGACTCGGGGTGCTCCGTGGGCAGCACGCGGACACCCAGGGGCATCTCACCGGCCCGTACCTCGTGGGACCGGGGCGGCGCGAGCCGTACGGTCACCACCTCGGAGGTCCCCGGATAGAGGGACACGCGCGCCGGCTCGACGGTGCTCCAAGCGGCGCAGTCGCCGACCACTTCGAGGGTGTACGCCTCGACGATGTCGCCGTCGTTGCGCACGGTCAGTGTCGTCGTCGCTTCGGTGCCGGGCGACACCGTCACCGTAGGCGTTTCGAGTTCGGCAGATGTGGTCACGATGCGACGTTAGGCCGCCCCCGCGGCTGCGCAGCAGAGACGCGAGGGCAACGATCGGGCAGGGGTGGTGCCCTGACGGCACAACGCCGCGATGTCCCGGCGACCCTTCCCCGGGCCCGTTCACCCTGCCGGAGGCCGACGCGGTCGAGTGCGGCAACAGGCGTATCGGACGGAAGTATCTGAGAAAGACAGGCACACAATCGAATGACGACGACAGCAGACACGCAGAACAGGGCAGTGGAGCGCGGCCAGTACCGCAGGCCCACCGCTTCGGAGCGCTCCGCCGGGAGCGGCGCCAAGGAGGCTCCCGGGGGCAGAGTCTCCGTAGCCGTGTACGCGGAGGATCTGATCCTGCGGACCGGTGTGGTTCACCAGATGCGCCCACGGCCCGAGATAGAGCTCATAGCGGAGTCCGAGGCGGACCGGGCCCAAGTCTCCTTAGTAGTAGTGGACATGGTGGACGAGCGCACCGTCCAGCTCCTGCAGCGTCTCCAGCGCAATACCGCGACCCGCACCGGACTCGTCGTCGGGTTCTTCGAATCGGGCGCGCTCCAGACCATGATCGAGTGCGGCGTCGCCGCCGTACTGAGGCGCGGGGAGGCCGACCAGGACAGTCTCGTCCACCTGGTGACGGCGATGGCGAACGGCGAGGGTGTCCTGCCGGGCGACCTGCTCGGAAAGCTCCTCGACCACGTCAGCAGCCTCCAGCGCACGGTCCTCGACCCCCGGGGACTCTCGCTCTCCACCCTCACGACGCGCGAGGCGGAGATGATCAGGCTGGTGTCGGAGGGCTACGGCACCGCGGAGATCGCGCAGAAGACCTCGTACTCCGAACGCACCGTCAAGAACGTTCTGCATGAGGTGGTGACAAGGCTCGAACTGCGCAATCGGGCCCACGCCGTCGGCTACACCATGCGACACGGACTCATCTGAGTCCTGCCCCGGGCTCCCGTGCGGACGGCGTCGCGGACGCCGCCGCGCGGGGGCCCGCCGGGGTTCGTGGCCGGAGCGGCCGGGCAAGGGGCCGGGAAGGCGCCGCAAAGGGCAACAGCCCCTTCCCCCGCTCCGGGTACTTGGGACCTGTCCTTGGCGCCGCAAGGGCACGATGCTTGTCTTGGAGAGTCATCAACAGGACTGTGAGGTGGGCCGTGACCGGCACTGCTGGCCCTGCGAGGCATACCCGGCTGGGCCGACTGACGGGCGCTTTGATGCTGCTGGCGCCGTTGCTGGTGGCGGGTTCCGCGTCCGCCCCCCAGGGTGCGCCGAGGCTCGCCGCGGCGGCGGACGAAGGGCCGGCGGACGCGGGGCGCATCGCCTACGCCGGCACCGAACACCGCATTTTCGGCCGGGTCACCGACCCGGCCACCAGCGCCCCGCTGTTCGGCTCCGGACCGGTCCACTACGACCAGGACCCCTCCGCACGCGGCGAGTTGCTGGTCTTCACCAGCCTGCGCGACAGCGTGCGCCCGCAGGTGTACGTGCGCGATGCGGGCGGAGCGGTGCGCAAGCTCACCACCGGCCGGGACGCCGCGCATCCCGAACTCTCCCCGGACGGGCGGACCGTGGTGTTCGACTCCGCGGAGCGGGGGCCGGACGGTGTGGTCCAGCGTGAACTGTGGACCGTCGGGATCGACGGCTCCGGCCTGCGGCGGCTGACGGACACCCCCAACAACGAGACCTCCCCGACCTTCTCCCCGGACGGCTCGCGGATCGCGTACTCCTGCGACTCCGGTCCCGGGCGGACCGGCCTGATCTACGAACAGGCCGTGGCCGGCGGCGCGGCGCGAGTGATCAGTGACGGCCCGCCCGGCGACGCGACCGAGCCGGAGTGGAACCCGGTGGACGACGACTCCCACCGCGCTCTTGTGGCGTACACCCTCACCACGGACGAGGAGACGGGACCCCGGCTCCGGGTGACCGAGGGCATCGGGACCGACCGTCCCCTGCTGGCCGGTGTCCAGGCGGACTGGCGCACCCGCTCGGCCGCCTGGCTGCCGGACGGGAACAGCCTGCTCTTCCTCAGCCCCGACACGACCTGCGGGTGCAAGGACTACGACCACGTCTACCGGACGACCGCCTTCGACGGGAACGAGCCGGGCCTGACGCTCGGCGAGGACCGTGCGGTCGAATCGCCCACCTGGCTCGGGCCCGCGGACTCCGGGACCTCCGTCGTGGCACGGCGGACCCCTCGCGAGGCGAACGACGTGACGCTCCAGGACGTCAGGCAGGACGGTTCGGACCCGCGGGATCTCGGGCTCCCCATCCTGAAGGAGGACCCGGAGGCCAATACGAACACCGACCCCGCCAAGGACCCGCTGTTCAATCCGGCGGACGCCTACGACCCTTGGACCGAGCGGCAGAACTACACACCGGACGGCAGGCGCATCGTCCTGACCCGCTTCGAGGGTCCGGAGAAGGAGCGCGTCGAGCGGATCCGGCTGGCCGACGCCGACGGGACCCACGAGGCAGCGATGCCGCTCGACGGGCGCGGTCCCCGTGACTGGGACACCGACCCCACGTTCTCGCCCGACGGCACCAAGCTGGCGTTCACCAGGACCTCTCCCGGCAGGGTCGACGGGCAGCCGGGGCCGAGCAGCATTCTCATCGCGGACGTCGCAACAGGGGCGATCGAAGGCAGGATAGTTCCGCCGGAAGGCCAGTTGGCAGGAGGTGACGCGCAGCCGTCCTGGTCGTCCGACGGCACCACCCTCGCGTTCACCCGCAACCACGTGATCCGGGGGCTGGGCGGCATCAAGCACGTCTGGACCGTGCCGGTGGCGGCGCTCGACCAGCAGCGGGACCTCAGCGTCACCATCTGCCCCGGTGAATGCAAGAAGATCGACGACAGCCCCGCCTTCTCCCCCGACGGCAGCTCGATCGCCTTCAACCGGAAGGACGGCGGCGGCCAGGTCAACGAGCGCGCCGGAATCATCGTGACCTCGCTGACCGGCGGTGAGTGCCGGGTCGTGCTTCCGTCCGTCCAGCGGAACAACCCCGACGCCTGCCATCAGGACATCCCCGACACCTCGCGGACCGGGCCCTTCCAGCCCCGCGACGTGGCCTGGTCGCCGGACGCGGGACGGCTGGTGCTGAGTTCGCGCAGGGCGCTCGCGCCGAACTCCCCGGAGCAGCTGTCCATGCTCGACCTCTCCTCCGGCACGCTGACGCCCTTCGGCGAAAGGCTCACCGGGCGGCAGAAGGAGCCCGCCTTCCAGCAGTCGGTCGACCTGACCCTGACCGCACCGCCCACCGGACCCGCGGTGGAGGTCGGTTCCTCCGTGTCGGTGACGGTCACCGTCACCAACAGAGGTCCGGCGCCCTCGCCCGGCACCGTGCTCACCGTCGACGCCCCGCCCGGCGTGCGTCTGGAGGAGCTCACCACCCCGGACGGGCCCTGTGCAACCGAGTCGCCCCAGTGCGACCTCGGCGTGCTCCCGCCCGGGGCCGGTGTGCAGGTCACCGCTCGGCTGACCGGCGTGACGACGGGAGACCAGCGGATCGGCTGGTCGGTCACCGGGGCCGTGGTCGACCCGAACCCCACGGACAACGCCACCGGAACGACCGTGCCGGTCCAGGACGTGCCTCCGACACCCACGCCGACCCCTTCTCCCACGACCTCGCCGCCCCGGCCTCCGGCGCCCGAGCCCGAGCCGAAGGCGGGGCCCGGCGTCACGGTGCGGGCCCAGCCCAGCCCCGGCTTCGTCGGCGGCCGGGTGGTGGTGACGTACACCGTGCGCAACGGCCGGAACGCGCTCGCCACCGGTCTGCGGCTGAGGCTCGGACTGCCCGCGCGGATCCCGGCGGGTCCGCTTCCGGCGGGCTGCGCCGCCGGGGTGTGCACGCTGCCCGACCTGGCACCCGGCGCCTCCACGGTCGTCCGTGTCGTACTCAAGCCGGACCGGGCGCTGAGGACGACCATCACCGGAACGCTCACCACGACCGGCACCGACGCCGACACCGGCGACAACGTCTCCAGGAAACCGCTGCGCATCCTCCAGCCCCGGATCGTCGCGGTGCCCGCCGTCGGCAAGCCCGGGTTCGTCACCTCCGTACGGGGCAAGGACTTCCCGCCCGGGGCACCGGTGAAGCTCAGCTGGAAGCCCGGGATCACGGCAGCCGCACCGCCCACCTTCCCGCGCCGGGACCGTACGTTCATCGCGCAGCTGCTGATCCTGGCGAAGGACCAGACGGGGCCGCGCACGATCACCGCAAGCGGACCGGGGTTCAGCCCGGTCACCACGCCCTTCCTGGTGGTCGCCGGCACCATCGTCCCGCCGGACGAGGTGGGGCGCCGATGATCCACGAAGTGGACGAGGGGCTGCGGCTGCTGCTGGTCGACGCCGGCCTCCAGGAGAGCGGCGTCGACCTGGTCTTCGACGCACCGACGAAGGACTGGTCCGCCCGGCGCAACGCCCCCACGATCAGCGTCTTCCTCCACCGCATCCGTGAGGATGCGGCCCGCCGCCGCACCGGCACGGCCGAGGAGCACGACGACCAGGGAGTGGTCATCGGCTGGCGGACCCCGCCGCGCTGGTTCGAGCTGACCTATCTGGTGACCGCCTGGACCAATCGACCGCAGGACGAACACCGCCTGCTCGCCGAGGTGTTGCGCTGCCTCGTGCGGTCGGACGTCCTGCCCTCCAGCATGCACACGGGCAGCCTCGCCGAGCTCGGGCTGGCCGTGGAGATCGAGGCGGCGGGTCCGGGCACCGACGGGCCGTCCGCCTCGGACGTCTGGTCCGCGCTCGGCGGTGAGCTGAAGGCCGCGATCGACCTGCGTGTGTGGGCACCGCTGGCCGGTGAACGGACCGCCGCCGGACCGCCGGTCACCGAGGGGCTGGTGGTGAAGACCGCGCCCGGACGGGACGGCGACGGTGCGGGACCGGGGCGCCGGCTGCGCTACGACGGGGCGTCCGACCCCGGCGCGCAGGGCTTCGCCGCGGAACGGGAACGGCAGTTGCCGCCCGGCCGGCGCAGGCGCGGGGGCGCGGCCCGATGACCACGACACAGGGCGCCCGTGCCGTCCGCGAACCGGCCGACACCCCGACGGCGGTCGTCGAGGACCTCTGGGAGCAGTTGAGCCACGTCGAGCAGCGCGTCAGGAACGCCGTGGCTCTCCGGCGGGCCGCCGACCCGCAACCGGACGATCCGTACCGGGGGCAGTACCTCACCCCCGAGGCGGCCGCGCGGATCGTGGAGTCCCGCGACGCGTTCGCACCCGTACCGGCGCACGGCTCCGAGCCTTCGCCGCAGTCACCGCCCGGGAGCCGGATCCGGCAACTCGCCGAGGACTTCGGCCTGGTGCCGCTGGACGTCGACCTCCTGCTGGTCGCGATGGCCCCGGACATCGACAACCGGTTCGAGCGGCTCTACGGCTACCTCAACGACGACCTCACCCGGCGAAGGCCCACCATCGGCCTGGCGCTCGACCTCTGCGGGCTGCCCGCCGCGGGCTCCGGCCGCTTCCGGTTCTCGCCGTCCGCCCCACTGGTCGCGGACGGACTGCTGGAGGTCCTGGAGGCCGACCGCCCGCTGCTCTCACGGGTGCTGCGCGTGCCGGACCGGATCACCGCCCACCTGCTCGGCGACGACGAGATCGACGGGAGGCTGCGCGGCCTCGTCCGGGCGGTCGCGCACGCGGAGGAGCCGGACAACGGACCGGAGGCCCTGCGGGTCGCGGCGGCGCTGGGCACGGGCAGCGGCCTGGTGCATCTGCTCGACCGGGGAGGTGACCCCGGCAGACTGGCGGTCGAGGCGCTTCTCGCCGTGGGACGTCGTGCGCTGGTGGTCGACATCGCGGCCCTCGCCACCCTTCCCGAACCGGCGGAGGTCGTACGGACCCTGGCGGCCGAGGCCCGGCTGAGCGGCGGCGGGGTCGTCCTCGGGCCGCTGGAAGCGCTCGCCCCCGAGCGGCCCGAGAGAGCCCGGCTGCTCGGCGGCCTCTGTGCGGCGGTCAGCGGTGCTCCTCTGGTCGCGTACGGGAAGAAGAACTGGGATCCCCTGTGGACCGCGGAGAGTCCGGTTCCGGTCCATGTCCTGTCCCCCGGCCCCGCGGGCGTGGCGCGGCAGTGGCGCCGGGCGCTCGCCGAGGCCGGCACGTCGGTCGGGCTGCCCGCCGGGAGCGTGGCGGCCGACGAGGAACTCATCGAGGCCACCGCCTCCTACCGGCTCGACTCCGAGCAGGTGCGCAAGGCCGCCGTTGTCGCCTCCCGGCTGGCTGTTCTGGAGGACCGTCCGGTGGACGCGCAGGATCTGCGCACGGCGGTCCGGGCACAGAACGGCGCGGGGCTCGAACGGCTCGCCCGTCGCATCGAGCCGGCGGTCGGCTGGGACGACCTCGTGCTGCCCGCCGCGACCCGCCACGAGCTGTCCGAACTCGCCCTGCGCGCACGTCACCGCGAACAGGTGCTCGGGCAGTGGCGGATGCGTCCCGGCGGTGGCCGGGGGCGCGGGATCATCGCGTTGTTCGCGGGCGAGTCCGGCACCGGCAAGACCATGTCCGCCGAGGTGGTGGCGTCGGAGCTCGGCATGGAACTCTACGTCGTGGATCTGTCGACCGTGGTGGACAAGTACATCGGCGAGACCGAGAAGAACCTCGAAAGGATCTTCGTCGAGGCGTCCGACGTCAACGGCATCCTGCTGTTCGACGAGGCGGACGCCATCTTCGGGAAACGCTCACAGGTCAAGGACGCGCACGACCGCCACGCCAACGTGGAGTCGGCCTATCTGCTGCAGCGGATGGAGTCCTTCGACGGGATCGCGGTGCTCACCACCAATCTGCGGGGCAATCTCGACGAGGCCTTCACCCGGCGCCTCGATGTGATCGCGGAGTTCCCCATGCCGGACGCCCGGCAGCGACTGGCCCTGTGGGACCGCTGCCTCGGGACGGCGATCCCCCGCGAAGCCGGACTCGACCTGGAATTCTGCGCGGGACGCTTCGAGCTGGCGGGTGGATCGATCCGCGCCTGTGCGGTGACCGCCGCCTATCTGGCGGCGGAATCGGGCAGTCCGCTCGGCATGGAGCAGATCGTCTCGGCCGTGCTCCAGGAGTACCGCAAGCTCGGCCGCCTGGTCCGGGAGAGCGAGTTCGGCCCTTGGCTGGACCGTACGCGGGGAGGCGGGGCGGGGTAGCGCCGTCGGAAACCCCGGTCGTGCTCTCCCGGCTGTCGGCCTCAGTTCCCGTCGGGTGCGGCCGGGCGGGAGGGCGCGAAGCGGACCGGAGCCCGGAAGCGGGCGCGGCGAGCGGCTCGGCGGAAGGTAGTGAGTACGGCCGGGCCGGCCAGCGTGATGCAGACGAAGTTGGTGACCGCGCGCCCGGTGTCCCAGCCGAGCGAGGTGGCGAGGTCGAAGGCCAGGTAGCGGTGCCACTGCTCGGTGAACGGCAGTCCTGGGAGGTAGGCGATGGAACTGTTCGGGTCGAGGGAGAACGGCCAGAAGGAAAGGTTCAGCAGGAATCCGAAAAGGTAGCCCGAGACCGATCCGTAGGCGGCGAGCATCAGGACCTCGCGGCGGCCGGCGGCGCGGGGCAGGAATCCGGCGAGCATGCCCACGAAGGCGCAGCCGAACATCTGGTACGGCATCCACGGTCCGACGCCGCCCGTGATCAACGCGGAGGTGAAGAGCGAGGTGCAGCCGAGGGTGAACCCGAAGCCCGGCCCGTAGACGCGCCCCGCCAGGACCAGGACGAAGAAGACCGTTTCGATGCCGGCCGTTCCGGCGCCCAGAGGGCGCAGGGCCGCGTTGACGGCGGACAGTACGCCCAGCATGGCCAGGGCCTTGGAGTTGATGCCGCCTTCGGCTATCTCGGAGAGCACCACGCAGAGCACGAGGACCAGGAGGACGCCGAAGATGAGAGTGGGGGTGTAGTTCGAGCCGAACTTTCCGGGCGCGACGACGAAGGGCCAGAAGAAGGCCAGCACGCCGACGAAGGCGGCCAGGGCGATGACCAGCGAGACACGGGGGCCGAGACGGATGGCCGTCGTACCCTCGGCGCTCATGTCCGGTCCTCGCCGTCAGGAAGTGGGGCATCGCCCGCGTCGAGTGCCGAGCTCACCTGGTCGACGGTGAGGAAGGGCAGCGGTGCCAGGATCTTGGCGGCCTGCGGTGCGAACACCGGTGAGGCGATGATGACTTCGGCGGTGGGCCCGTCGGCGACGATGTCGCCCTCGGCCATGACGACGACCCGGTCGGCCGTCCGGGCCACGAACTCGACGTCGTGCGTGGAGATGACGACCGAGCGGCCTTCCTCGGCGAGTGCGGCGACGATCCGTGTCAGCTCCGCCTTGGCCCGGTAGTCGAGCCCGCGGGTCGGTTCGTCGAGCAGCACGATCCAGGGTGCGGCGGCCAACTGTATCGCCAGGACGAGGGCCAGTTTCTGTCCCTCGGACAGGTCCCGGGGGTGGGTTTGGTCGTCGATCCCCGGGGCCAGGCGGTCGAGGATCCTCCGGGCCCCGGAAGGCTCGCTCGCGCGGGTGGACTCACTGTCGGCCTGGTCGAGTTCCTGCTTGACGCTCTCGAGGTAGAGGAGGTCGGCGGGGGTCTGCGGGACGAGCCCGACAAGGCGGCGCGCGTGGGCCGCGGGCAGGGTGTGGGGGTCGCTCGCGGATCCCGTCCCGGCGTCCGTGACGCGCACGCTTCCGGCTCTGCGCGGGCCGGATCCCTGCAACGCCCAGAGCAGGGAGGACTTCCCTGAGCCGTTGCGTCCCATCAGGGCCGTGATCTCGCCGCTGCGCAGGTCGAGGTCGACCTCGCGGACGGCGGGGACGCCGTGATAGCTGACGGTGATGCCGCGGGCCGTCAGCAGCTCAGGACGGTCGGCAGCCGGAGCGGGACGTACCGGGGCAGGCGTCGCACCAGCCAGCGCGGCACGGAGCGGGGCGGCGGCACGGCGGGCGTCGCGGATGGACAGCGGCAGCGGGTGCCAGTCGGCGGCGCGCGCAAGTTCGACGATCGGCGGAGCGATGGAGGAGGACCTGAGGATCTCGGCGGGGGCCCCGTGCACGACACGCCCGTCGCCCGGCAGGTGGACCACGCGGTCGGCGTACTGGACGACGCGTTCGAGGCGGTGCTCGGCCATGAGAACGGTGACACCGAGGTCGTGGACGAGCCGGGTGACAGCCGCGAGTACCTCGTCCGCGGCGGTCGGGTCCAGGGCAGAGGTGGGTTCGTCGAGGACGAGGACACGGGGATGTGCGGTGAGGACCGACCCGATCGCCACCCGCTGTTGCTGTCCGCCGGACAGTTCGTGCAGCGCGCGGTGGCGGAGGTCGGCCAGGCCCAGCAGATCGAGGGTCTCTTCGACGCGCTTGCGCATGACCGTCGGAGCGATCGCCAACTGCTCCATCGCGTAGGCGAGTTCTTCCTCGACGGTGTCGGTGACGAAGCCGTCGATCGGGTCCTGCCCGACCACGCCGACCACGTCGGCGAGCTCCCGGGGCGGATGGGTGGCGGTGTCCCGGCCGTCGACGGTGACGCGGCCGTGGAGCGTGCCGCCGGTGAAGTGCGGTACGAGCCCGTTGACGGCACCCAGGAGAGTGGACTTGCCGACGCCGGTGTGACCGACGACGAGACAGAGCTCGCCCTCCTTGATGGCGAGGTCGACCTCGCGCAGGGCGGGTTCGGCCGCGTCGTCGTAGTGGACGGTGACCTGATCGAAAGTGATCACGTGGCTCCGGCTTTCTCGGTGCGCGGCGGAGGAACGACCGGGTGGGGCGGGGCCGGCGGCGGCGCAAGGAACCCGGCGGTCCCGGCGAGCAGGATCGCGAAGGTCGGCACGAACGGCAGCGAGGGCCAGCTGAGCGGGTAGATGGAGGGATTGAGCTCGGCCGCGTCGTAGCCCACATTGCTGAACAGCAGGACGGCGGAGAACACACCCGCTCCGGTGACAGCCCATTCGGGCAGCCGCCACGGGTCGGGCCGGTAGGTCGTACGGCTCACCCTGCGTCCCCCCAGACGCAAGCCCGCCATGCACAGCACAGCCCCCACCACCATGGCCGGAAGACCGAGGAACGTGGGCGTGGTCGCGTCGAGGAGCCCGTAGGCCCCTGTACACAGACCGCACATGCCGAGAAGCATGAGTGCCCCGGTGATACGGCGGGACCGGCGAGTCGCAGTGCCGGCGCGTCCGTAGCCCCGGGAGTCCATTCCGGCGGCCAGGCGCAGCGAGCGTTCGAGGGCGTCCTCCAGGACAGGGACGACGATGCCGCGCAGCGCCTTGAGCCCCTTGCTGCGCCCGGCCCGGAGTCTGCGGGCGCGGGCCACTCGTTGCACACTCTGCACGAGTTGGGGGGCGACGCTGATGGCGACGGTGACGGCGACGCCGAGTTCGTGGAGGGCACCGGGCAGGGCTCTCAGGGCCCGTTTGGGGTTGGCGAGGGTATTGGCCGCGCCGATGCAGCAGAGCATGCAGGCCAGGCGCAGCCCGTCGGTGGCGGCCGAGAGGAGGGCTTCCAGGGAGACGGGTCCCCCGAGCCGGATGCCTGCGTACCAGTCGGGGGTGGGGATGTACGGGAGCGAGAAGAGGAAGTGGTCGTGAGGGGTGATACCGGTGGCGAAGACGGCCCGGAACAGGACGCGGATCGCGACAACGGTGAGGGCGAGGTAGAGGTAGTACTTGAAACCGCGGGCCCAGGGAGCCTCGGTGCGGCGCGCGGTGACGACGTGACCGAGAACGGCGAGCACGAGGAACAGCAGCAGGGGGTTGTTGGTGCGGCTGACGGCGGTGGCCAGGGCGAGTGCCCAGATCCACCAGGCGACCGGATGAAGCGTTCTGGGCAGGCGACGGCCGCCCGTGTCCGGTGCTCGTCCGGACGCGGGCGTCGTCGCTGCGGGAGTGATGTGCGACAACGCGGCTACTCCGTACGGCGTCGGCGTCTGGCGGCGAGGACGGCCGCTCCGCCGACGAGCACGATCAGCGAGCCGCCCACCACCACCGGCAGGCGGGGACCCGCGTCGTGCCCGGCGTCGGGTGTCGGGGCCGCGTCGACAACCCTGGTTCCGGGGCCCGAGGATTTCATGACGGGTGTGGTGATGCTCGGGGAGGGGCTGGGCGACGCGGACGCCGACGCGCTGGGAGACGGGCTTCTCGACGGATTCGCCGAGGCAGAACCGGACTTCGACGGTGAGGGCTTCCTGTCCCCGGGCGGCTCGGGTCCGGTGTCGGTACCCGGTGGCAGCCCGGGAGCCCGGTCGGTCGTTGCGGGCTTCCCGGCGTTGCCGTTCGGCCGGGTGTTGTGGGCGCGCAGTTGGTCGGGAGTGAGCTCGGGCCGGCCCTTGGTGCCACCGATGTCGGTGCCGCCGAAGATCCACAGGTCGACGCTGCCGGGCTTCGGCTTGTAGAGCATGGCGCCGAGCCGGCTGTACTCCCAGGTGTTCGCGCCCGGGTCGGCGTGCCAGTACGACCAGTAGGCGGAGGCGGGTGGCGTCAGGACGCAGTCGTCCTGCTCGGGCGTCGGGTACTGCTTGCCGCTCTGGTGTCCGCTGTAGCCGATGCGGCAGATGAAGGCGGGGCCGTCGTGGCCGGTGCCGGTGGTGCGCCAGCCGCCCTGGTTGAGCAGCTCGTAGCCGGTCGTGGGTGTAGTACCGCAGGAGCGGTAGACCGGGCCGCCCCAGTGGCTGAAGTCGACGGCGAGGACGGCTCCGGATGTGGTGGTGCACTGGCCCATGGACTGCGGATCCGCCGCCGCTGACGGTGCGTTGGCCGTCAGTACGGCGGTCGACAGCAGGAGCGCGGCCGACGCCCGTACGGTCCTGCGCCACACGGGGGTAGTCATATCCGTCCCCCTGTGGCTGCCCGGCGGCGGGCCACGACGACCACGCGCCACCCGGCACCGACGAGCACGGCCGCGAGACCGACGAGCGCACCGATCCCCGTGCCGGTCGAGGCCAGCGCTCCCCCGCCGGAGCCGCCCGCGTCGGTGTCGACGATGCCGCCCGTTCCCCCGGCCGTGTCCCCGGGGGTGACGATCTGCGGAATGGAGGCACCGGGGCTGGGCGTGGGCTGCGGCGTGGTGCCGGTCAGGCTGCGCTCCAGGGTGCCGAACGAGATACCGGTCGCCCCTCCGACCGCTTGGGTGGAGGCGCGCAGGTCGGATCCGCGCTGCCCTTCCTTCGCCACGTTGAACCCGCCGTCGTTGTTCTGCTGGCCCGCGAGGAACTTCCGGGCCTTGGCGATCTCGGAGGTGTACCGCTTCCCTTCCAGGGAGAGCCCCTGGACGGCGAGGGCGGCGGAGTTGACGGAGTCGCCGGCCGCGCCCGGGAAGCCACCGTCGGACAGCTGCTTGCTCGCGATCCAGGTCAGCGCCTTGTCGACGGCCCTGTCGGCCTTCTCACCACCCACAAGGTCCAGCGCCATGGCCGCGATGGCGGTGGAGTCGACATCGGAGTCCCCCGTGGCGGGAATCAGGCTGGGCCAGGCACCACTGCCGTGCTGAAGGCTTTCCAGGTACGCGATCGGCTTCTGGGCGGCTGTCTTCTCGTCGGCTCGCAACTGGGCCATGATCGCCAGCGACTGGGCGAAGACGGAAGGGGCGTAGGTGTAGGCCCCCTTGGCGGCGCAGCTCCGGTCCGGAGTCTTGCTCGGCCCGGTGCACACCGCCATGTCGAGAGCGGCGACGAGGTCCTTGCCGCCGAAGGAGCGCGGGTCTCGGCCGACGGTCTCGGCCAGCAGAGCGGCCTTGCCGATGGAGCCACCGAGTGCGTACTTCGTACCTGTCCCGGTCCAGTCCTGGAGGGTCCTGCCGTCGCCGTCCTTGCCGCCGTTGTCGAGGAAGTCGACGATGCCGCGGAGCTTGTCGTTGTTCAGTCCGGTGGCCGCGAGTGCGTAGGCGCCGTCGATGGTGAGGCCGAAGTCGGCGCGCGAGGCACCTGGGCCGGCCGCGTAGTACCGGCCCTGCTTGAGGTTGGCCGCGCTGGTGAGGTAGCCCACGCCCTTCTTCAGGTCGGGGCCTTCGCCGGCCGGGAGGGTCGGGCCGCCGGGCGGTCCGGTCGTCGGCGGGTCCGTCGGGTCCGGCTTCTTCGTCGTGAGGCGGGTGAGGTCGGTGCCCGCCCCGGCCAGGACCGCGGGGCCGGTCGGGTGGATGGCCGCGGCGGTGGCGCCCTCGTCGAAGCCGAACCCGCCGCCGTCCAGCTGTTCACGCGAGAGCCAGGAGACGGCCGCATCGGCCTGCGCGGTGTCGCCGAGAGCGCGGAGAGACTGCGCGGCGTACGCGGTGGCGTAGACGCTGCCGGTCGTGGCCCCGGTGTAGCCGGGGAAGGAGCCGTCCTCGCGCTGCGCCCTCTTCAGATAGGTCCGGGCCTTCGCCACCGCCGCGTCCTGGCCGTGCGCCTCATGCAGCGCGAGGGCCACAAGGCCGGTGGTGGCGGGATCGCCGTCGCAGTTCTCGCCGGGGCGGATCAGGATGCTGGTGATCCCGCCGTCGTCGCACTGCAACTGGGTCAGCCGCTCGACGGTCTCGGCCGGAGGCTCGGTGCCGTCTCGGAGCAGGGCGAGCACGGCAAGTGCCTGTCCGTCCGCGTAGGTTGCGTTCCTGAAATCGCCCTTGCCGGTACAACCGGGGGTGGGACTGCCCGAGTCGGGGCCCGCGGCACAGATGTTGTCCACGAGGTCGGCGATCAGGTCGTGGCCGCCGAAGCGGTGCGGGTCGGCGCCAGTGACCTCGGCGAGAAGGGCCAGGCGTGCCGCGGCCGCCGCGTCGGGGGCCTGGTCCTTGCCCGACTGATAGGTGTAGTCGTCGGCGTGGGAGGCGAGGAAGGCGGTGATCTTGCCGAGAGTCGCGCTGTCGCCGTCCGCCGCGGCCAGCGCGTAGGCCGCCTCGGTGGTCAGGAGGTAGGCGGGGGTGTCGGCGCCGTCGTCAACGACGCGTTCGCCGTCCTTGAGCGTGCCGGCGACCCAGGTCGCCGCCGCCGCCACGTCGATCTCCCCGGCCGGGACCGTGGGAGTGCCCCCGGGGTCGGGGGTCCCGGTGCCGCCACCGGCGCGCACCTCGTCGGGGGTGAACGTCGGCTTGCCGGTGGTGCCGCCGATGTCGGTGCCGCCGAACACCCAGGCGTCGACGTCGCCGTCCTTCGGCTTGCGGTCCATGGCTCCGTACTGGCTGTACGTCCACGTGTGCTGGCCCGGCGAAGCGATCCAGTACGACCAGTAGGCCGTGGCCGATGGGGTGAGTACGCAGGACTCCTGATCCGTGGTCGGGTACTGCGTACCGGAGCCGAGGCCGATGCGGCAGATGAACGCCGGGCCGTCGTGCTGAGTGCCCTCGGTGGTGAAGCCCGCCTCGTGGAGGAGTTCGTACCCGGTCGTCGGCGTCGTGTCGCAGCCACGCTCGACCTTGCCTGCGAAGGGGCCGAAGTCGACAGCGACGATCGCGCCCTTGGTGGCTGTGCAGTCGCCGAGCGGGTCGGCCGCGGCCGGGGCGGTGGTGATGGTGATGAGTGTCACGCACATGGCAAGCAACAGGAATGCCACTGGCTTCAGGGACAGGAATGCCCTGCTCCCCGCCTGTCGGTCTCTTCGTTGTGCGGTCCCCACCGCAGCCCCCTCGCCTCTGCTCCGTGGGGACATGAACGTGGCTGAGGCGGCCTCGGCCACGCGCGGTTCACCGCATGGCAGGGCTGGTCGACCACGCCGTAGTCCACGACGGCGCTTTCTCGCTGAAGATCAGGCTCCAGGCATTCCGGCTCGCCCGGTGCTACCGGGCCTACGGTTGCGGGTCAGCGCCGGATTCTGACCGGCTTCCCCTGGAACTCAGTGTGTAGGAGCCGGATTGGAGCACGCAGAGTGATACCTCGTCAAGACACCGGCCAGGGACACGGAAGGGCCGCCTGAGGGCATCTGGCGGGACGGCAGCGCGTCCGGTAGCGTCCTGCGCTGCCACGTGGGGGAACCCGGTGAGAGTCCGGGGCTGACGCGCAGCGGTGTGGGACGGCTGGGGCCGTTCCGAGCCCGAATGCCCAGGCGGCGACGCACCACAGGAAGCCGGTCCACGCGTTCGGGCGGCGGCCCTGCCTGCTGTTGCCTCCCGCCCGGGAAGGCCGTGGGCCCAGGGCGGCGCGCCCCTCATCCCAGGAGCAGGCCATGTCCCGTCCTTTGATCCCACGCCGTCTTGCGTTCACGGCGACCGCCTCCGTCGGGGCGTTCTGTCTGAGTGTCCTGCCGGCCGCTGCCACTGCCACGCCGGCCCAGATCGCCACGTCGAAGACGAACGGTGTCACGTACCTCAAGTCCCTTCAGTCGTCGGATGGTTCCTACGCCGGGGCCGGACTGTCGAACGAGTGGGCGCTCAGCGCGCTCGCCTCCGCCGGCACCGCGGCCGTCGACGTCACACCTGGCGGCGACACCACGAAGAACGCGAGATCCGTGTACCGGACCCTGCTGTCCACGGCCAGTTGGCCGTCCGCGACGCCGGTGGTCACCGACTACGAACGCGCCACCCTCAACTCCTACGCGGCGGGCATCGACCCGGCCCGCGTCTCCGCCTCACGCAATCTCATCGGCGACATCTACAGCTACTGGCAGAAGGCCGAGCCCGGATACTTCGGCCCCTCGGCGAACTTCAACGGGACCGTGTTCGCCGCGCTCGCCCTCGGCGGCGCCCGGACGCGGGCGGGAACGCAGCGGATACCCAAGTCCCTGCGCGACTCCCTGATCACCCGCATCCGCGCCAACCAGCACAACGACGGCGGCTGGAACTACAGCAAGGCCGAAGGTGATCCGGGACAGCTCGGCTCGGCCGGCGATGTCGACATGACCGGCGCCGCGATGGCCGCGCTCTGTGTCTCCGGCGTCCCGAACACCGATGCGGACATCGTCCAGGCCAAGGCGTTCCTCAAGAGCAAGCTGGTGCCGGGCAGTGGTGCGTTCAACGCCATGTTCGGTGTCAACACCGACTCCAACGGCTGGGCCGTCTCGGGGCTCAACGCCTGCGGCATCAACCCGCAGACCGGCGATTTCCTCACCTCCGCGGGCAAGACACCCGTCGACTTCCTCATCGCTCAGCAGTTCAACCCCGGTGGCGGCTTCAAGTACCTGCCTGGCGACACCGAGCCGTCCGCCTACGCATCCATCGACGGACTGCGTGCCGTCGCCGGAGGCGGCTTCACCGCCGCTCCCCCGGTCCCGGCCACCGGCGGCGCACCCCAGTGGGTTGCCCGGAGCACCTTCGCCTCCGGCACCGCCACAGAACTGGCCCTGACCGTGGACGACGGCGCGGGCGGCTTGAAGGTGTGCTCCGTCGCCTTCACCCCCACCGGCACCACAACCACCCTCGGCGCGGTTCTGGACTCGGCCACGACCGCGGCCACCCCGTCCGGCTGCGTGAACGGCGTGACGCCCTCCTCCGGAACGGGCACGATCACCGCTCTCAACGGCAAGTCCAACAGCGGGTCGAGCACCTGGAAGGTCGGCGTCGACGGTTCGGCGTTCACCGGGGCCGACCGCGGCAAGGTGATCAACGCGGGGGACACGGTCGCTCTGCGCTGGAGTGCCTGAGCCCATGAGAACGCACGGAATCGTGGGAGCGCTCAGGTCTTGATGTGAGCCACGCGTCCGTCGATGAAATCGGCCCGGTCGGCGTGTGTCGCCGGCCTGCCGGCCTGACGGTCTGGGCATGGACATCGCCCTTCCCCACGGTTGCTCCGTCGTCGCCGGTGGGAGCAGTGCCGGCGACCGCCACATGTGCCCCTTTGCGGACTGCCCGCGAGAACCCGATCTGCGGTTCGAGCGGCGACCCGGAACCGATTGTCCGATGATTACGTTCCATCGCGTCATGATCCCAGACCGCCGTGCGTACGCGAGGGAGTCAGCGCCCCGAGGCAGAAGTTCCGGGTGCCCTGCGTACGGGATGCTTGCTCAGAATGGAGACCCGGTTGAAGGCGTTGATCGTGATCGCCACCCATATCACCGCGGAGGTCTCGTCGTCACCGAACACCTCACGGGCCGCACCGTAGGCGGCCTCCTGCGCGGCGGCGTTCGCGGGATCGGTGGTCGCCTCCGCCAGAGCGAGCGCCGCGCGTTCCCGCGGTGTGAACACCTCCGTGTCCCGCCAGGCCGCCAGCACCCCGAGGCGCTGCGTGGACTCACCCGCGCGGAGCGCCGCCCTGGTGTGCACGTCGAGGCAGTAGGCGCAGCCGTTGAGCTGCGAGACGCGGAGGTTGATCAGCTCCACCAGTACACGGTCGAGGCCCGCGTCGGCGGCGGTCACACGGACCGCCTCGGAGGTCTGGACCAGGGCGTGGTACGCCTTGGTCGACTGCTTGTCGACGAAGACCCGTCGGTTGCCCGGTGTTGCCGTCACGTCGCTCACTCGGTTCTCCTTCTGGCCGTACCGGTCCGCCCGCCCTTGCCGTGCGCTTCGGACGCTGGTGCTCTAGGATCCAACCATGATAGTTGAATACCCAACAAGCGCCGTGCCGGGGGTGACGCGCGATGAGCGACGCTGAGATCGAGCCGGTCGGGACGCACTGCGCGGCTTCGCCGGACGAAGGGCGCAGAGACGGGGCGCCGCAGGTCGAGGTGCTGTCCGCGCGCGACGTCCCGTTGGGCGGCCCGCGGGCGATGACGGTGCGGCGCACCCTGCCGCAGCGGCGCCGCACTCTGATCGGCGCGTGGTGCTTCGCCGACCACTACGGCCCCGACAACGTCGCCGAGACGGGCGGCATGGATGTCGCGCCCCACCCCCACACCGGGCTGCAGACCGTGTCCTGGCTCTTCAGCGGGGAGATCGAGCACCGCGACAGCATGGGCAGCCACGCCTTCGTGCGTCCCGGTGAGCTCAACCTCATGACGGGCGGGCACGGCATCAGCCACACGGAGGTCTCGACCCCGGGGACCACGATCCTGCACGGCGCCCAACTGTGGGTGGCGCTGCCCGAGGAACACCGGCACGCGGAGCGCGACTTCCAGCATTACATCCCCGAGCCCGTCCGCCTGGACGGGGGCGAGGCCAGGGTCTTCCTCGGCGCACTCGCCGGCAACGCATCCCCGGTGCGGACCTTCACCCCTCTGCTCGGCGCCGAACTCCTCCTCGACCCGTACGCGAGAGTCACCCTCGCCGTGGACACCGGCTTCGAGCACGGCGTGCTCGTCGATCAAGGAAGCATCCGCCTGGGTGAAACCCCCGTACTGCGGGCCGAGTTGGGCTACGTCGGCCCCGGACCCGACACATTGAAGCTCACCAATACCTCCGATGACACGGCACGGCTACTGCTGCTCGGCGGCACACCGTTCGAGGAGGAGATCGTCATGTGGTGGAACTTCATCGGCCGTAGCCACAAGGACATCGTCGAGGCGCGCGAGGACTGGGAGGGCGCCTCCGAACGCTTTGGCACCGTCCATGGATACGCCGGTGACCGCCTCCCCGCACCCATCCTGCCGAACGCCACCATCCAGCCGCGCGGGAACCCGTCGCGCCGTTGAACCACCAGCCTCCGTAACCAGTTGAAGGAATGGAAACGCCATGACGCAGAATGCCTCCGCTCCCGTCGTGGAGCGAATCGACGAGAAGCATCGGTACGCGATCCAGGTGGACGGTACGACCGCAGGCTTCACCGTCTACCGCGACCGGGACGGACAGCGGGTCTTCTACCACACGGAAATCGACGACGCCTTCGCCGGACAGGGCCTGGCCTCGGTTCTCGTGACAGAGGCCCTGAACGACGTACGCAGGAGCGATATGCGCATTGTCCCTGTCTGCCCCTATGTGGCCAAGTACCTCAAGAAGCATGACGAGTTCGCCGACATCACCGACCCCGTGACCCCCGAGATCCTTCAGTGGCTCAGGGGCGATCAGCCGTAGGCGGTCTCGTTCGGATCACCACGCGGTGGGTGCATCCGTCCGGGACGTACGGGAACTGTCGAGGCGTCCACGACCGGCTGCGGTGCGACCGGCCCACGTCCCGGTCCGGTGCGGCTCGGTTCGTGAGGGGCTTGGTGCGGGAGCAGTTGGTGAAGTCCTTCCACGGGCGGGTTCCGTCCGGGCCCGGGCACCGCTCCGGTCGGGGCTTCCGGTCGCTCAGCCCGCACCGGCTTCGGCACCGGCTTCGGCGTGGAGGACCACGGCCACAACGGCCGCCTGTCGTTGCGTGGCGAGCGACGGTGCAATCGCCTTCGGCCCCGGTGTCGGCCTGTGGCAAAGTGCTCCGTCGTGGCAGAGAAAGGTCGCTCCCGCCTCGATGACGGTCAGCGGTTCGCCGGCTCAGTGGCGGCAGTGGACCGGCCTGCCCTTCGGCCGGGACGGGTACGTCGACGTACCCGGCGCCCCGGCTCCGGTGCACTGCGACACCACGCACGATCACGCCGTCTACGTCGAACCCAACGTCCGGATCCGGCACGGCGTACCCTCGCGCACCGCTTGAGAACAGACTCCCCGCCAGAGAACACACTCCCCGCTACGACAACGTGTCGGCGACCACGGACGCCGCCTCCGCGATGAGTTCGTTGTCGTACTCGGCATCTTCCCTGCTCCGGTTCGACAGGATCGCCACGACAATGGGGGCGGCGTCGGGGGGCCACACCACGGCGATGTCATTGCGGGTGCCGTAGGTGCCGCCGGAACCGGTCTTGTCACTGATCACCCAGTCCTTCGGCATCCCGGCCCTGATGAGCTCGTCCCCGGTGGTGTTGGTCCGCAGCCACTTCGTCAGCTGGGCGCGTTCGTCCTTGCCGAGAACATCTCCGAGGACGAACGCGCGCAGATCGCCCGCGAGTGCCCGCGGCGTGCTCGTGTCGGACACGGCACCCGGGGACCACTGGTTGAGTTGCGGTTCCTGGTGTTCCATCCGGGTGACGTCGTCGCCGATCCCCGCGAGTACGGCGTCCAGGCCCCGGGGACCGCCCAGTCGGTCGAGGAGCAGGTTGGCCGCGGTGTTGTCACTGAAACGGACGGCGGCGTCACACAGGGCGCCCAGGCTCATCCCGGTCCCGACATGCTTCTCGCTCACCGGGGAGTTGCTGATCAGATCGTCCCGGGAGTACGTGACCACCTCGTCCAGCCCGCCCACGGAGTACTTGCGCAATACGGCACCGGCGGCCAGCGCCTTGAACGTGGAGGCGTAGGCGAAGCGCTCACCGTCGTTGTAGGCGACTTCGCGGCCGGTGCCGGTGTCAATGGCATAGACGCCCAGCCGCGCGTCGAACTTGCGCTCAAGTTCCTTGAAGCGTCGATCGAAAGGCTTCACGGCCCCGGTCGGTCCCGTCGCCCCGGCGTGCGGGGATGACGCCACCGGGGAAGAGGGGGACGAGGGACGGGGGTCCTCTCCGCTGCACGCCGCGAGCGGTACGAGGGCGAGCGCGGCCAGCATGCCGAGAAGGGCACGGCGGGCAGGGCTGTGCTGCTGCATGGGGTCCGGACCTCCAGGTCACCCCGCGGGCGGGGCGCATAGGGGATGGAGTGGCAGGTCCCCATCCCGGGGTGTGGTCATGAGTGCCGGGCCCACCTTCTCCGCCCGACTGCCATGCGGTCCAATACGCCCACGCGCTGTTTCATGCTGATCCGGCATGGCGTTAGGGTTCAGGCTGTGGATCTGGTCGGAGCGTGTCGGGCATTCGTCAGTGTCAGCGAGCACGGCGGTTTCACCGTGGGGGCAGCCGCGGCCCGGATGTCCCAGCCGGTGGCCAGCCGTCGCGTCGCCGCCCTGGAGGAGCGCCTCGGCGAGCAGCTGTTCGAGCGGATGTCGCGGCGGGCCGTCCTCACGCCCTTCGGCCGGGACATGCTGCCGGCGGCAAGACAGCTCGTGCAGGCGGCGGACGTGCTGCTGCACGAGGCCGATGCCGCCAAGTGCAAGCCCTGGCGGCTCGCGGTGCCCGGCCTCTGCTCGACAGCCTGTCTCGCCCGCCTGATCGCGGAGGCACGGGGCCACGGCATCACACTCGATCTCCGTATCGCCGCGCCCGCGCAGCGCGTCGAGTTCATCCACTCGCAGCTGGTACGTGCCGCGCTGCTCGCCGTGCCCGCGGACGAGGCGACGTGGTCCCTGCCGCTCGGGCTCGCCGGTGTCCAGGATCCCGGCGTGCGGCGCGTCTACATCGAGACGCTACGGATCGGGCGGGCGTCGACGGGCCCGGCCCGCCGGATCTGGATCCAGCCGGAGGACGACGTGCCGCACATCCGTGACCCGCTGACCAGGTTGCGGGACGCGGTCGGTCTGCGGCCCGCGCAGCTCGTTGCCGCGACCGACCTGACGACAGCCGCGGCGGAAGTGCTCTGCACGGGCGACCTGCTGCTGTGCTCCCCCGCGCAGGCCGAGGAACTCGCCCTGAACTGGCGGCCCATCGGTGAGCTCACGCTCAGCCGGGGCTTCGCTCTGATCGCCGCCGCGGGCGGCAATCCCCAACACATCGAGGCGCGGCTGGGCGAGGCCATCGGCCGTTGCCTGGGCGCAGACACCGGGGCGGGCAGTGCGGGAGGGGCGGCGGCGTGAGCACCGAAGCGCTCCTGAGCGAGATGCGTCGGCAATTGCACGACGGCGGACTGCACGGCTGTCTGCTCGTGCGGGATCTCCACACGGGCGACGAAGTCGGAATCGCCCCGGACACCCAGTTGCCCGCCGCGTCCCTGGTCAAGGTTCCGCTCGCGCTGGCGACGGCGGAGCGCATCCGCCGGGGCGAACTGGACGGGGCGACGATGCTCGACGTTCACCCCGGGCGCACGACCACACCCGGCCCCACCGGGCTGAGCCGCTTCCGTCACCCCGCCCGGATCGCGATCGACGACCTCCTCTACATGAGCACCTGCGTGAGTGACGGCGCAGCCGCCGACGTGCTGTTCGGTCTCACACCGCCCGCCCGGGTCACCGACATGCTCCGTGAGTTCGGTCTCCGCGGCATCACTGTCCGGCACAGTCTCGATGAACTCACCGACACTCCCCTGGAACGCTTCGATGCCTCCCAGGCCCATCTCGCCCTCTCCCTCGCCATCGGTGCCGGCACCAGCGGTCGCGGACATCGGGTGCCCCAGCTCGACACCACCCGCGCCAGCAGCGGCAGCGCACGCGCCTATGTCGAGCTGCTGCAAGCCCTGTGGACGCCGTCGGCGATCCATCCGGACGTGGCCGAGCGCGTACGTGGCCTGATGGCCCACAACCTCATCCGGCACCGGCTCGCCCCAGACTTCAGCTCCGACGCCACCACTTGGTCCTCCAAGACCGGCACTCTTCTCAACCTCCGGCACGAAATCGGCGTCGTCGAGCACTCCGACGGCCAGGCCTTCGCCATCGCCGTCCTCACCGAGTCACTCGTCCCGGCGAGTGTTCAGCCCGGCGCCGACGCCCTCATGGCGCAGGTGGCCCGCAGACTGCGTGATCATCTTCGGCAGCTCTAGGTGTATCGCCCTGTGAGGCCGCGAGCGCGGCCGGCGCGACTGCCACTGGTGCCGGGTCGAGTGCGCCGACCTGGGGCGCGGTCGCGAAGTCGCGGACCCGGAAGGGGTTGCCCGGAGTGAGTGCATCGGCCTCCGCGATCATCCGGTCCTGAAGCCCGGTGGCTATCGTCCGGTCCCTGCCGAAGCGGAGGTACGTGCGCGGGTTGAGCGTGTTCGCGTTCTCCGGTGCCGCTGTGCACAGGTCGGGCATCGGCAGGGCTGGGCCGGGCCGGGCCGGGCTGGGCTGGGCTGGGCTGGGGCAGAACGCCGCCATGTAACAGATGTGGTGGAGCAGTTGGAGAACGGCAACACGTCCCGGCCCGGGAGAAGCCCACCGACTGCCCGCTCCGCTCCGGCCGCACCACCCGCGTCGTCGAGGCGCCGCGTCTCAGGCGTGGAAGCCGTTGCACACGACGGAGGTGTACTTCGTGGGCCCGCCTTCGACGTGGTACAGCACCACGGTCCAGTCGCCCCTGTCGTCTCCCACCGGGAGCGCGTCGACGGTGCGTTCGCCGAAGTGGGCACGGAAGTCGTCGGGGTACTTGAACTTGACGGTTCCGCCGGAGGTCCAACGGGAGTAGATGTCGACGGGCTTGCTGGTGAAGCCGATGCCCTTGCTGACGGACCCCCGGAGGGGTCGTCCGGTGGCACGGTCCGTCTCGTGCGGGGGACGCACCCCCACGGCTATGTAGTACGGAGCAGGTCTCTTGCCCTCGCCGGCGTTCTTGGGGCGCAGCGCCAGCGAGGCCGTGTCCGAGCCCGTGGTGTGGGAGACGGAGGACTGCAGTCCCGAGGGCGGTGAGGAATCGGCGAGGCTGGACAGATCGCAGGAACCGATGCCCTGGGCCGCCTGCTCCGGCTCGTCGGACAGGGTCCAGCGGTCCTGCGAGACGCGATCGTTCACGATGTGGTCCGGCGGTCCACTGGCCGGGCCTCTGGTGGCCGTCCGCGGCGCGGTCGGCTGCCCGGACGTGGTGACCTCCGTCGTGGGGGCGGCGCCGGTGTCCCTCCTGTCCGATTCCGGGAGCAGCCAGACCGTCATGGGCACCGCGAGCGCCACCGCGCATACGGCGAGCCAGGCTCTGCCCCGTGCGGCCTGGCCGGGGCGTCGCTGCGGATCCGGACGGTCGTCCGGTGCGGTGTCCGGCAGGCCCGTGGGTGCGGTGGTAGCGGCCCGCTCCGCCCTTTCGACGACCGGCTCGTGGTTCTTCGGCCGTGTCCCGGCCTCGCTCCGTGGTGCCCGGACCGTCCCCGTCTCCGGCTCCGTGTGCGCGCCGGACGACGTGGGCGGCGTCTCCACGCGCCCGGGTTCGGGGACGGGTTCGGCGGTACGTGCCAGCATCCGGTAGTGGGCGTCCGACGCCAGCGGCGAGTCCACCGCGCACCGGGCGATCACGGCGGCCGGTTCGGGCCGGTCCGCCGGGTCCTTGGCGACGCACTGCCGGATGAGCTCGGCCAGCGCGGGCCGTACCCCCGCCAGGTCGATGTCCTCGTGCACGGTCCGGTAGCTCACCGCCGCCGGTTCGCCCGTGCCGTACGGAGACCGGCCCGTCACCGTGTACGCAAGGGTCGCGCCCAGTGCGAAGACATCGGCCGCCGGGCCCACTTCGTTCCGCAGGAGAACCTCGGGTGCCGTGTAGCCGGGTGTCCCCGAGACCATCCCGTCCCGGGTGAGGATCGTCTGCTCCAGTCCTCGCGCGATCCCGAAGTCGATCAGTTGCGGTCCCTGCGAGGAGAGGATGACGTTGTGCGGTTTCAGGTCCCGGTGCGTGACTCCATGGGCGTGGACCGCTGCCAGTCCCTCGGCGAGCGCGGCGAGCAGTCTCAGGGCGCTGTCCGCCGGGAAAGGACCGCTCGCGCCCACGGCACCGCGGAGCGTGGGCCCTGCCACGTACTCGGTGGCCAGCCAGTAGGGAGGCGCGTCGAGCGAAGCCTCGATCAACTGCGCGGTGTAGGCGCTGCGCACGGCCTCGACGGTCGCGGTCTCCCGCCGGAACCGTGCCAACGCCTCGGGGTGGTCGCTGATCTCGTCGCGGATGACCTTCACGGCCACCAGCCGTCCGCCGGGCGACCTGCCGAGATACACCTGCCCCATGCCGCCCGCACCGAGACGGGCGAGAAGGTGGTAGGCGCCCATGCGCGCGGGGTCCTGAGGTCGCAGTGCATCCACGGCACGACTGTGCCATATGCGCACACACGGCGGAGTGACGGCCCGCAACTCGTGACCGGATCGATGGGTGTCAACATGCGCGAGGGGCAGTCTGGTTGAGAACCGTGCGGGGTTCCTCCCGGGAACGGGGGTGCTTCGGTGCCGTCGAGGATCGCGGCGCGGCAGGCACGGGGCCGGGCTACAGACCGACGATGACCAGGGCGGTGTCGTCGCTGTTGCCGTTCTGAGGGATCAGTTCGCGCAGCAGCGTGTCGGCGAGTGTTTCGGTGTCCGCCGACCCGTGATGGGTGAGGCAGTCGGCGAGCCGGCGAAGGCCGGTGTCGATGTCTTCGCGGCGGCGTTCGATCAGTCCGTCGGTGTAGAGGACAAGAGTGGCGCCTTCCGCGAACGTCGTGTCGGCCTGGGGTCTGGCGACATGTTCGAAGCGGGCACCCAGAGGGGGGTCGGTGGCCTGGTCGAGGAACTCGACGCCGCCGTCCGCATGGAGCAGTGCGGGCGGAGGGTGCCCGGCGCTGCTGTAGGTGAGGGTGTGACCGGTGTAGTCGATGACCACTTGCACCGCGGTGGTGGATTCGGCGCCGTCGACGGACCGGGCGTACAGACCGAGTGCGTCCAGCGCGGCGGCGGGGCCGTCGGCCACGCGCACGGCGGCACTGAGCGCGCTGCGGAGCTGACCCATGACTCCGGCCGCGTGCAGGCCGTGCCCGACGACGTCCCCGACGGCCACCGCGATCCGGTTCCCCGTCAGTTCGGCGAAGTCGTACCAGTCGCCACACACGTTCAGGGAACCGACAGCCGGCCGGTAGCGCACTGCTGCCCGGCGGCGGCCGACCGGGCCGGAAGTCGGCAGCATCGCGGCCTGCAAGGTCAGGGCGACTTCGCGTTCGCGGGCGTGGGCCTGCCGGAGCCGCTCGTTTACTTCCTGGAGTTCCCTGGCCCGGGTGTAGAGGTCGGCCTCCAGCACCCTGGCCCGGTCCCCGCCGTTGTGACCACCGCGGGCGCGGATCAGTTCGGTGACGTCCTCCACCCGGTGCAGCAGCAGTGCGACGTGCCCGTCCGGGCCGAGGACCGGGACGTTGACCGGGCTCCAGTACCGTTCCTCCCACTCACCGGGCCGGTCGGGGAGCTCGACGTCGTAGCGCTGCAACGCCATGGCATCGCGCTCGCCGGTGGCCGCCACCCGCCGCAACGACATCTCCAGATTCCTGTTGCCGGTCGCGGTGGGGTCGTCGGGATTGTCGGGAAAGACATCGAACAGATAGCGGCCGACCAGTTGGTCATGGGTACGCCGCGACACCCTCAGGAACGCCTCGTTGACATCCACGTACACGAGGTCGGCGGTCAGCAGCGCCACTGCCCCCGGCAGTGCCTGGAACACCGCCTCGTAGTCGATGCCGGAATACTTCACAACGCCTCCCGCCTCCGTGCGTGCCGCCCACATGTGGTGTGGTGACAGGCACCGTGGACCGGTCCCCCGCCGGTCTCCGACCCGTGCGTGAGACGGCTCAGGATGACCCGGCCGGCCGAGTCAGGTGCGCATTGCGCCATCGGCGGCATGTCACTGGCCGAACGCGGGGTCAGGTCAGGGCGTGGGCGGTGAGGTCGAGGGTCAGCCGGTTCTTCCAGTCGTTGGTGCAGACCGCGGTAGTTCCTTCGTGGTGCACGCCCACGAACGGGTTGGAGCAGAACATCACGGCGAGCCACCGCAAGGAGCGGTCGGCGTCGAGACGGGCCAGGTAGCCGATGTTGCCCATCCCGCTGCCACCGCCGGACATCCGGCCCGATCCATCCGGCAGCGGGGTCTCGAAGTACGTGTCCACCTCGATGGTGCCGCTCTCCTCGATGGCACGGGCCACGTCGAACGGCTCTCCGAGGCGGAAGGGAATCGGCTGCCCGGCGTCCGGGCGGTAGGCCCCGGGGCCGTCCACATGCACCTCGAGGCAGGTGTCGTCCGGCCGGTAGAGCCCGTCATGGAAGGGCATCTCCCCGGCCGCCCACAGCCGCTCGATCATTCCCATGACCCCACCCCGCCCGTCCAGCAGTCCTGTACGCATGACCGCGAGGTCCGTCGGGCCTCACAACGGCCCATCGAACAGTCCACACGGTGTCGCTTCCGGACACTCAAGCACACCTGGCTCAGTAGGCGGAGTTGACGTTGTCGATGGATCCGTAGCGGTCGGCGGCGTAGTTGGCGGCCGCGGTGATGTTGGCGACGGGGTTGGTGAGGTCG